>DATLRW010000121.1:0-36232 GCA_035534495.1 Candidatus Dormiibacterota bacterium | reverse complement strand
CATCTCGAATTGACCGAAAGCGAGATCGAAACCTATCGCCGCCAGCTCGATCAAATCCTCACCTACGTCGAAAATCTCGATCGTTTGGATACGAGCGGCGTCGATCCCCTGGCCCAGGTCGTCGCCTCCGGAACCGGCGCGGCCATTTGGCGGGAGGACGAGGTGCGCCCGGCCGGCGTCACGGGCGACGCCCTGGCCGCGGCCCCGGATGCCCGGCCGCCCTTTTTCCGCGTGCCCAAAGTTATCGAGCGCGAGCCATGACGGCCGCTTCCCAATATACGGTTGCCGGCGTGCGGGCCGGCTTGGCGGCGAAGGAATTTTCGGCGCGCGAGCTGATTGATGAATACTACGCCCGCATCGAGCGCGAAAATCCCCGCCTGAACGCCTATCTCGCCCTCTGCCCGGAACGCGCCTACGCCCAGGCCGACCGCGTGGACCGAATGGTGTCGCGGGGAGGTGAGTTGCCGCCGTTGGCCGGCCTTCCGCTGGCGGTGAAAGATGTTCTCGCGACGCGCGGCGTCGCCACCACCTGCGCCTCGCGCATCCTCGAAGGGTACCGGCCGCCCTACGATGCCACCGCCGTGACTCGGCTGGAGGGAGCCGGCGCCGTCGTTTTGGGAAAAACGAATTGCGACGAATTCGCCATGGGCAGCTCCAACGAGAACTCGGCCTATGGACCGGTGCGCAATCCCGTCGCGCCCGATCACGTGCCGGGCGGCTCGAGCGGTGGCTCGGCGGCGGCCGTCGCCGCGGGCCTGGCCGTGGCCGCGCTCGGCACCGATACCGGCGGATCGGTGCGGCAACCGGCGTCATTCTGCGGCATTTCGGCGCTCATGCCGACCTACGGGCGCGTGTCGCGTTACGGCCTGGTGGCTTTCGCCTCCTCGCTCGACCGGATCGGGCCGATGACGGCCAGCGTCGCCGATGCCGCGGCCCTGCTGGGGGTCATCGCGGGCCACGATCCCTGCGACGCCACCTCCGCGAGCCTCCCCGTGCCGGATTATGTCGCCGAAATCGGCAAGCCTGTCGCGGGGCTTCGCGTGGGTGTGCCGCGCGAGTATTTTGCCGAAGGGATCCATCCCGAAGTGCGGGCCAGGGTCGAAGCGGGCATCCAGGCGATCGAGCACCTGGGCTGCCGCCTGGTGGAGCTATCGATGCCCGCCACCGAATATGCCGTGGCGACCTACTATCTGATCGCCACCGCCGAGGCCAGCTCCAACCTCGCGCGTTACGACGGGGTGCGCTACGGCCTGCGCGTTCCCGCCGATTCGCTGGCCGATATGTACCGCAAGACGCGCGGGGGCGGATTCGGCGCCGAAGTGAAGCGGCGCATTATGCTGGGCACCTACGCCCTTTCGGCCGGCTATTACGAGGCCTACTATTTGAAAGCGCAGAAGGCGCGCGCCCTGATTGCGCGCGACTTCCAGAATGCCTTCGAAACAGTGGACCTGCTGGTGACGCCCACCTCCCCCATCCCCGCTTTTCGCCTGGGCGAGCACACGGGAGATCCTCTGGCCATGTATCTGGCCGATATTTTCACGGTCACCGGGTCGCTGGCCGGCGTGCCGGGCGTTTCCATCCCTTGCGGCACCACGAGCGAGGGATTGCCCGTGGGCCTGCAAATCTTCGGGCCCCACTTCGGCGAGGCGCGCGTTCTGGCCCTGGCGCACGCCTTCGAGCGCGCCGCCAGTCCCCAGTCCTAGCCGGCGCAAACCGGCCGGGTGTGATTGCCTGGCGCCTCCCCGCAGACTTATCCTAAGAGAAAGAGCTGGCGCTTTAGCCGCATGCGGGGCAAGCGTTGGCGTTGAGGATTGCGGTGGACTCTTCGGCGGCGTTGCCCATGCGAAAAACGGTCACATTCCTTTTTGTAATGCTTTCACTGGTTTTGGTTGGGGGCCTGCCGCTGGCCGCGCAATCGGGTCCCTCCGGTTCATCCGCCCCTCCGAACGTTTCGGCCCAAGACGCCATTCGCGGCCGGAAACTGATACTGAAAGACGGCACCGTGCAAATCGTCAGCCAGTATCAGGTGGTCGGCGACCGGGTGCGGTTTTATAGCGTCGAGCGGTCCGAGTGGGAAGAGATACCGGCGAGCCTGGTCGATTGGGACGCCACGCGCAAGGCAGCCACCGAGGTCAGCGAGCGCGATAAACAGGCGATCGCCCTGGCCCACCGCGTCGACCTTGAGGAACATCCGGGACGCCTCGACGTCGACGCCGGACTCGGCTTGCCGCCGGGGGTGTTGCTCCCTTCGGGCGATGGGCTGTTCGCTTTCAACGGCCATTCCCTCGTGCCGGTCAAGGAAGACCTGGCGAAAAGCCGGCTGAACAAGGGGCGATTCGTCGTCAAGCTGATCTCGCCCGTTCCCGTCGTCTCGACCCGCTACACCATATTCCTGCCGGGCAAGCGGGCGAAAGCGCGAATCGCCGATTCCGAGCCGGTTTTCTACTATCGCACGGGTGGCGGAACGGTCCCGCAATTTCAGCTCATGCAGGCCAAGGTGAAGGGCAAAGACCGCGAATTCGCCTACCTGGACGAATATATGGGCCAGAAGAAAACCGACGCGAATGAGATCCCGGTGAAGATCGAGCCCGTCTATCGCGATACCTACCGGATGATCGCCAGCCAGGACCTTTCCCCGGACGAATATGTGCTGGCGCAGATGCTGCCATCCACGAAAACGGTCGACATGTACGTCTGGGACTTCGAAATCGACCCCTCGCCAAAGTCTTCCACCAAAAGATAGCCGCGGATTTTACCCATCCGGACTTGTGCCCCGGCCTTGTGCCATGTCCCGAACGCCCCGCTCGCGTCCCATCTGCGCCGGCCCATGCGAAAGAAAAAAGGGCGGGAAGCGCGATGAACGCTTCCCGCCCTTGAATGGCTTGGGCAGCCGCGAAGGCCGCCCAGGCGCGTTTAGCTTTCGGCGACGGCTCCGGTGTCCTTGCGAAGGTAGTCGAGCGTTGCGGCCTCCTCGGCGGTGAGTTCGGCCGGAACGATCTCCTCCTTGGGAACCTCGGTGAGCAGCTTGATGCCGCGGTAGTGGTGGAACCCGGTGCCGGCGGGGATGAGCCGTCCGACGATCACGTTTTCCTTGAGCCCGCGCAGGTAATCGACCTTGCCGGCGATGGCGGCTTCGGTGAGCACGCGGGTGGTTTCCTGGAAGCTGGCGGCCGAGATGAACGAATCGGTCGAAAGCGACGCCTTGGTGATCCCGAGCAGGAGCGGACGCCCGGTCGCCGGCCGGCCGCCGTCGCGAATGACGCGCTCGTTCTCCTCGCGGAAGCGGAATTTATCCACCTGTTCGTCGAGCAGGAAGCTGGTGTCCCCGACATCCTCGACCTTCACCCAGCGCATCATCTGGCGGACGATGGTCTCGATGTGCTTGTCGTTGATGTTGACGCCCTGCAGGCGGTAGACCTCCTGCACGGCGTTGACCAGGTACGCCTGGGTGAACTTCTCGCCCAGCACGGCGAGCAGGTCGTGGGGATTGAGCGGACCGTCGATCAGCGCCTCGCCGGCCCGGACGCGTTCGCCTTCCTGAACGTTGATGTGGACGCCGCGGGGGATGGCGTATTCCTTTGTGGTCCGGCCATCCTCGCTCTGGACGTAGATCTTTCGCGCGCCCTTGGAGATCTCGCCGTACTTGACGATTCCGTCGATCTCGCCGATCACGGCTGAATCGCGGGGACGGCGCGTTTCGAACAGTTCGACGACGCGCGGCAGGCCGCCGGTGATGTCCTTGGTGCGGGTGGTCTCGCGCGGGATCTTGGCCAGAATGTCGCCCGGCGCGACCTCGTCGCCGTCGGCGACCATCAAGTGGGCGCGGGACGGCATCAGGTATTTCTTGCGCGTCTTGCCGCTCGAGTCGCGGACGAGAATCATCGGCTGATGTTTTTCGTCGCCCGGCGGCAGCGTGACGACGAGCTGGGCCAGACCCGTGACCTCGTCAACCTGCTCCTCGATGGTGAGTCCGGTAACAAGATCCTTGAACTGGACCGTGCCGCCCGTCTCGGTGAGGATCGAGAAGGTGTACGGGTCCCATTCGAGCATCGTCTGGTTGACCTGCACCGCTTCGCCGTCGCGGACCTTCAAGCGGGCACCGTAGACAACGTGGTGGCGCTCCTTTTCGCGGCCCTTCTCGTCGACGACGGCGATCAGGCCGGACCGGTTCATGGCGATCAGGCCCTTGCTGCGGCCCTCGACGGCGTTCAAATCGAGGAAGCGGGCAAAGCCGGAATTGCGGGCTTCGACCTTCGATTGTTCGCCGACTCGCGTGGCCGTTCCGCCGATGTGGAAGGTCCGCATCGTGAGCTGGGTGCCGGGTTCGCCGATGGACTGGGCGGCGATCACGCCGACCGCTTCGCCCATCTCGGCCATACGGCCGGTGGCCAGGTTGCGTCCGTAGCAAAGCTGGCAGGTGCCGCGGCGGGATTCGCAGGTGAGCACCGAGCGGATCTTGACCCGCTCGATACCGGCTTCCTGGATCGAGTTGGCCAGTTCCTCGGTGATTTCCTGGTTGATGTCGACGATGACGTTTCCTTCGTAATCGCGGATCCGCTCGAGCGACACGCGGCCGACGACGCGGTCGCGCAGAGGCTCGACTTCGACGCCGGCTTCGAGCAACGGTTCGACCACGATGCCGTCGGCCGTTCCGCAGTCCTTTTCGGCGATGATGACGTCCTGGGCCACATCGACCAGGCGGCGGGTGAGGTAGCCCGAGTCGGCGGTTTTCAGGGCGGTATCGGCCAATCCCTTGCGGGCGCCGTGCGTCGAGATGAAGTACTGCAGCACGGTCAGGCCCTCGCGGAAGTTCGAGGTGATCGGGGTTTCGATGATCTCTCCCGAAGGCTTGGCCATCAGGCCGCGCATGCCGCTGAGCTGGCGAATCTGCTGCTTGGACCCTCGGGCGCCCGAATCGGCCATCACAAAGATGGGGTTGAGGGCTCCCTGTTTGTCCTGTTCCTCCATCGCCTTGAACATCTCGTCGGCGACGCGCTCGGTGACTTCACCCCAGATGGCGATCACTTTGTTGTAGCGCTCGCCGTTGGTGATGGCGCCGTCGAGGTATTGCTGCTGGACCTTGACGACCTCGCGTTCGGCGTTGCCCACCAGACGCGCCTTGTCGGCCGGGATGACCATGTCGACGATCCCGATCGAGATGCCGGAATGGGTGGCATAGAGAAAGCCGAGCGCCTTGAGCTGGTCCAGAATCTGAACCGTCATATCCAGGCCGTAGCGGAGATAGGCGTACTGCACGACGAGCTGGACGCCCTTCTTCTTAAGCAAGCCGTTGATGAACGGCATGCCCGGCAGCAGGTGATCGTTGAAGATAACCCGGCCGACGGTGGTGTTCAGGAACTGGCGTTCGACGTGGATCGTTTCCGTGTGGAGAACGTCCTGATCGTCGAAGGAGGTGGTGAGGTCGATCACGTCCCCCGTGTAGCGGAAACGGATCGGCGTCAGCAGTTCCACCTCGTGGGCTTCGAGCGCCAGGTAGATTTCCTCGTTCGAGCCGAAGGCGCGTCCCTCGCCCTTGGTGCCGGGCTTGGCCTTGGTCATGTAGTAGAGGCCGAGCACCATGTCCTGCGTGGGAACGGCGAGCGGCATGCCGTTGGCCGGCGACAGGATGTTGTTGGAGCTGAGCATGAGCACATGGGCTTCGATTTGCGCTTCGGGCGAGAGCGGGATGTGAACCGCCATCTGGTCGCCGTCGAAATCGGCGTTGAAGGCCGGGCAGACCAGGGGATGGATGCGGATCGCCTTGCCCTCGATCAGCACCGGCTCGAAGGCCTGGATGCCGAGGCGGTGAAGCGTGGGGGCGCGGTTCAGCAGAACGGGATGCTGGCGCGTCACCTCTTCCAGAATGTCCCAGACGACCGGGTCCTGCCGCTCGACGGTTTCCTTGGCCTGCTTGATGGTCGTGCAATGGCCGGCGGCTTCCAGCTTGTGATAGATGAACGGCTTGAAGAGCTCGAGCGCCATGCGCTTGGGAAGGCCGCACTGGTGCAGTTTGAGTTCGGGACCGACAACGATCACCGACCGGCCCGAGTAATCGACGCGCTTGCCGAGCAGATTCTGGCGGAAGCGGCCCTGCTTGCCCTTCAGTCCGTCGGAGAGCGATTTCAGCGGGCGGTTGTTGGTTCCGCGCAGGACGCGGCCGCGGCGGCCGTTATCGAACAGGGCGTCCACGGCTTCCTGCAGCATCCGCTTTTCGTTCCGCACGATGACGTCGGGCGCGTGCAATTCCATCAGCTTTTTCAGCCGGTTGTTCCGGTTGATGACGCGGCGATAGAGGTCGTTGAGGTCGGAGGTGGCAAACCGGCCGCCGTCGAGCGGCACCAGAGGCCGCAGCTCGGGCGGGAGCACCGGGATCACGTCGAGAATCATCCACTCGGGCTTGTTCCCGCTCTTGCGGAACGCCTCGAGCACCCGCAGGCGCTTGGCATACTTGATCCGCTTCTGCAGGCTGGGATCGGATTTCATTTTCTCGCGGAGTTCTTCGCTCAGCTTCTCGATATCGACCTGGCGCAGCAGTTCCTTGATGGCTTCGGCGCCCATGCCGGCGCGGAAGCGGCCGGAATACTCGTGCTGGATGTCGCGGTATTTCTGCTCGTCGAGCAGCTCCCGGTCCTTGAGAGGCGCTTCGCCGGCATCGATCGTGACGTAGGTCTCGAAATAGAGGATGCGCTCAAGATCGCGCATCGAGATGTCGAGCAGGTAGCCGATGCGGCTCGGCACGCCCTTGAAAAACCAGACGTGCGAGCAGGGCGAAGCCAGTTCGATGTGCCCGAGGCGCTCGCGGCGCACCTTGCTGAGCGTGACCTCGACGCCGCACTTGTCGCAAATGACGCCGCGGTGCTTCATCCGCTTGTACTTTCCGCACAGGCATTCCCAGTCGGCGATCGGCCCGAAAATGCGGGCGCAGAACAGGCCGTCGCGTTCCGGCTTGAAGGTGCGGTAATTGATGGTCTCCGGCTTGGTGACGACGCCGTGCGACCACGAGCGGATCTTCTCCGGACTGGCCAGAGAGATACGGATCGAATCAAAATCGGCAATCTGACTGGCCCGATCATAGGGGCTGCTGCGATACAAGGTGATATCCTCCCCTCCCGGAATCCCGGGAATGAAAAGCGTTTGCCCGCGGCTCAGTCGGCCGCAGGCTCCTGCGGTTTCTGCCGCTTCGTCAACTCGACGTCCAGGCACAAAGCCTGCAGCTCGCGCACGAGCACATTGAACGATTCCGGCACGCCCGGTTCGATCCCGGGCTCTCCCTTGACGATGGCCTCGTACATCTTGGCGCGGCCATAGACGTCGTCGGATTTGCAGGTCAGGAGTTCTTGCAGGGTGTGCGCGGCGCCGTACGCCTCGAGCGCCCACACCTCCATTTCGCCGAAACGCTGGCCGCCGAACTGGGCCTTGCCGCCGAGCGGTTGCTGCGTGATGAGCGAATACGGTCCGATCGACCGCGCATGGATCTTGTCGTCGACCAGGTGGGCCAGCTTCAACATGTAGATGTAGCCGACCGTGATCGGTTCGGCGAACGGCTCGCCGCGCAGGCCATCGCGGAGAACGGTTTTGCCGGTATTGGGCAGGCCGGCTTCTCCGAGAAGATGGCGGATTTCGTTTTCGCGGGCGCCGTCGAAAACGGGCGAAGCGAAATTGATGCCGCCGCAAAAGCCGCGGGCCGTATCGATCAGTTCATCGTCGGCCAGGTCGGCGAGCGAATGCCAGATGGGCGTCGGGCCGAAGACCTCTTTGAGCCACTTGCGCAAGGCTTCGGCGCGAACGTGGTCGTCGAACAGGAGAGCGACCTTGTTCCCCAGCTCCTTGCCGGCCCACCCGAGGTGTGTTTCGAGAATCTGGCCGACGTTCATACGGGAAGGCACGCCGAGCGGGTTGAGAACGATCTCGACCGGTGTGCCGTCGGGCAGATAGGGCATGTCCTCTTCGGGGACGATGCGGGCGATGACGCCCTTGTTGCCATGGCGGCCGGCCATCTTGTCGCCGACCGACAGCTTGCGCTTCATGGCCACGAACACCTTGACCAGTTTGATCACGCCGGGTGGCAGTTCGTCGCCTTTTTTGAGCTTCTCGATCCGCTCCTCGGTGATCTTGCGGAGAACCTCGATCTGGCGCGAGGTCATCTCCTCGACCTCGTCGATTTTCTCGACCAGAAGCGGGTCCCGCTCGGCCAGGCGAATCCGCTTGAGGTTGCGGGTGGAAATCTTGTCGAGCATTTCGCGGTCGAGCACGGTGCCCTTGGTGAGCAGGCGCTTGTTGGTTTTCTCGTCGTGGAGGTCGGACACCAGCTTGCCCCCGCCGAGCAGTTCGGTGAGGCGCTTGAGCCTTTCATCGGTCAGAATGCGGATTTCATCGGCCAGGTTGCGCTCGAGTTTGGATATCTGGGCGGCTTCGATGGACTTGTGGCGCTCGTCTTTTTCGGCGCCTTTGCGGCAGAATACCTTCACGTCGACGACCGTGCCCTCGATGCCCGGCGGGCAATAGAGCGATGCGTCGCGGACGTCGCCGGCCTTTTCGCCGAAAATCGCGCGGAGAAGCTTTTCCTCCGGCGTGAGCGTGGTTTCTCCCTTCGGGGTCACTTTCCCGACCAGGATGTCGCCCGAGTGGACGGTGGCGCCGATGCGGATGATGCCGGCTTCGTCGAGGTTCCTCAGGAAACCCTCGCTGATGTTGGGAATGTCGCGGGTGATTTCCTCGGGGCCCAGTTTGGTATCGCGCGCCTCGATTTCCAGCTCCTCGATGTGGACGGAGGTGTAGTAGTCCTCCTTGACCAGCTTCTCGCTGACGACGATCGCGTCTTCAAAGTTGTAGCCGCGCCACGGCAGGAAGGCGACGAGCACGTTGCGGCCCAGCGCCAGCTCCCCCTTGTCCGTGCAGGGGCCGTCGGCGAGCACCTGTCCCTGGTGCACGCGGTCGCCGGCGCGGACCAGAGGCTTCTGGTTCATGCAGGTGTTCTGGTTCGAGCGGCGGAACTTGATGAGCTGATAGATGTCGGCGCCGACTTCGCGGCTCAGCACCCCGCTCTGGTCGGATTCGACCCGGACGATAATGCGTTCGCTATCGACCTGGTCGACGATGCCGTCGCGCTTGCAGAGGACAACGGCGCCGGAATCGCGCGCGGTCACGCGCTCCATGCCGGTGCCGACCAGCGGCGTTTCGGCGCGAATCAGCGGCACGGCCTGGCGCTGCATGTTGGCTCCCATGAGGGCGCGGTTGGCGTCGTCGTTTTCGAGGAAGGGAACCAGGCTGGCGGCCACCGATACGAGCTGTTTCGGGGAGACGTCGATGTAGTCGATTTCGTGGCGGCTCTTGAGAACGAAGTTGCCCGCCTGACGGCAGTTCACCAGATCGCTGGTCAACCGGCCGCGCTCGTCGAGCGGGGCGTTGGCCTGGGCCACGACGTAACGATCCTCTTCCCAGGCCGAGAGGTAGAAGGAAAAGGGGGCGTCGGTGACCTTGTGGCGCTTGAGAGCCCCGTTGATCTCGTCGAGTTTTTCCCGCTCGATGATCTCGCCGGCCTTCAAGTCGCTATCGCCGCCGTTGAGCACGCGAACGTAGTCGATGACGCGGCCCTCTTTCACCTTGCGGTAGGGCGACTCGATGAAACCGAATTCGTTGATCCGGGCGTAGCAGGAAAGCGAGCTGATGAGTCCGATGTTTGGCCCTTCGGGGGTCTCGATCGGGCAAATGCGCCCGTAGTGGGTCGGGTGCACGTCGCGGACTTCGAATCCGGCGCGCTCGCGCGACAAGCCGCCCGGCCCCAGGGCCGACAGGCGCCGCTTGTGCGTGACCTCGCTCAGCGGGTTCGTCTGATCCATGAACTGGCTGAGCTGGCTCGATCCGAAAAACTCGCGGATCGACGCCATGACCGGCTTCGCATTGACCAGGTCGTGCGGCATCGCCGTCGACATTTCCTGATACACCGACATCTTTTCCTTGATGGCGCGCTCCATGCGCACCAGGCCGATGCGGAACTGGTTCTCGAGCAGTTCGCCTACGGCCCGCACGCGCCGGTTGCCCAGATGATCGATGTCGTCGACCGTGCCGATATTGCGGCGCAGCTTGAGCAGGTACTGGATGGCGGAAACGAAGTCGGACGTATCCAGGGTGCGGTGATCGAGGGGCGTTTCGAGGCCGATCTTCGTGTTGAATTTGAGCCGGCCCACCTTGCTGAAGTCGTATTTGCGGGGATCGAAAAACATCCCCTGGAAGAGCGCGGTGGCCGTTTCGAGCGTCGGCGGATCGCCGGGACGAAGTTTGCGGTAGATCTCGATCAGGGCCTCGCGCTGGCTGTGAAGGGTGTCCTTCTCGAGCGTGCGGCTGATGATCGTGCCGATCTCGTCGCGCTCGGGGAAGAAGACGTCGACGTCGGTGACGCCGGCCTCGGCGAGCTTGGCCCAGGCTTCCATCGTAACCGGCCGGTTCGATTCCAGGACGACTTCCCCCGTATCCCGATTGACGAGATCGGCGACGACGAAGGCGCCTTCGAGGTCGGCCGGCAAAACCTTTACCTGATCCGCCCGGGCCTTGACCAGTTCCTTATAGGCGTTCTCGGTCACGCGCTTGTGGGCCGAGACCAGCACTTCGCCCGAGCGCGGATGGCGAATCTCCTGGTTGAACTTGCGGTCGATCAGGCCTTCCGACAGGTTCCACCAGAATTCGTTGTCGTGCAGGGAAATCCGTTCGACGTGATAGAAGGAGCGCAGGATATCTTCGCTCGTCTTCATGCCAAGGGCGCGCAGGAAGATCGTGCCCAGGAACTTGCGTTTCCGGTCGATGCGCACGTAGAGCAGGTTCTTGGTGTCGTATTCGAACTCCACCCACGAACCGCGATAGGGAATGATCTTGCCCAGGAAGTAGGTGCGGTTGTTGGCGGTTTCGTAGAAAACGCCCGGCGAGCGGTGGAGCTGGCTGACGATGACGCGCTCGGTGCCGTTGATGATGAAGGTGCCGTTGTCGGTCATCAGGGGGATGTCGCCGAAGTAGACTTCCTGCTCCTTGATGTCGCGAACGGTCTTGGCGCCCGTATCGGGGTCCTTGTCGTAGGTGGTCAGGCGGATGGTGACGCGGAGCGGCGCGGCGTAGGTCATCCCGCGCTCCTGGCATTCGTTCACGTCATACTTGAGCTGCAGGCTCACCGGGTCGCCGCACTTGTTGCAGAACGTGGGCGTGTTGCGGTTGAAGGTGCCGCACTTGACGCAGATCACGTCGCCGACCTGATACGGGTTGGTGACGACCGAGGCGCCGCAATTCCGGCAGGTGGCCCGCAGGTGATGGAGCCCGCGCAGGTGGCTGCACTTGCATTCCCAATTCCCGATCGAATAATCGACGAATTCCAGCTGCGAGAGGCCGCGGAAGTCCTGGATCGGGAAAACCGACGCAAACACCGCCTGCAACCCGCCATCCTCGCGCTCGGCCGGCAGTTTATCCATCTGCAGGAACCGGTCGTAGGACATCCTCTGCACTTCGATCAGATTCGGGATCGGCAGAGAGGTCCGGATGCGAGAAAAATCCAGCCGGGGTCTTTCCCGTGCGGTGCGAATTCCATCACCTTGGCTCATGGCTACCTTCCTTCAAGCATTACAGCGGAATCCGGGCGGAAAAGCAGAAATGGAGCGTCGTCGGAGCACACCCGGTCCCCGAAACGCTCGTGGAGAAAAACGCTGCGGACCGAGCGGCGTCTACTTGATTTCGACCTTGGCTCCAGCTTCTTCAAACTTCTTCTTGATGGTGCTCGCTTCTTCCTTATTGATGCCTTCTTTGATCGGCTTGGGGGCGCCATCGACCAGATCCTTGGCCTCCTTGAGGCCGAGGCTGGTCACCTCACGAACCGCCTTAATGACGTTGATCTTGTTGGGCCCGACTTCCGCCAGTACGACGGTGAATTCCGTCTGCTCCTCGGCTGGCGCAGCTGCGGCCGACGAGGCCCCGGCGACGACGACCGGTGCTGCTGCCGCCGCTGAAACGCCGAAGGTTTCTTCCATCTGCTTGACCAAATCGGCGGCTTCCAGAAGCGTCAGCCCCTTGATCTCTTCGAGAATTCCTTCCACCTTGCTGGGCATGACTGCGTTTTCCTCCTGTCTATTTTGCGAACTTTTCGGCTTTGGCCGCCTCTTCGGTGACCACAGCCAGATTTCGAGCCGTGCCAGCGAGCGCTTGCGCGATGCGCTGGATCGGGCTTTGAACCAAAAAAGCGATTTTGGTGAGAAGCGCCTCGCGCGACGGCAGGGAGGCCAGGGCCACCAGCTCATCGACGGAAACAACGCGTCCCTCAACCAGTCCCGCGCGAAACTCGATGGCGGGGATCTCCTTGGCGAGCTTGGCCAGAGTCTTGGCAAAAGCCACCGGGTCTTCCGCCGTGTAGGAGATCGCATTGGGGCCGATCAGTCCCTTGAGCAGGGACTCCGCCGCCGTTCCCTCGGCGGCGCGCTCGGCGACCGCGTTCTTCACCACACGGTAATGACCGCCAACCGACTCAACGCCGCGGCGAAGGACCGTTTCCTGTTCCGCCGGGATGCCCTGAAACGTGCTCAGGATCACGGTGGAAACCTGTGCCAGCTCTTCCCGCAGCTTCTCGGATTCCTTTTCTTTCTGCTTACGCGTCTTCATGCAGGCTCCTCAGGCGGCCGACAGCGCCAGATCGACCTCGGCGGGATCGATCGCGATGCCCGGCCCCATGGTCGAGGTGAGCGTGACTCTCTCGAAGTATTTGCCCTTGGCGGTCGCCGGCTTGGCTTTCGAGACGGCGGCGAGCAGCGCACTGGCGTTTTCCGCCAAGTGGCCGGCCTCGAAGCCCAGCTTGCCGACAGGGGCGTGAATAATGGCGGTCTTGTCGAGCCGGAATTCAACCTTACCGGCCTTGATCTCCTTCACGGCCCGGGCGATATCGAAGGTGACGGTGCCCGTTTTCGGGTTCGGCATCAGGCCGCGCGGGCCGAGAATCTTCCCGAGCCGGCCGAGCGACTTCATCATGTCCGGCGTGGCCACGACGGCGTCGTAATCGGTCCAGCCCTCCTGGACCTTCTGAACCATATCGTCGGCGCCGACGAAATCGGCCCCGGCTTCCTGGGCCTCGCGGACCTTTTCCCCGCTGGCGATCACCAGCACGCGCTTCGACTTGCCCCCCAGGCCATGTGGCAGCACGACGGTTCCGCGAACCATCTGGTCGCTCTGTTTGGCATCGACGCCCAGGTTCACGACCAGTTCGACCGTCTCGTCGAACTTGGCGAAATGGACCTTCTGCAGCAACTCGGCCGCTTCACCCAGGCGGTAGAACCTGGGTTCGACCTGCTTGCGGGCGCGATCGATATTTTTGCCTACGCCACCCTTGCCCATCGGTTTAACCCTCCACCTCAATGCCCATGTTGCGCGCCGTTCCCGAAACGGTGCGAATGGCCGACTCCAGCCGGGTCGTGTTCAGATCGGGCAACTTGATCCTGGCGATCTCCTCGACCTGCTTGCGGGTGACCTTGCCGACCTTGGATCGGTTCGGTTCGGCCGAGCCCTTGGCGATCGAGGCGGCGCGCTTGAGCAGCTCGGAGGCCGGCGGCGTCTTCTGAATGAACGTAAAGCTCCGGTCGCTGTAAATGGTGATCAGGACCGGGATGATCATCCCGTCGGCTTCCTTGGCCGTGCGCGCGTTGAACTGTTTGCAGAATTCCATGATGTTCACGCCGTGAGGGCCCAGCATCGTCCCGACCGGCGGGGCGGGGGTGGCCTTGGCGGCCGGCAATTGCAACTTTACCTGTGCTGTGACCTTCTTTCCTTTGGTTGCTGGTGCTGCCATGATTGGTTATCCTGCTTCCTCCCAAAATTCGCGGCACAGCGCGCCGCGGGGCAAGGCCGCCTTAGACGATCTTTTCCACCTGGGCAAAATCGAGCTCAACCGGGGTCGAGCGGCCGAAAATCGTGACGGAAACCTTGAGCGTGCTGCGGTCGGGATTCACTTCCTCGACCACGCCGGTGAAATTCGCGAAGGGCCCTTCGGTAATGCGAACCTGTTCGTTCCGGTCGAAGGTCAGCTTGGGGCGCGGCTTCTCGGCCTCCACCGCCTCCCGATTCAGGATGTTCTGCACTTCCTCGTCGCTGAGCGGGGTCGGGGTCTGGCCGGAGCCGACAAAGCCGGTCACCCAAGGCGTGGACCGCACGACATGCCACGTGTGGTCGTCCATGTCCACCTCGACCAGAACGTAGCCGGGGTAGCACAAGCGAGTCGAAGTGACTTTCTTCCCGCCGCGAACCTCGATAACTTCCTCGGTGGGAATCGCCACCTGGCTGATCCGGTCTTCCAGGCCGAATGCCCGAGCGCGGCTTTCCAGGCTTTCCTTCACTTTACGCTCGAAGCCGGAATAGGTATGGATGATGTACCACTGCTTCGTCATTTCCATCTGCCCCGCTGCCTCAGTGCCGAAAATGCCCCAGCAACCACCGGCTTCCATAGCTGAAAACGCTATCGGTCATCCAAAAGAAGAGCGCGAAGAAAGTCACGGTCACCACGACGACAATCGTGGTGGAATAGACCTCCCGCGCACCCGGCCAGGTGACCAGCCGCAACTGGTTGCGCGTCTCGTGTAAAAATTGCCTTGCCCGGCGCGGATATTCGGCAATCCGGCCGAACGCACCGGAAGTTGAGATTCCTCCCGGCCGCGCTACGCGTTCCTCTTTCACTTTCGCTGCCTGCGACATCATGCCTCGATCCGCATCCCCTTGTGCCGCTCAACGCCCGGGAACTGGCAGGGGAGGAGGGATTCGAACCCCCACATCCGGTTTTGGAGACCGGCGGTCTGCCATTGAACCTACTCCCCTGTGCCCCGGCATGAAGCGGGCCTCGGGCAAACTATCACCCGCAGCCTACTTGACTTCCCGGTGCGGGGTGTGGCGCCGACACGCCCGACAAAACTTCTTGGTCTCCAACCGGTCGGTATGCTTCTTGCGATTCTTCGTCGTCGTGTAATTTCGGTTTTTGCATTCGTTGCACTGCAACGTAATGATTTCTCTCATCGTCTCGCCTCAAATCCTAGGCGCGGAACATCCCGCAGTCTGTCTTCCAGCAAGCCCTGGGCGGCACGAGGTCGTTTGCCGCGCTCCGTGCACCCCTGGCGTCGCGATTCTCATCGGCCGCAGTCTTTGGCCCGGCCCCTCGCCGTTGCCGCGACTGTGCGTGGAGCGGGGGACGGGATTCGAACCCGCGACCATCGGCTTGGAAGGCCGAGACTCTACCACTGAGTTACCCCCGCCCAGGCCGATGGAACTGGAGCCTGGGACCGGGATTGAACCGGTGACCTCGTCCTTACCAAGGACGCGCTCTACCATCTGAGCTACCCAGGCCCGGCCGGCCGTGCGCGAAAGCGGCGCCCGAGGCCAAGAGTAAACCGGGTTTCCCCATCCATCCCTGCGATCTCTTTGGAGTGAAGCGGTAATCGGAAATTCTCCCTGATAAATTCGCCCCGGCCTTGTGTCGGGTGAACTGCTTTGCGCGTGGTGGACGGGGGAGGATTCGAACCTCCGTAGCCCGCAAGGGGCGGCAGATTTACAGTCTGCTGGTTTTAGCCACTCACCCACCCGTCCGGGCAAGGGCACACCGCCAACAAAAAAATACGTCGGCGGGAACACACTTCGCCAACCCGGCTCCGTCAAATTCGTTGGAAACCTTACGCCAGAGGCACAAAACCCAAACCGCGCCCTTATCGTACTCTCCATGCACAGCTGGCGGAGGGATTTGAACCCCCGACCCTCTGATTACAAATCAGATGCTCTACCGCTGAGCTACGCCAGCGCAGAAGGAAACATTGTATAGACTACCACGCTGCCGGCCGGTACGCAACCGCGCACAAACCACCATACTACCACGGTATTCGAATGCCGTGTTAGTTCGACGCCGTGGTGCTGCGCATGTAAGGCCACGGGTTGACCGGCGTATTGTGGATACGCACTTCGTAATGCAAATGGGGGCCGGTGGAGCGGCCGCTATCGCCCACGTAGCCGATGACGTCGCCGCGATCGACGTGGTCGCCCACTTGGGTGTTGAACCCGGAGAGATGCGCGTAACAGCTGGAGATGCCGAATCCATGGTCGATCACCACCTCGCGGCCATAGCCTTCTTCTTCACCCGCAAACACGACAATTCCATCGGCCGTGGCCCTCACGGGCGTGCCATAGGGAACGCCGATGTCGATGCCCGGATGGAAGGCCGGTTCGTCCGTGAACGGGTCTTCCCGCTCGCCGAAGCTGGCGGTGATGGGCCCGATGACGGGCCAAAGCGAAGGAACCAGGAGGGAGTTGGACGGCAGCGGTCCGGGCAGCAGGGACAGCCCGCTTTGGTCCACCATGGTGACCATGCTGACGTTCCGGACCAGGAAGTGAAACTGGTTTACGCTCGACTCGAAGTTTTTCGGTTGGGCGAAGGTGTCGGTGGCGACGCGGAACGGGGTGTCGCGCCAGCGCAGGATGCCATAGGTTGCCGCCACTTCGGTGGCGAGCGACTGCAACGAAGAGAGCTGCTGGCGGGTATTTTGGGCCTGGGCCTGGAGCTGCACGTACTGTTGCTTCAGACGGCCCTCTTCCGAGCGCAAGGCGTTGTAGTTGGCCACTTTCAGGAGCATCCGGCTGTAGGAAGCCACCGCCGCGCCGAGCGTCACCGCGCCCACCACGGCCAGAACCGCAAGCCCGTGAACCACATAGCGAGGGACGTGCAGCTTGCGAACGCTTCGTGCGTCGCTGGTCGCGAAATACAACGTATAGGAACGCGGCTTCATCTTCGCTCGTTGCCGGACCAGGAGACTGGGGAGTCACCGCCCCTGTCAGGCGGTTTGTCAGCAAAACCAAGAAAGTTTGAACCGAGAGCCTTGGTTCGAAACCGAACAGAGTCTAGGAAATATACGCGCAGGCTGTCAACCCCTAATCGTTCCTTTTCTTAGCCCTTGCGGGTGGGTAGGGGGAGCTTCTGGCAAAGACGGTTCTACGATTTCAATGTCTGGAACCAGAAAAAAGCTCGAGAAACTCCACTCCATGCACCTGAATCCGGTCAAACGTGGCCGGGTCGAGGACCCTAAGCCGTGGCCTTGGAGCAGCTATCGCTTCTATCCGTTTCTCGAAGCAGTCCTGTGCAACCCGGACCCGGAAATCACATGAACGGACCGGCGACCACGACCAAAGACGCACCCTTTGCCAACAGAGCAAAGAGTGCGGCACCCGAAAAAGCCAGTCGGTGAAACCGTCACGAGGGTGCGCCACCCGCCAGAAAACATCCCGTCTGTCCCCGAGTTCCCGAACATTCATAGTGTGATGGATTGTGTTCCACAATGAACAGACATGACCGCTAGAACAAGCCTAGACTGTGGCAGATTGAAGAAGTTCGGGAGGCCTTCAATGTCGCATTTAGTCCAAAACAGAACGGCTCCAGACAGATTGCCAGACGCTTACTCATATTGGTACGACACGCCAGTGCTCTTGCGCATCGCCACGCCACAAAACCATAAGTTGCAGTCGGAATTGCACTGCACGATTACGGGTGAATCAGATACTGCCGTGCACATCCGCGTTGGTCAACGAGACAGGAATATCCACAAGAAAATGATTTTGGCCGTCGAGGAGATACCTGCTCCTCGTCTGCAGTAAGGCGGAGACACTCATGGAGCCCGACGGGGACGGCCCGACAGGGACAGACGGGAAGTTTTTCGTCATTGCTGCCTGGAGGTGCATCGGTGCAGTCGCTCAAAAGGGGAGTAGTTCTTGGGTACGCGTTTTTGGGCTTCCGCGCCGGCGGCCGCCGGGGAGGGCTCGCAGGTGGCGCCGAGTCGCCTGTTCCATGGCGTGGATGAAATCGGCGCTGCCGAGCGGACGCCCCCTGTGAGTGCACTTCCGACCTGAGAATAGACTGCCGGGCGTTGTCGCGCTGGGTCACGTGGTGCGGCAGGGTTGCGACTACGACGCGAGCGGAGCGAACCGAGCCGTCACCGTAAACTGGCAGAAAACGTCCCGTCTGTCCCCGAGTTCGTCCCCGAGTTCCAAAGAATCGGAGGAATGTGATGAACCTATCGGCAGTAAGCACTACGCAAATAGCCATCGTCATCGCTGTCGCGGTGCTGGTGGCCGTAGGAATCGCCATTTGGCTTTTTGTTCATAAACAACGCCGAACGAAAAGACTACGCACTCAGTTTGGCGGCACCGAATATACCCGCGCCATGGAGGAAGACGGAACCCGGCGGAAAGCAGAAGCGGGGCTCGATAAGCGCACCGATCGGGTGGAGAGCCTTCACATCCGGCCGCTCGGTCCAGCGGATCGTGCTCGCTTTGTAGAGTCCTGGCGCAGGGTGCAAGCGCGTTTCGTGGACAGCCCAGGAGGTGCGGTGACGGAAGCCGATCAGCTGCTGGGCGACGTGATGTCAACACGCGGCTATCCGGTAAGCGACTTTGAACAACGTGCGGCGGATCTCTCGGTGAACTATCCACTGGTTCTGGAGAATTACCGTTCCGCGCACGAAATCGCGCTTCGTCAAACGCGCGGGCAGGCCAGTACGGAAGAATTACGCCAGGCGATGATCCATTACCGGACGCTCTTTGATGAGCTGGTCGGCGAGGCGGAGAACGCTCGCGCGAAGGCAGCGGCATCATAGGCGTGGGTTAAGTGCAAGACACAAAGAGGAGGCAATCCAAATGGACGAGGAAAATAAGATGCAAGAACAAGAAACAGATCCAGAGCTGACGACTGCGGCTTTGGCCGGCGTCGGCGCACGACCCGAGGTGCGAACTGTCGCTGCTTCCAGCTTCGGCGTTGGCGGCGCTTCATCCGCAGGAGCCGCAACCGCTCCGGCAATGGATGAGCAGGCGGCGCCGCTCTTTTCGACCGAAGAGGCGAAAGATTTTCGCGCCCGGTGGGATGCGATCCAGGTGAGTTTCGTTGACGAGCCGCGAAGCGCGGTGCAGCAGGCGGATCGTCTTGTCGCAGTGACGATGAAGCGCCTGGCTGAAATGTTCGCGGCGGAAAGAACGAGACTCGAGGGCCAATGGGGTCGCGGCGATAGTGTCTCGACCGAGGATCTGCGTCTTGCACTGCGCCGCTATCGCTCGTTTTTCGGCCGGCTTCTCTCGGTGTAACGAGCACCATCCAAGGCTGCGACGATGCGACCCATCTCGCAACGCGTTCCTTGGTGTACAGAAACATTTTTTCGTGGCGACTAACATCGGCCCGACGGGGGCCCGACGGGGACAGACGGGAAGTTTTCCGTCATTCCTGGCTGGAGGTGCATCGCCGCGGTCGCTCAAAAGGAGAGCAGCACTTGGGTACGCGCTTGTGGGCTTGCGCGCCGGCGGCCGCCGGGGAGGGCTCGCAGATGGCGCCGAGTCGCCTGTTCCATGGCGTGGATGAAATCGGCGCTGCCGAGCGGACGCCCCGTGCGAGTGCACTTCCGACCTGAGAATAGACTGCCGGGCGTTGTCGGGCTGGGTCACGTGGTGCGGCAGGGTTGCGACTACGACGCGAGCGAGCCGAGCCAGCCGCGTAAACTAGCAGAAAAACGTCCCGTCCGTCCCCGAGTTCGTCCGTCCCGAGTTCGTCAAAGTGGGTCTCGAAGCCGTGCCGTGGGCGCGCCATTGCCGCGATTGCAAAGAGCAGGAGCACCCCGCCGCCTGATACGCCTGCCGGCCATCACCCTGTCCATACGGCCTTGGGATTACGCTTGCCTTCAATACGCGAAATTAAAATGACGCGGGGGGCCGTTTGCGCCGACGCATACGAGACCCATGGAACCCAGATCTACTGACACGCGGACGCGCTCGTTCCCCTTGATTTCCGCCCACGCAACTCTCATTCCAGCGGACCACTGGATGTCGTCGAAAACCACGACGGCCTTATCAGCGAGGGCGGGAAGTAGCACATGAAAGTAATTCACTGTCGCGATACGGTCGTGATGTCCGTCGATGAAGGCATAGTTCACCGGAGGGCAGGACGAGAGTACACCGGGGAGTGTGTCCTGGAATCGCCCCCGAACGATCGTGACATTGTCAAGGCCGAGATCCTCGAAGCTTTTCTTAGCCACCGACGCAATGGAATCGGCCCCTTCCAGAGTAATTAGCCTGCCCCGAGAGTTCACCTTGAGCGCCGAGGCTTCGTAACAGCCCGAAATGCCCACGGATGTACCCAACTCGATGCAAACATCCGGCCTTAGCTCCCGAACAAGGCGGAATAACAGCAGGGCCGTACTGCTCGCCCTGCTGGCGAGCTTGCCTACCGCTCCGACCGTCCTTCGGATGACTTTGCCACGATACATGTCTTCCTCGGTCAGATTGGCATCGCCTGATCTCGCACCGTAGTCTGTGATCTCCAGTTCCTCCAAAGAGGCGGACAGGCGCTCGCGAAGACTCTCGATCTTGTCGATGAGCGCCTTTTCGGTTTCGCTGACCTTGCCATCGGCGGCGTTAACGATCGCGGTAGCCAATTCCCTATTGCTGTCGGCCAAGCCGGAAAGAGCGAGGCGAACCTTCAGCTTTCGATAGAGGGCTCGACCAGATCGTTGCAATTGCTGTCGCATATTCCTTTCAGGAATTTGAGCCCTGCGGTTCTAGCTGGAATTTCCGATTTGGACCTCTCTTTTATGCATCGTAGGCTTTTTCTGCCCTCTAAACAACGAATTCCCCACCAGAGCGGGTCCCAGCGTGGTCAGCGGAGTTCCGACAGCTCGTTTTTGCCCGTCTGACCAGCCCCACTTGCTGGCGCGTAATCGAGTTCTCAGACACTGCTCCGGGGCGGGTGGCACAGCTTTTCGCATCCACCCTATTGTCTTCCGGCTTAGCCCCAGGCAGCTCGCCTTTTGACACAGCGGCGTGGCCGATGATCCCACTCCCTATCGATTGTCACTGCAGGGTTCTCCGGGTTGGGTCTTGCACTTGAATTGGCGGGTGCCGCATCCTTTGCGCGGTTGGCAAAGGGTGCGCGGGGCGCGCATCGTACCATCGCGCAGCCTGATTTCGGCTTCTTTGTTATGTGGTGCGCGTAAAGTCAAGGCCGCATGCGTGAGCGATCCGTCCATCTCAAGTTAATTGCCGGCTGCGCTGTGAGAGGTGCCGCGGCCCCGGAGCAAAGCCGATAGCCCGTTGCAAAATGGGGCCGGTGCGCGCCAGCTATATAATCGTCACGACCCCGGGGCGATGAATGGTGAATTCGAATGTGCGGCATGCCCAGGCCATCGATGATCGAAGATCAAATTATTGACCGGATCGTTAAACGGATCGGGCGGCAAGCCCCCCGTCGGTCCCGTCGCGCGAGTCCCGATCTGATTCTGGGGATCGGGGACGACGCGGCGATTGTGCGCCCGCGCGCGGGCGCGGATTGGGTGCTGAGTTCCGACTTCTCGCTCGAAGATGTCCATTTCCGCCGCTCCTATCCGCCCGAGGCGATCGGCTATCGCTCGCTGGCCCGCGCGGTGAGCGATCTGGGGGCGATGGGCGCCCATCCGGAATTTTTTCTGTTGTCCATCTCCCTCCCCAGTGAGCGCACAGGCCCCTGGCTCGACCGGTTTCTGGCCGGAATGGCGAGCGCGTCGCGGCGCTACAGCCTGCAATTGATCGGCGGGGATACGACGCGCTGGGCAAAGGTGGCGATTGCCATCACGGTCATTGGACGCGCGGCCTGCCATCGCGCCATTCGGAGGGACGGCGCGCGAGCGGGCGACCGGCTCTACGTCAGCGGCCAATTGGGCGCGGCAGCCTTGGGACTCGCCGTTCTGCGCCAGAAAAAGCGGACCGGGAGCATGCGGTTCGCCGTGGGTTCCCGCTGTCCGAAGATTCTTCGCCAGCACCTTTACCCGGCCATTCCGATTGAATTGGGGATTCACCTCGCCGAAGGCAAAATCGCTTCGGCCATGATCGATCTTTCCGACGGACTCTCGACCGATCTGGCGCGCCTCGCCCGCGCCAGCCGGGTAGGCGCTCGCGTTTTTCTCGATCGCCTGCCGGCCGTGCCGGTTCCGGCTCCCCTCGCGCGCGGCGGGCTTGATGCGATCGATCTGGCGCTCAACGGCGGCGAGGATTACGGCCTGCTATTCACCGTCCCGGCCAGGCGTGCGGCCCGTGTTCCCGGGAGTTTTCGCGGCGTGCCGATCACTTGCATCGGGGAGATCGTTCCCGGGCGCGGGGTGAAGCTTGTCGGGAGCGACGGGCGCGAGCGGCGGCTGGCTGCGGCGGGCTGGGACCCGTTTCGCCAAAAGCGGTAGGGCGGCCCGGGAATTCAGGCGCTGAGTTCGAGATCGTCGAATCGGCGCCACTTATAGACGGCGACCGAGACAATCCAGCTCACGGCGAACAAGCCGATGATGAAGTAGCCGAACGTGCCTAAATTCCCGTTGAGCATGATGATGGTGTTCCAGAAGGGTCCCTTGAAATGCAGGTATCCGGCCAGCAGGCCCAGAACTTCGATGCCTCCGACGGCCAGCGCCACGATGGCCGAGACGCAGGTCACGGTCAGGTTGTAATACAGCTTTCGGACCGGCTTCACGAAGGCCCACCCATAGGCCCCCAGCATCAGGATGTTGTCCGTGGTATCGACGAGCAACATGCCCGCGGCAAACAGGGCGGGGAAGACCAGGGTCGTCCAGAAGGATAACCCCTGCGAGGCGCCCGCGGCGGAAAGGGCCAGCACGCCGACCTCGGTGGCCGTGTCGAATCCCAGGCCGAACAGAATCCCGAGCGGATACATGTGCCAACTCTCGCGGATCATTCCGAACAGGGGACGGACCAGACGGGAGATGAAACCGCGACCCGCCAGGAGCATATCGAAATCTTCTTCGACGTAGGGCTCTCCGCGGCGAACGCGGACGAACGCCCGATAGATCGAGCCGAACACCATCAGGTTGACGATCGCGATCCCTAACAGGAAGGCCCCCGACACCAGCGTGCCGGCAATGTTGCCGATGTTTCTGGCGACCTCCAGGTGGCTTTGCAGCGCCATGGCCGTCCCCGCAATGGCCGCCGAGCCCAGCAGCACGATGGTCGAATGGCCCAGCGAGAACATGAATCCCACGGCCACCGGGCGTTTGCCCTCCTGCATCAGTTTGCGGGTCACATTGTCGATGGCGGCGATGTGGTCGGCGTCGACGGCATGCCGCAGGCCGAAGCTGTAGGCGAGAAATGCGGTTCCGAGGAGGACGGGATGGTTGTGGAAGGCCATTTCGGCCCAAAGCCAGGCGCCCAGATTGAACGCCAGGAGGACGCCATATATGGCCATGATTCTTCCGCCGAGGCTCGTGTTGTTGATCGAGCCTCTCAGCCCTGATTGCATTGACGCCTCAGTTCCACTGTTCCATCGGGAATGCCGACGCGCAAACAGCATTCGCCATCGAGATGACCTCCCCGTAGGGTACAGGAATCGGTTAGGCGCTTCCACCGGTGCCGGCCGAAGCGCTGAAGATACCTGCCTGGCGACCGATCCGGGGCGTGCCGGGACCTCGGGATCGATCCCGCCTATTTTCGAGCGGCGAAAATTTCCCTTTGCCATTTGTCACTTCAGGACCTGCTGCGCGCAGCGCATGCGCCCTGAAATCGACGCCTGCCTCTATCTGCTTGATTGGCCATGCCTTGACCTCCGTGAGTACGGTTATGCAAACCGGATGCCATACGAGGTATTTCCGGCATGCCAGGACGGCGTGGCCTTCAAATTTCTCATGCATTTTTACGGCTGTGGCTTACGGCTGGGAAACGGCTCTACCGGCAGGCTTGGCAGCGCTGCCAAGGGCCGGTCCGCTCAGGGTATTGTGTTGCGAGCGGCTTCGGGCGGCCTCGGCGGGCGCCGTGTCGGGCGTATCGACCTGGACGGGATGCGTCACGGCCAGCTCTTCGAGCGGGGTGACTCCCGTGAACTGGCGTATCGGCGAGTGGGCGAGCGCCCCTTTCATGTATTCGACCCAAATCGGCAGGGCGGTGCGTGCGCCTTGCTCGCCCCGGCCGAGCGATATTTGATCGTTGTCGTTGCCCACCCAGACGCCGGCCGTGAGGGAGGGCGTGAAACCCAGAAACCAGGCATCGGTCCAGTTCTGCGTCGTGCCGGTTTTGCCGCCGCATGGACGGCCGAGGGCTTTGGCGCCGACGCCGGTGCCGAGGTTGACCACGTCCTCGAGCATGGCCGTCATCGTGTCGGCCGACTGCGGGCTGAGCACCTCGTAAACCTTGGGGTGGGCTTCGTAGATCAGCCTGCCGTCGTAGGTGGTGACGCGGCGCACGAAGTAGGGCTGGATGCGCACGCCGGCGTTGGGAAAGACGGTGAAAGCGGAGGTGTGTTCGAGAAGCGTGAGGCTCGCTGCTCCGAGCACGAGCGGGTAATAGTCGGGCAGGGGAGCTGTGATGCCGAAGCGCCGCGCCATCGCAATGACGTTCGGCAGCCCCACGCGCTCGGCCAGGCGCACCGCGGCGACGTTGCGCGAAGCGGCCAGCGCGCGCCGCAAGGTGATGGTGCCTTCGTAGGTGTCGTCGTAGTCGTGCGGGGAATAGGGATGGCCCCCGCTGATCAGCGTGAGGGGGGAATCGGAGATCGTGTCGAACGGGGTCCAGCCCTGCTGGATCGCCGCCGAGTAGAGATAAATCTTGAAGGAACTGCCCACCTGGCGATGGGCCTGCGTCGCCCGGTCGAATTTCGATTTGGCGAAGCTGTAGCCGCCCACCAGCGCCTTGATTTCCCCTGTGGCATTTTCAATGGAGACCAGCGCCGCCTGCGCCTGCGGATATTGTTCGAGCGATACGCGGGCCGTTTCGCTCTTGATGTCCCGGATTTTCACGTAGGCGAGGTCGCCCGCTTTCAGAAATTGCGTGGGCGATGTGAATCCGGTCCAGGCGAAATCGGGTGGCGTGAGCAGGGCGTGGTAGGAGCCGATGCGCAGCCGCGCCGTCTGGCGGCCGACCGCCATCACC
Source organism: Candidatus Dormiibacterota bacterium (assembly GCA_035534495.1). Taxonomy (GTDB): domain Bacteria; phylum Acidobacteriota; class Terriglobia; order Acidiferrales; family UBA7541; genus JAKASX01. The sequence continues at coordinate 11,317 of DATLRW010000121.1, read as the reverse complement.
AGGGCGGTGACGTATTCGTCCTTTTGGATGGGTTGATCCCAATCGGCGGACTGGTAGGTTTCGAGCGCGCCGGGATGGTCGCGCAACACATTTTGCAAATGGCCGCGCCAGCCGTGCCGGCGTGAGAGGGCGTTCAATCCGTCGCGCACGGCTTGCTGGGCGGCGAGCTGCTTCTCGGGATCGAGCGTCGTGTAGACGCGCAGGCCCTCCGTGTAGGCGGCATTGGGCCCGAAATGCCGCTCGAGCCACTGGCGGACTTCCTCGACGAAATAGGGGGCGATGTCGTTTTGCGGATATTGCAGGTGCAGGCCGAGGGTCTGCCGGCGGGCCTGCTGTTCCTGCTCGCGGCTGATTTTATGATTCTCGTACATCAGGCGGAGAACCAGGTTGCGGCGGTCGAGGGCGCGCTGGGCATGTTCGATGGGCGAGTAGTAGCTGGGGCCGCGAATCATCGCGGCCAGCAGCGCCGCTTCGGGCAGGGTGAGCTTGCCGAGATGCTTGCCGAAATAGAATTCCGAGGCGGCTTCCACGCCGTAATTCCCGTTTCCCAGGTAGACCTGGTTGCAATACAGGGTGAAGATCTGCTGCTTGGTATAGTGCCGTTCGATCTGGATGGAGAGCAGGGCTTCCTGAATTTTGCGGCGGAAGCTTCTCTGCGGCGTGAGGAACAGCATCCGGGCCAGTTGCATCGTCAGCGTGCTGGCGCCCTGGGCCTTGCGATCCTCGCGAATGTCCACGACGGCCGCCTCGAGGATGCGGGGGATGTCGATGCCCCAGCCCTCGAAGAAGTGCCGGTCTTCGGTGGAAATGATGGCGTTGCGGAGCACCGGGGGCACCTGGTCGTAGGTGACCAGAATGCGCCGCTCGAGCGCGAAGGTGCCGATTTGCTGGCCGTTATCGGCGTAGATCTCGGTGATCACGTCGGGGTGGTAGGTTTCGAGCTCCTGGACCTGGGGCAGGTCGATTCCGTAGACGAACAGCAGGCCGACGGCGGCCCCCAGAAGAATCGAGCAGAGCAGCAGGAAAAGGAATGCCAGGCGACCGAACAACCGGTAACCACCGAGGCGAACCGTAAGCGGGGGCAGGCTCATTCGCTAACCGTACGATTGTAGCGCAGGGCGGGCAGCGCAAACGTCCGGCTTGTCAGCCGGACTCAAACCCCGTAAGCTGAGCGACATTCAAGGAATTCAGGGGAAACATTCCGGCGAGGTCACCGCATGCGCTGTAACAACATCCTCGAGACCGTAGGCCACACGCCGCTGGTGCGCTTGAACCGCGTCGCGCGCGACCTGAAGGCGTCGGTCTGGGTGAAGGCCGATTATCTGAATCCCGGCGGTTCGGTGAAGGACCGCATCGGGATCGCGATGATCGACGAGGCCGAGCGGCGCGGCTGGCTCAAGACGGGCGGAACGATCGTCGAAGCCACCTCCGGCAATACTGGCATGGGCCTGGCGCTGGTCGCGGCCGTGCGCGGCTACAAAGCCGTTTTCACGATCAACGATAAGCAGTCGAAGGAAAAAGTCGATCTCCTGAAGGCCATGGGAGCCGAGGTGATTGTCTGTCCGACGGCGGTCGAGCCGGAAGATCCCCGCAGCTATTATTCGGTGGCGAAAAAACTGGCGGGCGAAATTTCCAATTCCTACTATCCGAACCAGTACGAAAACCCCATGAACCCCGATGCCCACCGCCGGACCACGGGCCCTGAAATCTGGGAGGATTCCGAAGGACGCATTACGCACTTCGTTTGCGGCATCGGCACCGGCGGCACGATCAGCGGCGTCGGCCGTTACCTGAAGGAAAAGAATCCCGCGGTGAAAATCATCGGCGTCGATCCGGTCGGTTCCCTCTACTACGAGCGCTTCAAAACGGGCAAGACCGGCAAGGCCAGGACGTACGTCGTCGAAGGGATCGGCGAGGATTTTTTTCCGAAGACCATGGACTTCGACGCCATGGACGACGTCGTTCAAGTGACCGACGAAGAATGTTTCCTCTGGACGCGGCGGCTGGCGAAGGAGGAGGGAATTTTCGCCGGCGGGTCGGGCGGCGGCTGCGTCTTTGCCGCGCTGGAGTTGGCTCGCGATCTCGGCGGCGACGGTTTCGTGGTCGCCTTTCTGCCCGACAACGGCATGCGCTACCTGAGCAAGATTTACAACGACGAATGGATGCGCGATCACAGCTATGCGGAATCGGAGGTCACCCTCACCGTCGACGACGTTCTTCGCGCCAAGAGCGGCTTTGGCCGCCACGCGGAACTGATCGTGGCGCGGCCCTATCAGACGGTTTTTCACGCCCTCCACACGATGCAAACCCACGACATCTCGCAGCTGCCGGTGTTCGAGGAAGGCAACCTGATCGGCACGATCTACGAAGACCAGATCCTCAGCATGGCCCTGCAGGGAAAGGACCTGCGCAAGCTGGTGATCCGCGAAGCGATGAGCGTGCCGCTGCCCATCGTGCCGCACAATGCCACGGTCGATAAGCTCACCTACCTGCTCAGCCACAAAGGGCCGGCCGTTTTCGTTGACCTCGGCGACGGGCGCATGGAGATCCTGACCAAGTACGATCTGATGAGCACCATCGCGCAACTGGTCGAGCAGGTCCGTTAAATCCCCGCTGCTGCGTTTGCCCCGGCGGCGCTTTTCCCGGCTGCATTTGTCCCAACTGCATTTGTCCCGATCATGCGTGGCCCCTTTGCCTGCCGCCCCTCCGGGTGATAGCGCCCACTCTGGCGCGTAAACTTCCACATGCGGGCCGGGAATTTCCTTCGAAAGCTGAAAACACAACGGTTAGGGACGGTGGCAAGGTGTGCCAGTTTGGAAGCCGGAATGCTCGGTCAAGGCCAAGAACGAGAGTGGGAAACACTCCCTCGACGGGCTCACGCTGTTTGATCCGTACTCATAGACGGAAGCCGCCGATTTCCAAAGGCTTACCGGGGGGCACCGTTGCAATCGCGAATTCTCCACGTTCTGCAGGTCGTTTTTCTCGTCGCCGGCATGGCGCTCGTGGCCGTTTATGCCGCTGCACGCCTGGACGGCTTGCTTGCTTCTCGATCCGCGATTCACGATTTTCAAGCGGCCAGGTCTCGAAGCGTCACGAAAAAGGCCGCTTCCGCAACCCGGCTCACGTGGTCTGACCCGGTCGATTTCTCGCTCTGGGCTCCGGCGCGGATTCGGGAGTACCGGCAAAGTCTAGCCGTCGATCGTTCCCTGCCATTGGCGATCCTTCGAATCCCGCGGATTCACCTCACCGTCCCCGTCTTCAACGGGACCGACGCGCTGACCCTGAATCGCGGCGTGGGCCGAATCGCAGGTACGGCCCTGCCCGGCGGGCCGGGCAATCTGGGCATCGCCGGACACCGGGACGGTTTCTTCCGGGGATTGAAGGACGTTTCGCGCGGCGACGTTGTCGAACTCGCGATGCCTGATGCGACCGCCTCCTACGTCATTGACCGGATCGAGATCGTTGCGCCCAGCGATGTCGGCGTGCTTTCGCCGCGCCCGGGTTCCTCTCTTACGCTCGTCACCTGTTATCCGTTTTATTACATCGGCAGTGCGCCGAAACGCTATGTGGTCGAGGCCTCGTTGAAAGGCGGGCTTCGAAAGATCGACCGTCGATCCCCTCCGTCGCGGGGGGACGCGAATCAAGGAGGAACGGAAAAATGAATCGAGCAGGAAAAAGACTGATTCCGCTTTTCTGGCTCCTGGCGATGGCCGGGTTGGTCGCTTTTCTCGCCGGCAACGCCTGGGCCCAGCAAAAAACGGTGGAACACCAGCAGACTGGGCCCGAGGAAATCGAGGTCCAGCTCACGCATAGCACGGTTGTTTTCGTCGATGGCAACCACCTCGTCACGCGCCAGATGGACGGAAGCCTCGAAGCCTTCTTCATCCCCGAGAGCTTCCGATTCCACATCGAAGGCAGGCAAATTTCCGTCCATGAGCTGGCGCCGGGAATGGTCATCACCGAGGAGGTTGTTACGCGGACAAAACCGATGATGGTCAAAACGGTGGAAATCCATGAGGGAACCGTCTGGCACCGCACCGGAAACCGGGTGCTCATCCGCGGCAAGAATGGCGGATCAACCTCCTACACAATTCCCGAATGGGCGACCATCACGGTGGAGGGCAAGCCGGAGACTGTCGACCAGTTGCGTCCCGGAATGAAAATCAACGCCACGATTGTCACCGAGGAGCCGTTCACACGGGTCGAGGAGGAGAGCCGGACCCATGCCATGCACCCCGCCCGGACGCCCGCCGCGGTCGTACGCGGGGAGCACCGGTCCGCATTGAGCCACAATGCTGAAAACGGGGAGATGGCCGAAGCCAAGCCGGCCCCGGAAGAGCCCGCGACCCAGCCGGCTGCGCCCGAAGAGCTGCCCAAGACGGCAAGCCCGCTGCCCCTCATCGGCGTTTTGGGCCTGCTTTCTCTCGCGGCGTCGCTCGGCTTTGGGGCGTTGCGCAGGATGAACTGAAAACCAGCCGGCCTGGATTCGGAGGGGGATCGCGTTTTGTGCGGCGACCGCTCCTCCGACCCCGGCCGCCGGTTGAAACCATGCGGCCCGCTAGCTTTCTGCCTGGGCCCGCTTCCACGCCACGACGCGCAGCCTGCGGTAATCGACGTGCCAGACGCCGTTGCGGAAGAATTCTCCGCGCAATGGCGCCTCGACACGGCGAATCAGTTCGGTCTGCTCTTCGGCCGAAAGGCCGTTGGTGAATGCCCAGCTGAACATGCGAATCCAGTTTCCGAGGCCCGCTTCTCCCTCGTCGAGGGGCGTCGGGCGATCGAACAGCGAGGCGAAGGTGACTTCGAGCCCGTGCGCTTCGAGCAGGGCGGCATATTCCCCCAGGCTCGGAAAATACCAGGGCGCGCCCCCTTCGGGCACCGGGAATCCCAGGGAGGCGCGCGCCCGCCGCAGCGCAGCCGCCAATTTTGCCGCGTTTCCCTTGCCGCCCATTTCCGCGACGAAGCGCCCGCCGGTTTTGAGCGCCGAGCGAATGCATTCGGCCACGCGTTCCGGTTCCCGCACCCAGTGCAAGGCGGCGTTGGAAAAGACGGCGTCGAATGGCTCATCGAAATGGAAATCGGTCGCGTCGGCGACCGCGAATTCCAGATCGGGATAGCTCTTTCGCGCCTCCTGAATCATCTCGGGCGAGCGGTCGATTCCCGTGACGCGCGCGCCGGCGGCCGCGATGCGCGCCGTCAGGTGGCCCGTGCCGCAGCCGACGTCCAGGATGCGCTCGCCCGCCTGCGCGGCCAGCAGCGGGAGCAGGTCGGCGCCGCGCTCCCACACGAAGGAGTGTTTGGCGTTGTAGAGGGTCGGGCTCCATCGGGCTTGCCCTTCGGCGGAATCGCTTGTCATCGCTTGCTCCGGCTTTTTGTTTTTCGAGCGACTGCCCTGCGACACATGCTACCTCTTCGGTAAACCGTTCACCACTGCGCGGCCGGCGCGCCGGCCGATGGTATACTTCGCGTTTTCAGCCGGAAATTGGCGATGAAGATCGAAGACTTCCAGAAAAGGCTGTCCCAGGGCGTGCTGCTGGCCGACGGGGCGATGGGCTCGATGCTATATGAAATGATCGGGCCGCAGCGGGCGTTCGAGGAACTGAACGCCACCGAGGCCGAGGCGGTTTTCCGCGTGCACAAGGCCTACCTGGACGCCGGGGCGCACCTGATCGAAACCAATAGCTTCGGGGCGAACCGTTTCAAGCTCCTGCCGCTCGGCCTGGCCGACCGGGTCGTCGAATTCAATCACAAGGCCGCAAAGATCGCCCGCGAGGCGCGCGAGGCCGCCTCCGGCGACGTGCTGATCGCCGGATCGATCGGTCCGCTCGGGGCCGCGCGCCAGGTGCGGCGCCTCGAGCCCGCCGAAGTCTTCGATATCTTCCGGGAACAGGCGGCGGCGCTCGAGGAGCGCGGCGTCGATCTTTTCATCCTGGAAACGTTCGCCGACATCGAGGATCTGGCCACGGCCGTGGGGGCCGTGCGTTCCTTCAGCCTGTTGCCGATCATCGCCCAACTCACCTTTTCCGAGGAGGGCACCACATTCGACGGCATCGAGCCGGCCGAGGCCGTCCGGCGCCTGTCCGGCCTCGACGTTCAGGTCATCGGCGTCAATTGCACCGTCGGGCCGCAGCGCATTCTGCCGGTCGCGCGCCAGCTCGTGGCCTCGGCCGGAAAGCCGGTTTCCGCGATGCCCAACGCCGGTTTCCCCCAGCGGATGGGCGACCGCGTGATCTATCCGAAATCGTCGCCCGAATATTTCGCCCAGTTCGCGCGAGAAGCGGCGGCGGCCGGCGTGAGCATTCTCGGCGGCTGCTGCGGCACCACGCCCGAGCACATTCGCGCCATGGGCGAGGTGCTTCGCGAAACCGGCCGGCAGACCCAGCCCGTTTCCGTTTCCGCCGGCGGCGCGCGGGAAGCCGCGGCCGGCGGCGACCAGGCCGAGGCGCGGCCCGCCGTCAAACCGCGCGAGCCGGAAAGCCGGATGTGGCGCATGTTGACCGGCGGCCAGTTCGTCGTTTCGGTGGAAATCGATCCGCCCAAGGGTACTTCGCTCGAGCGGATTTTCGCGCAGGTGGATCAGTTGACCGAAAGCGGCGATGTCCACGCGATCGACATCAACAGCGGCACGCTGGCCCGGGTCGGCATGGATGCCCTGCTCGTCGCCGGGGCGCTCGAAGCGCGCGGCGTGGAAACCATTCCCCATCTCACCACGCGCGACATGAATCTCATCGGGCTGCAGGCCGGGTTGCTGGGCGCCTGGAGCGTTTCCGGCGTTCGCAACGTGCTCGCCATTACGGGCGACCCGCCCTCGCTCGGCGATCATCCGGAAACCAGCGGGGTATACGAGATCGACTCCATCGGACTCGTGCAGCTGATGGCCCGGCTGAACCAGGGCACCGATTGGGCCGGCAAGCAGCTCGGCGGCCACACGAATTTCACCATCGGCGTCGCCCTGAATCCCGTCGCGGAAAACCTCGACGAGGAAATTCGCCGGTTCCGCGCCAAAATCGACGCGGGCGCGCATTTCGCCATGACGCAGCCCCTTTTCGATCCCGCGCAATGGCATGCGTTTCTGGATCGCTTTGGCGGCAAGCCGCCCGTGCCGGTCCTGGTGGGCGTCTGGCCGCTGACCAGCCTTCGCCAGGCGGTTCGATTGAATAATGAGGTGCCCGGCATCTTCATTCCGGAAGCGGTGCTGAAGGATCTGGAATCGGCCGGAAACCGCGCCCGCGAGCGCGGCTTTGCCGTGGCCCGCGGCGTCCTCGATTGGGCGCGGAGCGAGTTCGCCGGGGCCTATTTGATCCCGCCATTCAAGCGCTATGAGGAAGCGCTCGAACTGCTCGGCTGAGAAAAACCGCCTAGAAGAACCAGAATTTCTTTCGCTTCTGTCCGGCGGAGATCGCCACCGTGCCGCTGGGCTCGGGCAGCCAGGGCAGCGGCCGCCCTTCCACCGCGGCGAGCGGATTCTCGATGCACAGCGCCCGCGCGGTTTCCTCCCCCTTGATGTCGGCCACATGCGCGTAGGCCGCGGCCAGCTCCGGAGGCCGGCTCGTCGTGTTGTGGGCATCGCTCGCCAGAAAGTGGATGCGGTCGGTATCGAGCCATGCCGCCGCGGCCTCGCGCGCATTCGGTCCAAACCTGCCGAGCAGGGAGCCGGCCGTCACCTGCAGCACGCATCCGTGGCTGACCCAGCGGTCGAGCCAGTCGGTGTGACGGCGCAGAATTCGATTCCGTTCTGGGTGGGTGATGATCGGCGTGATGCCGGCCAGCTGCAGCTCGTGAAAGCTTTGTTCGATCTGCGGGGGAATCGAGTAGGAAGCAAACTCGACCAGCAGGTATCCGTTTCGATTGATTGTGTAGCGGGCGCGGTGTTGCTGGATATCCTGAAGGTTCTCAAAGCTCAAATGAAAATCGCATCCCGTCAGGATGGTTACCCGATCGCCTACCAGCGAGCGAACTTCTTCGGCGCGCCTGGCAATCAGTTCGGGATCGAACGAAAACTGGGCATTCGCATGGGGCGTGGCGACGATATGCGTGGTTCCGTCGGCCACGGCCATCCTGGCCATTTCGACAGCCGTTTCGAGCGTGTCGGGCCCGTCGTCAATTCCGGGGAGCAGATGAAAGTGAATATCGACCATAGTTTGTGCTTAACAGGAGCATAGCGCAGCGCGTGAGCCAAGCTCAATTACGGGGCTCAGTTCCCGGGCCCCGCTCCCGGAAACGAACCGGAACGCATTCATTCCGGCTTTGGCCCGTGATTTGCAATACCCAACAGTGACCGATGGGGGCCGTTGTTCCGCACAGGGACACGTCACCTGCCGGTCAGAACAAGACACCCTACTGCACACATGCCGACTACTGTGCGGGCGCCCGCAGCGACCAATCAGTGGCCGGATGAACGACAACACGATCCCGGCGGCGGCCTGGCGCGGACACCCCGCCGCCGGGGATATTTTAAGGTCTCACGGAGTCTCAGGTGCAAATCGCAGTTCGGGAAGTAGCGGCGATCGACCAAATCCCCCCAAAAACAGCAGAAAATGCTCCCGTCCGTTCACTTCGACCGGTGCCAGATCTGCTTCCGAAAGTGGAGAGACATCATGTCCTGGTCATTGCCGCGAACCGTCTTCTGCGGGACCTGCTGTGTGACCTGGTGGCTGCCACGCCCGAGTTCAACCTGGCGGGCAGCGCCTGTGGCACGAATCCCGCCGCCGTGGAATTGATGAATATTGCCGAAGATGTGGTCGTGTTGCTGTGGCTTCCCGAGCATTCCACTCCGAAACAGCTCCTGGATCAGATTGGAACGGTTCGAGGTGCTTTCTCGCGCCTTCGCCTGGTGTTGATCGGTATGCCTGCCATCGAGGATGTCTTTCTGACGGCGGTGCAGGCCGGGGTCACCGGTTACGTTTTGGACGATGCCCCAATGGGTGATGTGCTTGCCGCCGTGCGTCTTGTCGCCCGCGGCGAAGTCGCTTGTCCCGGCCAATTGTTGCCCGCGCTGTTTCGTTGCGTCAGAGCGCACGCCGAGGGCGCACTCTCGCCAATCTCCCCCAACCGTTTCGGCTTTTCGAGACGCGAACGGCAACTGGTACCCCTGATCGCGCAGGGGATGACGAATAAGGAGATCGCATCCCAGCTCTGTCTTTCCGAGCAAACGGTGAAGAACCACCTTCGCCGCATGATGCGGAAAGCGGGCGCTCCGAACCGTTTTGCGGTCGTCGAACGTTGCCAGATTGCCTCGGCCGCTGGCATCTGAATTGGCCCGGCAGCCACGGCGCGGTCCCTAATTCACCTGGAACGGAATTTGCCGCCGCTCAGGCTCGCCTTCTCATTGCGGAATGCCATTGGCGGGGTGTTTGGATGCGGCGCGAAAATGTAGCTGCGTTCGGACAGGACCGGGCGGAAAGTCGGATTAGTCGCTAAACCGATTTTGGGCCGTCTGTGAGACGGCCACCAGGTCTGAAGATTCCGCAGACGCCGGTAGCCGCCGGTAAGCTCGCTTGAGCAGAAACGGCGTGCAAAACGTCGTCACGACCGCCATCAGCACCAGGATCGTGAATAGCTGTTGTCCGATGAAGGCATTAGACAGGGCAATATTCGCAATCACCAATTCCATGACGCCGCGCCCATTGAGACCAATTCCAAGCGCCCAGCTTTCCTCGCCCGTCATCCCTGCCAGGCGCCCGCCCAGATAGCCACCCAGAATCTTGCCCGCGAATGCAACCAGCAGCACGGCGATCACGAGTTTCCAGTCGCGCAGACTCGAAGAGTCGAATTGCAAGCCGATCGCTGCGAAGAAAATGGGACCCAGGAACCCCATTGTGACGTTGAACGCGGTTTTCTGAACCTCCTCGAAGTTGGCTCGGCCCAGCACGGCATTGGTCAGCAAGATCGATCCGAAGAAGGCGCCAACAATGAAGTCCAATCCGAGAAATTCGGCGAAACCCGCGAAAGCGATGACGAAGAGGAACGCGACCGCGAACATGGACTCTTTCCCCTTCAGCTTGGCGACCACCCGCTCCACCGGATGGGCCGAGCGCCGGAATGGCTTGGGCGTGTAACGCCGGATGAGGCGAGAGACCAGCAGAATCGCTCCCATAAAAATGACGATCTTGCCCAAGGAGATGCCCAGCGCCCCAAACAAGCCCTGCGTTGTCCCGGCTCCTTTCACGTCGAGGATGACTCCCAGGGCTAGTAGGGAGGCGACGTCGTTGACCACCGCCGCCGAGATGATTTTCTGTCCGATCCCGGTCTGGAGCTTGCCAAGGTCCATCAGTATCCGCACGCTCACCGGCAGGGCCGTGATCGCTATGCATAGACCGAGGAAAACCATCCGCGTCGGACCGAGGCCAAAGGCGAACCCCAGCAGTATCCCCATAAGCAGCGGAACGACGAAGCCACTCACGCTCACCCACGAACCGCGGCCGCGAAAGGCCCGCCACAGCCCGCCCAGCTCTATCTCCATCCCGGTCAGAAAAACCAGGAGCAGCACGCCCAGATCGGCGAGCGCCTTGATCTCCGGCGTGTAGTGCACCAAATTCAGAACGGAGGGACCCACCAGGACGCCAGCGGCGATTTCCGCCAGCATTGCCGACTGGCCATACCGCTCGGCAATTTCTCCGAGTATCCTCGAGAGAAATAACAATATGAGAAGAGCTTCGATTAGCGACATATCAAGTCCGGCAGGCCTGTTCGCAGGCCTGTTTTTCATCGTAAGCGATTGGAACGAAGTCCGCGCCTGCCCCAGGCGGAACTACCTCGACTGGTTCGCTCCTTTGGTGACGGACGCTCCAGTCGCGAGCCGCGGCCGCCCGGGGCGGATGCGCAATAGTACCCCAAAATGGCAAGAGTTCCACACGAGAGGTCGCGGGTCAGGATGAACCGCGCCAACGATGAAGTCGATACAAAAGTTGCCGTAGGAGAAACCGGTCCCGTCCGCCACCGGCCTTTCGTGTTGTTAGCGGGTGATATCTGCACCCTACGGCGGGCCGTCGGTCGGCTGGCCCAACCCAGAAGGAGCGGCGGCAAAAATCGGGCAAGAGGGGGATCACGGAAAGGTCCTTTGGCGCGATTTCAATGCGTGGCATAATCATGTAGCTTATGTCATAACTTAGCGACTATCCTTGGCGCCCGTGCCGGTGGAAGGTCCCGTCCTCAGTTTCAACCGGCGGGGCAACGTCGTATTCTGGTCGTGAAACCAAGCCGGGTTGTTGTCCGCCGCCTGGTCGGCGATGTCACAGCTTAACCGCAAGGGTTGCATCTGAGTCCGGGGTAACGCCTGATCGATCTCGCTGGTGGAGTCCGACGAAACTGGTAGGGC
>DATLRW010000120.1:0-11722 GCA_035534495.1 Candidatus Dormiibacterota bacterium | reverse complement strand
CATGGAAATCCTTTCGGAGAGATTCCTCCTCGCCCCGAATCCCGAAGGTTCAGGACCGGGACGGCTCGGAATGACATGCCGCGGGGCTTTTCCAGCAAGCTGCTCGGAATGACGGCGTCGTTGTGGCCGCGGGGCAGTGCTCGATTCGGGAACTTCGGCGGGGGTTGAAGGGTTACCTGGCGCGGAGCGTGGCGCCCAGGCGCGCCTCGAGACTTTCAAGGATGCGCCGGCTGAATTCGGCCAGGTGCGCCTCGGTCAGCGTTTCCTCGGCGCTCTGGAACCGCACGCGCACCAACAGCGAATATTGCCCCGGCGGGACCTGGCCGCCGCGGTAGAGATCGACCGGAGCGATGCCGGCGATTTCGGCGATGCCGGCGCCGGCGATCGCCTCGCGCACCTGGCCGAAGGATGTTCCCTCGGGGAGCAGGAGCGAGAAATCGCGCTCGACCGCGGGCAGGCGCGGAATCGGCCGGAAACGCCCGCGGCCGCGGGCGCGCTCGACCGCTTCGAGGAGTGTTTCGAGCGAAAATTCAGCGACCAGAGCGGGCTGGCGCAGCTTCCAATGCTCGGCGGCGCGGCGGCCGAGCTGTCCGGCCAGTCCCGCTTCGGCGCCAACCACGTCGAGCGAAAGCTTCAGGCGCGCAGCCAGTCCCGCTTCGAGCCAGCCGGGTCCTCCCGCCTGCCAGGCGAAACCGCCGCACAGCTCGCCGAGCGCGTCGATGTCGCCTTTCAAATCCTCGAAATTCACCGCTCGCGCCGCCTCGCGGTCGCAAACGCCCTTTTCGCGCACGAGGCCGGTGAGCCCCAGGGTGAGCACGCGCGTCTCGACCGGCTTGCCCGCCGGCGAGAGCCGGTAGCTGCGCCCGATTTCAAACAGGCGCAAATTCCGCTGGCCGCGGTTGAGGTTCCATTCGAGCGTGGAAAGCAGGCTGATCATCCCGGACGTGCGGAGGATGGAGGCGTCTTCCGAGAGCGGGTTCGCCAGCACGACCGGTTCGCCGTCTGGCGGGCGAAACATTTCGTCGCGCGCGGGATCGACCAGCGTGATGGCGACGAATTCCTGATACCCGAGCGCCACCAGGCGTTCGCGCACGCGAGCGAGCGCGGCGGCGTGAGGCAGGGACGAAGCGGGCTGACGCGACGGGGGCAGGCGCGAGGGAATCCTGTCGTAGCCGTAAAGCCGCGCGACCTCCTCGATCAGGTCGATTTCGCGGGAGACGTCGTGCCGCCAGCTCGGGCGGCGGCAGCGCCAGTGGGCTTGTGCGGCCTCGCCCGAGCGCTCGGGCGCGAAGCCGAGCGAGCCCAGAATGGCCTCGATCTCGCGGTCCGGAATATCGGTGCCGAGAACGCGAACCAGTTCGGCGCGGCCGAGCTCGATGGTCAGCTCTTCGGCGGGCCGGGGATAGACGTCGACGGGTTCGGCGAGCGCCTCGCCGCCGGCCAGTTCGACGATCAGTTGCGCGGTGCGCCGTGAGGCCAGCTCCGCCATTTCCGGATCGGCCCCGCGGCCGAACCGCACCGAAGCCTCCGTGCGCAAGCCCAGCGCCTTCGACGTGTGCCGGATCGAAACCGGATCGAACCAGGCCGATTCGAGCAGCACGTTGCGGCATTCGTTTCCGATCTCGGTCGCTTCGCCGCCCATGATCCCGCCGATGGCGACGGCGCGGGCCGCGTCGGCGATGACGCACATCTGCTGCGTGAGCGCCCGCTCGGCCCCGTCGAGCGTGCGCATGGTTTCCCCCGGCCGCGCGCGGCGGACGACGATGCAATGCCCGTCCAGGCGGTCGTAATCGAAGGCATGGAGGGGATGGCCGAGTTCGTACATCGCGTAATTGGTGGCGTCGACGACGTTGTTGATCGAATCCTGCCCGAGCGCCGTCAGGCGCCTCTTCATCCAATCGGGCGAGGGCCCGACGCGCACCCCGCGAATCACGCGCGCCGTGTAGCGGCGGCACAGATCGGGGCACTCGATCGCGACGCTGGTGGCCGAGGCCGTCTTCTCGGCCGCTTCGCCCAGGCGAATCCCGAACGGCTTCAGGCGGCCTCGCTCGAGCGCCGCGACCTCTCGTGCGAACCCGCGATGGCCCAGCGCATCGGGCCGGTTCGACGTGAGTTCGGCTTCGAGAACCGGTCCGGCGGAAGACTCTTCAATGGCGTCGATCGCGATGCCGGCGAGCGAAAGCCGCTCGCGCAGCTCGGCGGGCGTCGCGCGCATGTCGACGAATTCCTTCAGCCAGTCGTAAAGGACCTTCATGTCTGTTCTCTATACCGTGCCGGCGCCGGATTTCCCCGGCCTCGACGCCCCGGCCGCGAGGCGTCTAGGGGAACTGCCGAAGGAACCTGGCGTCGTTCTGGACCAGCACCTGAATGTCGTCGATGCCGTGCTTCAAAATCGCCAGCCGGTCGACGCCCATCCCGAAGGCGAATCCGGAAACCTTCTTCGCGTCGTAATGGACGAAGCCGTACACGGACGGATCGACCATCCCCGCGCCCATGATTTCGAACCAGCCCGTCTGCTTGCAGGTGCGGCAGCCGCGGCCCGCGCAGACGACGCAGGTGGCGTCGACCTCGGCGGAGGGCTCGGTGAATGGGAAATAGCTGGGGCGCAGGCGCGTGCGCGCCTTCGGGCCGAGGAATTCGCGCACGAAAAATTCGATGGTGCCCTTGAAATCGGCGAAGGTGAGATCGCGATCGACGGCCAGGCCCTCGATCTGATGGAACATGAACAGGTGGCTGGCGTCGGGATTGTCGCGCCGGTAGACCTTGCCCGGCACAATCACGCGCACCGGCGGCGGCTGCCGCTCCATGATGCGGATCTGCATCGGCGAGGTGTGCGTGCGCAGAACCAGCTTGCCCGGCGTCGCCGTGGGCCCTCCTACGTAGAACGTGTCCCACATTTCGCGTGCGGGATGAAATTCGGGGATATTGAGCGCCTCGAAGTTGTAGTAGGCCGTCTCGATTTCCGGCCCTTCGGCAATGGCGTAGCCGAGGCGCAGAAAGATGTCCTGGATCTCCTCGAGCGTTTGCTGGACCAGATGTCGCGTCCCGATCACCCGCTCGATGCCGGGCAGCGTCAGATCGATCCGCTCGGCCGCGGCGGCTCGCTCGGCCGCTTGCGCCTCAATGGCCGACCGGCGCTCCTCGATCGCCCGCTCGATGTGTCCCCGCAGCTCGTTCAGCCCGCGGCCGACGCTCGGTTTCAACGCGGGTCCGGCGCTTTTGAGCCACTGGCTGGTGATCAGCGAAAGAGCGCCGGCGGTGCGGCCCAGCCAGCCGTCGCGCCACTGCTTCCAGGAAGCCTCGTCGGTCGCCGCGCCCATCGAGCGGTCGAACACCGCGCGCACCTCGGTGAACAGCTCGGCGACGCGCTCGGGCGTCGTCGCGCCGAGTTGTTCGAGCGTTCGCTCGACGATCTGTAATTTCTCCGTCATCGCTGGCTCAACGGGAAAAACAACACGTTCGCAAAAGGGGATCGATTATAGCAAGACAGCTCGGAATCGCCTTCCATCGCCTGTCCGTCCGCCAGGCAAGGGCAGGGCCACCCCGAGGGCATCCGGTCAGGCGTGCCCGAAGAATCCCGGCGTGACGACGGGCGAATCCGGCAAAGCCCGGTCGCCCGACGCGCGGAGAGATACCTCGTTTCGCTCGGAATGACATCCAGAGCGGTTTTTGGGGAGAGCCGCCTAGGCGGCGGCCTTGCCGGGCAGCGCGGCGCGCGCCTGCTTCGCGAGTTCGGCAAAGCCGGTGGCGTCGGCGACGGCGATCTCGGCCAGAATCTTGCGGTCGAGATCGATCCCGGCGTGCTTCAGGCCGGAGATCAATTGATTGTAGCTGATCCCGTTCAGTCGGGCGGCGGCGCCGACGCGCTGGATCCAGAGCGTGCGGAACTGGCGCTTGCGCGCGCGGCGGTCGCGGAAGCTATAGCGGAGCGAGCGCTCGCGCGCTTCCTTGGCCGAGCGGTAGAGCTTGCTCTTGGTAAGGAAGAATCCCTTGGTATGTTTCAGCAGCTTCTTGCGCCGTGCGCGGCGCTTGGTACCACGTTTGACTCGAGGCATGCGTCGTCTCTCTTTTTAGTGATCCGCGGCAAATGCGCAACCGCGTCAGCGGCCGTAGGGTAGCATCCGGCGCACTTCGCGGACATCCACGCCTTTCACCGTAATGTTCTTGCGGAGGCGGCGCGTGCGTTTGGATGCCTTGGTGCCCAGCAGGTGGCGTTTGCCGGCGCGGGCGCGGAGAATCTTGCCCGAGCCGGTGATCTTGAAACGCTTTGCGGCCCCTCGCTTCGTCTTGAGTTTCAATTTCTTGGCCATCGATTCCTCGATTCAGGCGTCCGGCTGCGCAACCCGCGGCGCGCCCTTCTTCGGTGACAGCAGGGCCAACAGAATGTTGGCTTCCATGCGTGGCCCGAGTTCGACCTGGGCGTGTTCGGCGATATCCTTCAACAGGCGCTCCATCTTGGCGCGGCCAACGGTCTGGTGGGCCATTTCGCGCCCGCGATGAAAGATCATCGCCTTGACCTTGTAGCCCTCGTCGAGGAAGCGCAGAATCTGGTTCTTCCGCACCTGATAATCGTGCTCGGCCGTCATCGGCCGGAACCTCACTTCCTTGATCTGCTGGCCCTTTTGGTGCTTGCGCTGCTCGTGGGCCTTCTTGCTGAGCTGATACAGAAATTTTCCGTAGTCGGTGATCTTGCAGACCGGTGGGTTCGAGGTGGGCGAGATCTCCACCACGTCCAACCCCGACTGACGGGCCAGGCGCACCGCTTCGAACGGTTGCATCACGCCCAGCTGGTTCCCTTCGTCGTCGATCACACGAACTTCTCGCGCTCGAATGGCTTCGTTGACCCGGATACGGGGGGGCGGCGGCGCGCGCCGGCTTCGATCAAAGATGGGAAATTACCTCCATGAAGTGCATTCCTTTCCCTTTAAGGTCTCGCGAACGACGAAAAAGCGACCGCCAAAGTATAGCATATGCCCCGCGCGCCTTAGACAGCCTCGTTTCCATCGGTCCCGCGGGTGGCGGTTTCCTGCCGCAAATCGGCCAGCAGATCTTCGAGCGGCCGCGGACCGAGGTCGCCCCGGCTGCGGTGACGCACGGCCACGCTCCCGCTCTGCGCCTCTTTCGGCCCGACGATAAGCATGTAGGGCACTTTTTCCATCTGCGCGTCGCGAATCTTCGCCTGCAAACGCTCGTCTCGCTCGTCGAGGCTCCCGCGGATGCCCGCGCCCCGCACGCGGTCGCGCACCTGGCGCGCGTATTCCATCGCCTTCGCGCTTACCGGTATCACCCGCGCCTGCTCCGGCGCCAGCCAGAGCGGGAACGCCCCGGCGTAGTGCTCGATCAAAATGCCGAAAAAGCGCTCGACCGAGCCCCAGAGCGCCCGGTGCACCATGAGCGGCTGGTGACGGCCGCCGTCCTCGCCGACGTACTCCATGCCGAAGCGCCGCGGCAGGTTGAAATCGAACTGCACCGTCGAAAGCTGCCAGGGCCGGCCGATCGCGTCGATCAGTTTCACGTCGATTTTCGGCCCGTAGAAAACCGCCTCGCCCTCCATCCGCGTGAAGGGCATCCCGAGCCGTTCGAGAGTCGATACCAGCGCCCCTTCGGCGCGCTCCCAATCCTCGACGGTGCCCGCGTAATCCTCCGGACGGGCCGGGTCGCGAACGGAAAGCTCGATCCGGAATTTCTCGAAGCCGAAGGTCTTGAGGGTGGCCAGGGCGAAATCGATGCACGCCTCCACTTCCGATTCGATCTGGTCGTGGGTGCAGAAAATGTGCGCGTCGTCCTGCGTGAACCCGCGCACGCGCAACAGGCCGTGCAGCACGCCCGAGCGTTCGTAGCGGTAAACGGTTCCCAGCTCGGCCAGCCGCAGCGGCAGCTCCCGGTAGCTGCGCAGGCGCGACTTGTAGATCAGGATGTGCCCCGGGCAGTTCATCGGTTTGAGCTGGTAGGCGGCGTCCTCGACCTCCATCGTCGCAAACATATTTTCCCGGTAGAAATTGGCGTGGCCGCTGGTCTCCCACAGCCCCAGCCGCATCACGTGCGGCGTGAACACCAGGTCGTAGCCGCGCGCGAGCAGCTCGTCCCGCAGCCAGTCCTCCATCACCTTGCGCACCAGGGCGCCCTTCGGGTGCCAGAAAATCAGCCCGGGTCCGGCTTCCTCCTCGATGCTGAAAAGACCGAGTTCGGTGCCGAGCCGGCGATGATCGCGCCGTTTGGCTTCCTCGAGCTGATGGAGAAACGCCTCGAGCCCCTCCTCGGTCGGGAAACAGGCGGCGTAGATCCGCTGCATCTGCGGATTGCCCTCCTGTCCCTTCCAGTAGGCGCCCGAGACGCTCATCACTTTGAAGGCGCGGATGCGCCCGGTCGAGGGCACGTGGGGTCCGCGGCAGAAATCGACGAACTGTCCCGTGCTATAGAGGGAAACCAGCGGATCGCTGGCCTTTTCTTCGACCAACTCGCACTTGAACGGCTGCCCCGCTTCCCGGTAGAGCCGCATGGCCTCCTGCTTGGGCACCATACGCCGCAGGTTCGGCAGGTCGCGCTCGGAGATCTCCCGCATTTTCGCTTCGATGCGCTCGAGATCGGCCGCGGTGAACGGCTCCTCGCGCTGGAATTCGTAGAAAAAGCCGTAATCGATCGGCGGGCCGACGCCGAATTTCACGCCGGGGAAAAGTTCGAGCACCGCGGCGGCCATCAGATGGGCCGCCGAATGGCGGAAGACGGGGAGCACTTCCGGATCGCTCGCGGTCAGCAGCTGGAGCGTCGTGTCGCGCTCGAGCGGGCGATTGAGATCGATCAGCTCGCCCTCGCTGCGGGCCAGCAGCGCCTCGCGCTCCATCTCCGGGGCCAGCTGGCGAGCCACTTCCGCCGGCGTCGCGCCCTGCGGCACTTCCGCCGATTTACCGTCCAGCAATGTGACGCGAATGTTGCCCATAGTTGTCCCGCTAGGGAAGCCCAAGCTTACAGATGAGGCTCGTTTTTGACAACAGGCCCAAGCCTTTCGCCCGCCCGTGGCCTATCCACCGGTTCATTTGGGCGGTTCGGGCGCACCGCAATCTGGTATTTTGGGGCGACGTGGAACGCGAACCCGCTCCCTTCGAGATTCTCGAGCACCCGGCCGACGTCGGCTTTCTCGCCCACGGGCGCACGATCGAGGAACTCTTCGCCCATGCGGCCCTGGCGATGATGTCCTTGGGTTGGGAGCTTGAAGGGGCCGGCGAGACCCTGCAACGCGAAATCCAGGCCGAGGGGCAGGATCTCGAATCGCTGCTCTACGACTGGCTTTCCGCCATCCTCGCCTTGGCCGATTCCGAGCGGTTGATTCTGAGGCGTTTCGAGGTGAACGATTTGGGCCGGGGCGCCGTGCGCGGAACGGCCTGGGGCGAGCGCTTCGACGGCTCGCGCCACCGCGCCCGAACCTATATCAAGGCCGTCACGCTCCATCAATTTCAGGTCCGCCCGAGCGCTGAGGGCTGGACCGCCCGCGTCTTCCTCGACGTCTGACCGCTTCCGCGTTCAGTGCGGCGTCACCAGGCGGGCCACGATAGCGATCGCCAGATAGTAAAACGCCGCGTAAAAGATGCTCATCATGATGATGCCCAGGTCCAGCCGATCGCGCGGCCGATCGGCAAAACCCTTCGCCGATGAGGCGACGAGCAGGGCGCCCAGGCCCGCAATCCAGTCCGTCAGCCGCCGCTGGGGGCTTCTAACGGCCTCGTACTGAACGAGAACGCTCGTCAGGTGCGCGCGGAACAGAAGCTCCTGCCACAGGTTCTTCACATACGGTCCAACGGCCACCCAGAGCGACGATGCCGTGACGATCGCGCCCCAGGCGATCCCCAGCGCCAGACCCCATTTCCGCGTCCGGGGGATGACAACCAGCGCGACGATCAGCAGGAGGGCGGCCAGCGTCATTGCGGCCGTGGCAATCGCGCCCACCAGCAAAGCGCGGGCAAACGGCAGGGTGCGCTCCCAGCCGACGAGCGTGATCAGCTCGCGCGTTTCGAGCGCGGCCAGCGCCGCGCCCGCCAGGACCGCCATCCAGCCCCATCGCAGCGGAAACCCCGGTTTTGTACCTTTTTTGGCGGCCATGGCGTCTCTCCGTATGCCTGACGGGCGGCGAGCGGGGATGCCGGCATCCGCATCCGTCCCGGAAGTTTACAGCTTCCGGCGCTCCGTGAACGACTAAACTCTCCCTTGGCGGCCCATGCCCGTCTTTGCGCAGGCGCCGTCCGGAAGGTGGCGATGAGCCGGAAGGATTTCATTTTTCTGACGCTGTTCCGCGCCACGCGGAGCGTCGCTGCCGGCATCATCATGATCGCCTTCCCCTACCTTGTGCTCGAGCGCTTGAAATACGGGCCGCTGGCGCTCGGTCTAATTTACGTGGCCGGCGCGGCGGGCACGGCCGTCTTCGGTCTGCTGCTGGGGCTGCTCGGGGACATCTGGGGCCGCAAGAGGGCGTTGTTTATTTCCGGCGCGTTGCTTCCCTTGTGCGGGGTATTGGTGTTTCTCTCGGGCCGTTTGGGCGTGCTGATCGTGGCTTCGGCCGTGGGCGGGCTTTCGGCTACCGGCTCGCTCGCCGGCGGCGGTATCGGTGGGGCTTCGGCGCCGATCCAGAGCGCCGTGATCGCCGATATGTCGCACCGGGACAAGCGAACCTACTACTTCTCCACCTTTGCCTTCATGAGCGGGGCATTCGGCTCGCTCGGCGTTCTGATGGCGCGCCTCTTCGACGTGCATCAGGCTTTTCTCGTGGCCACTCTGGTTTCGCTGGCGGGGCTGCCCTTTGTTCCCTTGTTGAGCATTGTCAGCACCAGGGGAAAGCTGCGCGAGCTGCCGAGCAAGGTGACCATCGGCAAATTTTCCGTGACCGCGCTCTTGAACGGACTCGCCGGCGGGCTGGTCGTTCCCTTCCTGATTCCGTTTTTCGTTCTGGTTTACTCGCTGCCGGAATCGAAAATGGCGGTTTACGGTTTCGCGGCGGGGCTGCTCGCGGCGATCACGATCCTGTTCGCGCCCATGCTCGAGCGCCGGCTCGGTTTCGTGCGCACGGTCGCCTGGACGCGAGGCATCGGTTCGGTGCTGCTCGTCTTGATGCCGCTGGCGCGCTGGCTGCCGGTTTCGCTCGTCATCTACCTGCTGACCCCCGCGCTCCGCGTCGTCGCCGTTCCGGTGCAGCAGGCGGCTCTGGTCGACATGGTCGAGCGCGATGAGCGCGGCCGCGCCCTGGCGGCCAATCAAGTCGCCCGCCTGGCGGCCGGTTCGGCCGGAATCGTGTTCACCGGCTGGATGTTCGAAACGGCGGAAATCGCGCTCCCGTTCTTTATCTACGCCGGGGCCATGTTCACGAACATCTATTTCTATTTTCGTTTCTTCTCCGCCTGGGATGCGGCCGGGGCGGCCCGCCGGGCGGGCCAGATCAAGGGGGCGTGAGCTCCCGGCGGCCCGGTTGGCTGTCCGGGCAACGCCGGTTTTGCTATATTCACGTGGAAATTGATACAGGCGGCCTGAAAGGTTTATCCTAGGCGGCGCCATAGTGCGCGGCAAAAGGAGCCATACAACATGGGGCGTTTTATATTGGGAGTCGTCGTTGGATTTTTGCTCATAGCAGGCGGTGCCTACATTTACCTCACCTCAGGGGCGGCGCCGGTCGCGGCGACGGCCCAGCCGATGCCATTTGAAACGTATTTCGCCAAAAAGGCTCTGCACTTGCGCCTACAGGAGTCCGCGCCCAAGGTGGTGCCGATCCAAGCCACTACGCCCAATTTGCTCGAGGGCGCCAAGGTTTACAAGCAGGATTGCGAGTTCTGCCACGGCCTGGGGTCCAATGATCTTTCCCCGGTCGGGCCGATCATGTTTCCGCATGCCACGCAGCTTTTCAATCGTCCGCCGAACTTCAATCCCGCCACGATGCACTTCGGCGTCACCGACAACACGCCGGGCGAAAGCTACTGGAAAATCAAAAACGGGATCCGCCTGAGCGGCATGCCTCCATTCGAAAAGTTGCTGACCGATCAGCAGATGTGGGATGTGGCTTTGCTGGTCGCCGACGCGGCGAAACTGCCGCCAGAGGTAAACACCGCCCTGGCGCCGACGCCTGCTCCAGCGGCGCCCGCTGCGGGACCGGCCACGCCCGCCTCCTCCAAGGCCGCTAAGAAGAAGTAAGCACGCGCGCCGGCATCGCCGGCTAGTCCGCGTGACCGGAAAAAACGGGCGCGACCAGAACGCGGTCGCGCCCGTCCGCTTTGGCCTGTAGCAGGGCCGCATCGGCCGCCGCCAGCAATTCGTGCGCTGTCATTCCGTGCTCCGGGAAGGCCGCCACTCCCAGCGACAACGTTACCTTGCCGAGTACGGTGTCCCTGTGTTTGATCGTGAATTGCTGAAACGTGGCGCGCAGTTCCTCGGCGCGCTGGCGCGTCTCTTCGAGCGAAGACTCGGGAAGGACCAGCAGGAACTCTTCTCCGCCGTAGCGGCAGGCGATGTCGCCGTGGCGGATGAATTTCGCCAGATAATCCCCCAGCTCCCGCAAGACCGTATCCCCGGCATCGTGACCGAATATGTCGTTGAATTTCTTGAACTGGTCCACATCCATCATCGCCACCCCGAGACCGCGATTTTTCCGGATGGCGCGCGGCAGCTCGCGCTCGAGGGTCTCCTCCAGGTAGCGGCGGTTGAATAGTCCGGTCAGCGGATCGCGGACGGACTGGTAGCTCAGCTTTTCGCGAAGCCGGAGATTGGCAAAGGCCAGTCCCGCCTGTTCGGCGACGGCTCGGGCGAGCGCCTCATTGAATCCGGAAATGGAATCGGCACTCCCGGCGGCTCCATTCCCATCGGCAACCAGGGAGAGGACGCCGAGGGTTTCGCCGTGGGCCATCAAGGGCTTGCAAAGTCCGGGCAGACGGGATTCGGCGCCGAAATGGGCGCAGCGCACGCCGCCCTGCTCGCCGGGGGAAAGATGCAGGCGTCCCCGTCGCAGCGCCCAGCAGTCATTCGGCTCAAAAACGCCCTCCGTTAAGGGATTCGAACCCCATGTGGCCGCCACTTCCAGGACGTTGCGGGACGAGCTGAACACCAGCAGTGCCCCCGAGAATCCGAGGAATAAATGCCGCGCCGAGGCGCCGATCACCCGGGAAGCCTCTGCGATCGTGAAACAGGATTGCAGCAGGTCGCCCATCTCGCTCAGGGTGACGGCTTCGCGATTCCGGGATTCGAGTTCCGTCATGGAGATATGGAGTTTCCGGTTGGCCGAGGCCATCTCCTCTTGCGCCTGTTGCCGCTCGCCGATGAGCCGCGTCAGATTGTCGGCCATGGAATTGAAGGACTCCGCGACTTCCCCCAGCTCGTCCCGGGAATGGCGGGAAATTCTCATATCCATATTCCCGCGGCCGAACTGCTGCGCGGCGTCCCGCAGTTTGCGGATCGGGGTGAGGATGGCCCGGGAAACGATCAGCGTGAGCCCGCCGCCCGTCGCCAGCCCCAGCATGACGATCCACAACGTCTCCTTGTAGGAATCGGCAAGGGACATATCGATATCTTTCCGGTACTCCTGGCCGGCCCGGCCCGTTTCGAATGTGAGTTCCTGGGCGGTGCGGAAGAGATTTTCCCGGAGCTGCGGCTCCAGGGTGTTTTGCACAAAATCGCCCTCGGCTGCCGAGCCGCTACCGGAAAGCTCCAGGAATTGAGCGATCCCGGCCTGGAGGCCGGGGGAGGAACCCTCCAA
>DATLRW010000119.1:0-2809 GCA_035534495.1 Candidatus Dormiibacterota bacterium | reverse complement strand
CCGTAATTTCTGGACCTCCCGCTGGGGGCTGGCCATCGCCGGCGCCGTCCTCGCGGCCTTCCTGATTTCGACGGGGGTCTTCCTGGTCTACTGGTTCCGCTTCGAGCGGATGCTGGACCAGCGATTCAACGGTCCCGTCTTTGGACATTCCTCGGAACTGTTGTCTGCGCCGGCGAATATCGAAGTGGGCCAGGTCTTCACGCCGCAGCAACTGACGGCCTATCTCCAGCGGGTCGGCTACACCGATGAGCCGAGCGACGCTTCGCTCGGGTGGTATCAGGCCACCGGCTCCTTCGTCGAAATTCATCCCTCGAAATACTCCTATTTCGAGGCCACGAATGCCCTGCGTGTGGATTTCGCCGGCGGCAAAGTGGCCGCCATGCAAGCCCTCGACAGCGGGCAGGCGGTGCAGCATGCGCAACTCGAGCCGGTCGTCCTGACGAACCTGTTCGGTACCTCGCGCGTCAAACGGCAGGTGGTGCCCTATAACGAACTCCCTCCCGCACTGATCCACGCGGTGCTGGCTGCCGAGGACCGGTGGTTTTTTCAGGAACCGGCCGTGGATCCGGTGAGGATTGTCGAGGCGGCCTGGATCGATTTGCTGTCGGGACGCAAGGCGCAAGGCGCCAGCACGATCGATATGCAGGTGGCGCGAAGTTTTTTCTTCACCCGCGCCCGCACTTTCCGCCGGAAAATCGAAGAGACCCTGATGGCCTTCGAGCTCGATCATCGCTTTGGCAAGCAGGAGATCTTCGATCTCTACGCCAACCAGGTCTATCTGGGCAACCGCGGCAGCTTTGCCATTCACGGATTTGGCGAGGCCGCCCAGGCCTATTTCGGTCAGAATCTCCAGGATTTGAATCTGGCCGAGGATGCGTTCCTGGCCGGAATCATCCGCGCCCCGAACTACTATTCCACCAGCGACGAGCACCCCGGCCGCGCCGCCGAGGCCAGCGACCGGGTTCTCCGGTCGATGGTTCGCGGCGGCTTTATTACGAGCGAGCAACTGGCCGCGGCCAAACGGTTGCCGCTCAAAGTGGTGCCGGCGGCCGTATCGACGAGCAACGCGCCCTATTTCGTCGATCTGGTTCGCAACCAACTGCTCGATCATTTCTCGCAAACCGATTTGACGACCCAGAGCTACCGCATCTACACGACCCTCGATCCGGAATTGCAGCGCGCGGCACAACAGGCGGTGACCGACGGGATGAAGCTGGTCGATCAGCACCTGGCGTGGCGTTACGCGCGTTGGCAAAAACAAGGCCTGCCGGTGGTTCATCCCCAGGTGGCGCTGGTGGCGCTCGATCCGCAAACGGGCGAAGTGCGGGCCCTGGTCGGCGGCCGCGATTACGCCCAAAGCCAGCTCAATCACGTTCTGGCGTCGCGGCAGCCGGGTTCCTCTTTCAAACCGTTCGTCTACGCGGCGGCCTTTGAGACCGCCCTCGACGGACAAGAGCCGGTGATCACGCCGTTGACGACGGTGGTGGATGAGCCGACCACGTTCCAGTTCGAAGGCCAGCAATACACGCCGGACAACTACGAGCAGCGCTTCTTCGGCGTCGTCACGGCGCGCGAGGCGCTCACGCATTCGCTCAATGTGGCGACGGTGAAGATCGCCCGCATGGTCGGCTACGACCGCATCCTGCAAATGGCGCAACAGATGAAACTCGGCGTTCAGATTCAGGCGACGCCGGCGATGGCGCTCGGCTCCTACGATATGACCCCCATGCAGGTGGCTGCCGGCTATACGGCGTTTGCCAATGCCGGCATACGCGCCGAGCCGATGCTCCTGCGGAGTGTCGTGCGCGGCGACGGGACCGCGGCCGATCAGGTCCTGCCGCAAACCTCCTCCGTGCTCGATCCTCGGGTGGCATTTCTCGTGACCAGCGTTATGGAAAACGTGCTCAACCACGGCACCGGCGTGATCGTCCGGCAGATGGGCTTTGGCGCGCCGGCGGCGGGCAAGACCGGCACGTCGCACGACGGCTGGTTCGCCGGCTTTACCTCCAAGCTGGTGTGCATCGTCTGGGTCGGCTTCGACGACAATCGCCAATTGGGTCTGGCCGGCGCGGATTCGGCCGGGCCCATCTGGGCCGAGTTCATGAAGAAGGCGCTTTCCATTCCCGGCTACGATAATCCGCAGCCATTCACGCCCCCGGCCGGCGTGGTCGAGGAAGCCATCGATCCCTCTTCCCTGCAACTGGCTGCCGCGAATTGCCCGAATCCCCAGAACGATTACTTCATCACCGGGACCCAGCCGACAGAATATTCCGGTGGAATCATGGAGCACTTGCCGCCGCCCCTCTCCTGGATGGCGCACGTATTTGGAAAAGGCAACAATCCTGCGCCTCCGGCCACGAGGCCCGGCAGGCTGACAACCCCTTCCGTGTCCACGAGGACTTCCACATCCACCGCGGTGCATCATGTGGCCGCCAAACCGGAAGCTCGGAAGCCCCAACCGTCCCAGCCGCAAAAAAAAGGTTTTTTCCGGCGCCTGTTTGGCATCTTCGGGAGCAAGAAGGATTCCGCCGATCGTCCTCCTCCTGGTCCGTAGCCGTAGAGGGAACCATCGCCGCAAGGAAGCGATGGTTGCTTTCCGGCCGCTTCCGAAAAACGGACGGGCGCTAACGATCCAATCTCCTCCGTCGTCAAGCCGCGCGCAGCCGGCTAGCGAACCGAACCCGCTATTTCCCGCAGCCTCGCCGCACGATTCCGATTCACAGCGAATTTGAATTTGTTCCCCGGTAGTACTTCGGTGCGATTGACGGCCGGGTTGTCTCCATATACACATGGGAAGGAACAGGAACCG
>DATLRW010000118.1:0-22744 GCA_035534495.1 Candidatus Dormiibacterota bacterium | reverse complement strand
AGGCGCTGCGGCGCCCACAGGACAGACGGTCCATGCCCTATCCTCGCTGCGAATCTCGGAATGACCGATGGTCTAAAATCTTGTCGAAGTTGACTGCGACCCTAGCACCGAGTTCCAAATCGGTGTTGATGATCGGCTGATTGTCCAGCCTCCCGAACACCAGCGGCCTGGTTTCGTTCTCGTCGTCAACCTTGACCCACGCCCATTCTTTCAGCCCGGGCAGCTTGTCCGGAAGCTCAATCTTTACATGGTCGCCGCGTCTAAATGTAGCCATCACTACCGC
Organism: Candidatus Dormiibacterota bacterium; assembly: GCA_035534495.1. Lineage (GTDB taxonomy): Bacteria > Acidobacteriota > Terriglobia > Acidiferrales > UBA7541 > JAKASX01. The sequence continues at coordinate 22,461 of DATLRW010000118.1, read as the reverse complement.
CGATTGACGATGAATTCTATCACTCTCCACTACTCAAAAACCGCCTCCCGCGATTGTGGCCAGTGCCGCTCTACTCCTCGGCAGTCGGCAAAATGCGGGGCAGCACATCGTCCTGTCCAAGTTCCACGCTATTACTCTCTGTTCTCCTCGCGGCGAGACTATCGCCACCCGAAACGAGAATCGCAGGTCAGGTCATCCACCGAATGAGGCGCCCCAGGTTTCAGGCCGCAGCCGTACGCTGTTTTCCAACGGCGGTGCCAGCGTGAAGATTCGGGGTTCCTTCGCGAACTGATGCACTCGATAAATTCGCCAATCCGTTGGACGTTCGGTTGCCACCTCGCGCTCGGTCCGGGTTAAGAAGAACGGAGTCCGTGCGGGGCCATTGGTGGTTTTCACTTCTAGCAGCCGCTCCGCACCGGAAAAATCGAATGACAGAACATCGTAGCCCGCTCCGTCCCCGTCTTCGGCGGAAACCCAACGAACTTTCCGGGCCAGGTCCGGCCTGTCCGCTGCAGTCAATCTCCGGCGCTCAAGGCGCATTACGAATTCTTCGCCTGCTCTCCCAAGTGACCGATTGCGATAATCCCGTTCCACGGGATCGAACTTGCGAACAAGCCGCTGCAGACGAACGGAAACGCGCTTTTCAGCGGAGAGTTGAGGGGCCGCAACGAAAATGCCCTGTAGCGTGCTCATGACTGGCGCTGAACTAGCCGCAACAGGTTCGAGAGCCGAAGGATGACTCGATAAATAACGGTCGATCGCGTCGAAGATTGCGTTCTGGTAGTTCCTCTTCGGCCTATAGCCTTGAATCCAGGGAAGGCCGAGTTCATCCAGAACAGCAGAAATGTTCTGGTGCTTGAATTCTACGGAGCGATGAGTCCGGCCAATCCGAGCCATGAGGGCTGCGCTATGCTGCGACTTGATGTATGGTTGGCCAGCGAGATCGGCCGCCAGCATGGCGAAATAATCCTCGACGATTGCGTCGAGTTCGTCATGCTGCCAATTCGTTCCGACCTTTGTGTCATCCGCCATTAAGACGCTTACCTGTCTTTTGCCGGGGAAATTGCGCAGTATTTTGGCCGCATCATACTGATCTTATCCATGCTGCCATCTCCCTAACGCCCGGATCCTGCCAGGCGAATCATCCACGCTTTTCTTGTAGATTCGACGCCTCCGGTGGAGGACTGAAATCCAACGTTACGTACGTTACGTTATGCACCAATCCAAGGGCAATCAAAATAGCCTGCCAGCCGCCACTTCCGAGAAAGAGATTGGGATTTTCGCACCGCATTTACGACAAGCGTTGTCGAGCGCGGGTCCTTCATAGCCGCAAGAGTACTCGACGTAAAACTCCTTGCGAATAATGTGGTGCGGCGATTCCGGGTGCTGCTTGGCCCGTTCCTGGCGGGAAATGTCGCGGGAGCGGCGGGGACTGGCCCGCCCGTACGCCGTCAGGGAATCGGCCAGGAAATTGGCCCGGGTCTTTTGCCTCGTGGGGAATAGGGCTCGCGGATCGCCCAGTCGGTAGCGGAACAGGTGGGGCTTGGGTTCGATTTCCCACAGTTCCAGGACCCAATTGTCCGCAATGCCCGTAAAAAACGGGCCTCGGTTGAAATCGGAGTAGCCGCGTAAATGACTGAGCGAGGAAGGTTTGGTTTGGCTCCCCGGGCTAGATTCCCCGATGAGGGCCTCGGGGTGAGCTCCCTAGCAACTCGCCGCAAATTGACTGCCGCGCACGAAAACTCGACGAAGGAAAATGGCATGGCAGGGAGGATTGGCTCCCCGGGCTAGATTCGAACTAGCAACCCTTCGGTTAACAGCCGAATGCTCTGCCGTTGAGCTACCGGGGATCTGAAGGGCTAAGAATCGCACGGGAAACAGGACTAGGCAAGCGTGCCCGCTTGGGCAAAAACAGGCGGCGGGGAACACAAATCGGAAGGAGCAGCAGGGGAAAAACGACGGCTCACTGGATCATGCCGTAGCTTCTCTCGCTCACCACCAGTGAATCGAAGATCGCCAGGACGCGGCCGCGATATTCGAGGATGCGTTCCAGCAACGCGCGCTGCTCGGGAAGCATGCCGCGGTCCCGACCCCACTTCCGAATCACTTCGGCCGGCACTTCGATATCGCGCCTCAATTCCTCAATCGAGTGGCCTCGCAGGAACAGCCCATAGAAGAAGGCTGCTTCCCGCTGGGGGAAGGCAAAATCCCGGTCCTCGTCGAATGTGGCCGTCGCCGTTGCCATAGAAATAAGAGAGTGTACAGATTCAGGTGGCTGCGTCAAGCATTGAGAAACGCCCGCCAAACCACGCTCCTACTAATACTTATATACCACGCGTTGAGCTGCTTCGGGGCATTTGCCTTGGCCGGGGGAGCTTGCCCGCGGCTACTCGGCCAAACAACCGGCCTGCTATACTGACTGGGATTTATTCCCACTAGGACACCGTTACCGATGCCCGCACGCGCCATCGTCGTCCACTATCATGAACTCTGGCTGAAAGGCCGCAATCGGGCTTTTTTCCTGAACCGGCTGGTCGAAGCATTGCGCAGGAGCCTCGAGGGGTTGCCGCTCGATCGCATCGACCGGCCCGGCGACCGCGTGCTGATCTGGCTATCCGACGATGCGAATGCCGAAGAGGCCCTCGGGCGGATCAGCCGTGTGTTCGGGATTGCCTACTTCGCCCTGGCGCGGCCGGTGGAACGGGATATGGACGCGATTTGCGAAGCCTCCTGGGAAGAGATGAAAGATCTGGAATTTGCCAATTTTGCCGTCCGCGCCAAGCGCAGCGACAAATCCTTCCCCTGCCACAGTTCGGAAATCGAGCGCGTTGTGGGCGCCTTTCTGCTCGCGAAATTGAACCAAAGCCAGCGCCCTGTTCGCGTGAAACTGAGCGACCCCGACATGGTTTGCCGGATTGAAATTTCACCGGGACCGGCCCTCGTCTACGCCCGAAAATTTCCGGGAACCGGCGGTTTACCGGCAAAAACGGGCGGCAAGATGGTCTGCCTGCTCTCGGGCGGGTTCGATTCCTCAGTCGCCGCCTATAAGATGATGAAGCGAGGCGCCCATCTCTCTTTTGTTCATTTTTACGGCACGGGCGCCCAGGCCGGCGAATCGTCCACTCACATCGCCCGGGAGTTGGTGCGCCGGCTCACGCTTTACCAACAGACCGCCCTGCTCCACCTGGTTCCCTTCGAGCCTATCCAGAGGGAAATCGTTCGAATGGCGCCGGAAAGCCTGCGGGTATTGCTCTACCGCCGGATGATGCTGCGGATTGCCACCGCCTTCGCCGAGCGCAGCCGCGCCCTGGCCCTGGTGACGGGCGACAGCCTGGGTCAAGTCGCCTCGCAAACCCTGGAAAACATGGTCGCCGTGGGCGGGGCTTCCCCTCTTCCCGTCTTCCGGCCCCTGGTCGGCGATGACAAACAGGAGATATTGGCCCTCGCGCGCCACATTGGCACGTATGAAATCTCCGCGGAACCTTTCCACGATTGTTGTCCGGTCTTCCTGCCGCGCAGCCCGGCGCTCCGCGCCACGGCCGGCGAACTGGATCGCGCGGAAACCCGTCTCGACGTTCCCGCTCTGACGAACCTGGGATTGCAAACCTCTACGCTCGAAAAATATCGGTTGGTCGACGGAAAAGTCGAAAAGGTCGCGCGAGAGGCGGCATCGCCAACGCATTCCCTGGCCGAGTCTTTGCCCGGCTCGTGCGAGGCGCCTGCGCCGCAATATTAGATTTCCCGCCGCGGCCCGTTCCCAATACCAGAGCAATCAAGCGAACGCCTGGCGTCCCGGCGCCCGTCTCCACCGCGATCCGGTCGATTTCCGGGAGAGAGAGTGCCAGCCGCCGGGCGTCGCCGGTCCAGCGGGGATTGAGCCTTAGGTGCGGTAACTGGCGTTGATGCGAATGTATTCCACCGTGAGGTCGCAGGTCCACACGCGTCCGCGCCCACGGCCGGCCCCCAAGTCGATCGCCACATTCACCTTGGGCTCGAGCATGCGCCGGTGCACGTCCATCTCATCGAACGGCAGCGGCTGGCCCTTCCGGAGAACCAGTTGGTCCGCCAGCCAGACCCGCACGCGCGAAGGGTTGAAAGCCACGCCGGCGCGGCCGGCCGCCGCCAGGACGCGGCCCCAGTTCGGATCGGCCCCAGCGAACGCTGTTTTCACCAGTGGAGAGTTTGCAATCGTCTCGGCGACGTGCTTGGCCGCATCATCGCTCGGCGCGCCCCGCACCTCGACCTGCACCAGGCGGCCCGCGCCCTCGCCGTCGGCGACGATTTGCAGAGCCAGCTCCTGGCAAACTTTCTCGAGCGCCTTCTCAAAGCGGCGCTCATCGGCGCTGCCGGACCCGAGGGACGGGGCTCCCGAGGCGCCGCTCGCCAGCAGAAACACAGTGTCGTTGGTCGACGTATCTCCGTCCACGGTGATGGAGTTGAATGTCCCGGCAACGGCGCGCCGAAGCGCGCGAGAGAGCCAGGCAGGGCTCGCGGCCGCATCGGTCACGATAAATGCCAGCATCGTGGCCATATGCGGATGAATCATTCCGGCGCCCTTTGCACAACCGGCCAGATGCACCGTCTTGCCGCCGACGCGGCAGCTGGCCCATGCCTGCTTGGGCCGCGTATCGGTGGTCATGATCGCCCGGGAGAAGCCGTCGAAGGATTCCGCGTTTGTACCGCCGGCCTTGGCGATCTGCGGCAACGCGCCGATGATTCGCCCGGCGGGAAGCGGCACGCCAATCACCCCGGTCGAGCAAATTAGAATTTCCCTGGCGGAGCAGCCCAGCTCTCGCGCCAGCGCGGCCGCCGTCGAACGGGCGTCCTTCATGCCGCGCGCGCCGGTCGCGCAATTCGCGTTGCCGGAATTGACGACGACGGCCCGCACGCGTCCCTTCGACGCAGCCAAATGCTCGGCCGAGACCAGAACCGGAGCTGCTTTCACCTGGTTTGTCGTGAAAACCCCGGCCGCCGCAACGGGGCGATCGGCCATGATGAGGCCAAGATCGAGCCGCCGGCTTGGTCCCTTGTCTCGAATTCCGCAGCTCGCCGCGGCAAACGAAAAGCCGGCGGGCAAAGTGTTCGCTGATTTCTTGGGGCTCATGGTATGGAATGAAAGGCCGCCTCCACGGCCGTTTGCTGCAGCATGCCGGCTACGCGCCGGCTGGTTCTCCCTGTTCGTTCTTCGCCGGCGCTTGCTTTTGCAGCCAGGCGCGGCAGTTTTCGAGGCCCTTCCGCACCGCGGCGGGCGCCGTGCCGCCGGCCAGCGAGCGCCGATCGAGCGCCGCTTCGAGCGTCACCGCGCGGTGCCAGTCCGGCTCGAAGGCGGGTGAAAACTGCCTCATCACATCGAGGGGCAGCTGGTTCCATGCCTGTCCCCGGCGCTCGCCTTCCTTCACCAGCGCGCCGACGATTTCGTGCGCCTGACGGAAAGGAACGCCGCGCCCGGCCAGATAGTCGGCCGCCTCGGTCGCCAGCAGCGCCGGATCGGCCGCCGACTTTCTCATCCTCTCGGCGTCCACGCCCGTTGCCGCGACGGCGCCCGCCGCCACCTCCGCGGCCGCCAGCATCTGATCGTGCGCGTCGAAGAGCGGCTCCTTGTCCTCTTGCAAGTCGCGCTGATAGCCCGCCGGCAAGCCCTTCAGCGTGACCAGCAGCGAAACCAGCGCGCCAACCACCCTACCGCTTTTGCCGCGAATCAATTCCCAGGCGTCGGGATTCTTTTTCTGCGGCATCATGCTGCTGCCGGTGGAAAAGGCGTCGGACAGGATCAGATAGCCGAATTCCGACGTGGCCAGCAGAATGAAATCCTCGGCCAGGCGCGAGAGGTGCAACGCCAAAACAGACAACGCAAACAGATATTCGAGGGCGAAGTCGCGATCACCCACGGCATCGATGCTGTTCGCCGTGACGCGCCGGAACCCCATGTCGCGCGCCAGTTTCGCCCGGTCGATCGCCAGCGTCGAGCCGGCAATGGCGCCCGCGCCGAGCGGGCAGGCGTCGGCGCGGTCCGCCGAGGCCTCCAGGCGCTCGGCGTCGCGCTGGAACGCCTCGGCGTGCGAAAGCAGAAAATGAGAAAAGAGGATCGGCTGCGCGTGCTGCAAATGCGTCATCCCGGCCACCGGCACGCCGAAGTACTTTTCCGCTTGTCCGGCCAGAGCGCCCACCAGACCGACCACCTGTTCCCGCACGGCCAAGGCCGCGTCCTTCACAAAGAGGCGGAAATCGGTGACCACCAGATCGCTCCGGCTGCGGCCCGTATGGAGCTTTGCGCCCACCGGACCCAGCTTTTCGACCAGCGCCGCCTCGACGAATCCGTGCAGGTCTTCGGCTTCCACCTGGTCGAGCCAGCCGGGTTCGGTCCGGATGCGGCGGCCGATCTCATCGAGAGCGCCGCTGGTTTGCTCGGCCTCCTCGCGCGTCAGTATGCCCACGTCCACGAGCGCCCGCGCCCAGACCTTGTCCACCGCCAGCTCGTAGGGGAGCAGCCGTCGATCGAATCCGAACGAACAGTCGAAACGCCGGAATGCCTCATCGGGGCCGCCCTCGAAGCGTCCCCCCCAAAGCTTTCCTTTTTCCGTCTTCACCATCAATGGCCGGCCCCGCGCCGCGGGATTGCCGATAGGGCCAGCAGATGAATGAAGCCCTCGGCATCCTTGGGGTCGTAACCCTCCATGCGAAAGCTGGCGAGCGCCGTCTGGTAGAGCGAATTGGGCGATTTCCGCGCCAGCACCGTGATATTTCCCTTGCGCAATTGTAGCCGCACCGTTCCGCTGACAGGCTGCTGCGCCTGGACGAAAAATCCGTCGAGCGCTTCGCGCAGCGGCGTGAACCACATCCCGTAGTACACCAGCTCGGCGTAGCGGACGGCCAGTTGCTGGCTCAGATGCAGTGTCTCGCGATCCAGACAGATCGATTCCAGCTCCTGGTGAGCCCGAACCAGCAGCGTTCCGCCGGGCGTCTCGTAGGCCCCGCGCGATTTGATGCCCACCAGCCGGTTTTCCACCACGTCGGTGCGTCCCACGCCGTTGGCGGCGGCGACCCGGTTCAACCGGTCGACCAGATGGACCGGATCCAGCCGCGCGCCATCGACCGATACGGGCAGTCCGCTCTCGAAACCGATTTCGACTTCGACCGGGCGGTCGGGCGCGCTTTCGGGCGCGGTCACCCACTGCCACATGGCGTCGGCGGGCGCGTTGGCCGGATCCTCCAGCTCCCCGCCCTCGTGGCTGATGTGCCAAAGGTTGCGATCGCGGCTGTAGATCTTCTTCGAGGTCTGTTCGATGGGAACGTTATGCTGGTGGGCATATTCCATCGCCTGTTCCCGCGAGTCGATGTCCCATTCGCGCCACGGCGCAATGACCTCGAGCTCGGGAGCCAGAGCCTTGTAGGTGAGTTCGAACCGCACCTGGTCGTTGCCCTTGCCGGTGCGGCCGTGCGCGACGGCGTCGGCGCCGACCTGTTTCGCGATTTCCACCTGGCGCTTGGCCAGCACCGGCCGCGCCATCGACGTGCCCAGCAGGTATCTGTATTCATAGATGGCGCCCGAACGCAGCGTCGGCCAGATATAGTCTTTCACGAATTCCGATTTCAGATCCTCGATCGTGGACGCGATGGCTCCGGTTCGCAGCGCCTTCTCGTTGACCGCATCGAGGTCTTCGTCTTGTCCCACGTCGCCGACCATCGCGACGACTTCGCAATGATAGTTTTCCTTGAGCCACGGAATGATGATCGATGTGTCGAGTCCGCCGGAATACGCGAGAACAGCCTTCTTGACCACAGTTTTGTCTCCTGGGAGTTTTTTTCGGTTTAGCCGACCAGCGTTGCCAGAATTGCCTTCGTTATATGTAGACGGTTTTCCGCCTGCTCGTAGATGATCGACTGCGGGGAATCGATGACGTCTTCGGTCACTTCCCGGCCTCGATGGGCCGGAAGGCAGTGCAGGAACACGGCGTCGGGCGCCGCCTGATCGAACAGGCGCCGGTTCACCTGATACGGCGCGAACATTTTCTCCCGCACCGTGGATTCCCGTTCCTGCCCCATGCTGGTCCACGTATCGGTGTAGACGGCCTGCGCGTCCGTGACGGCTTCTTCGGGGGAATCGAAGAATTCGATGCTCGCGCCGGTTTCCCGGGCCAGCCGCCGCGCCGTCCGGACCACTTCGCGAGCGGGTTCGTAGCCGGAAGGCGAGGCAATGCGAACCGCCACGCCGGTTTGCGCGCCGGCAATCAGCAAGGAATGACACACGTTGTTCCCGTCGCCGACGAATGCCAGCTTGAGTCCGGCCAGGCTGCCGAAGCGTTCCTCCAGCGTGAAGATGTCGGCCAGCGCCTGGCAGGGATGAAACCGGTCGCTGAGCGCGTTGATCACCGGAATCGCCGCGTGGCGCGCCAGATCGTCCACGTTTTCCTGCGAAAACGTTCTCACGGCAATCGCTTGCACCCAGCGCTCGAGGTTCTTCGCCACGTCGCGCACGGGTTCGCGCTCGCCGAGGCGCGACAAACTGTTGTCGACGAAAACCGCCTTCGCTCCCAGGCTGGTCGCTCCCACGTCCAGCGTCACGCGAGTTCGCAGCGAGGGCTTTTCAAAAATCAGCGCGACGAATCGCCCGTCCAGGGCATTGCGATAGCGGTTCGGGTGGGCTTTCATCTTTGCCGCCAGGCGAAGCACATCCCGCACCTGTCCCGGCGTCCACTCCATGCCGCTCACCAGTCCCGGCGCGGTGACGCGTCGTTCCACGGCCGTTACGCTCATTTCAACCTCTCTTCGCCCGGCGTCGCCGCCGGGCCGGTGGGGCTGGCGGACTGCCTGCCGGCGCCGCGTTTGGGTTTCCAGACCAGCACGCGCTTCATTTTTTTCAGGAATTCGGCGACGTGCTTCTCCTCCAGGATGAACGGGGGCAGAAAACGCAGCACCTGGTTGTGGGTGCAGTTGATCAGCAGTCCCCGCTCGCGGGCCCGATCGACGAACGGCCCCCCTTCGATTTCCAGTTCCATTCCCAGCATCAATCCTTCGCCGCGCACTTCGCGGACGAATCCGGCGCGCGTCGCCAGCGCCCGCAATCCTTCCTGGATCTGCGCGCCCCGTCGCCGCACGTTCTCGAGCAGGTTCTCCTCTTCGACCGTGGCGATGAATTCGAGCGCCGTGGCGCAGGTCAGCGGCCCGCCGCCAAAGGTCGAACCGTGCATTCCCGGCGTCAAGGCGGAAGCGACCTCCTCGCTCGCGGCAAATGCGCCGAGCGGCAGCCCTCCGGCCAGCGGTTTCGCTATGGTCACGATGTCCGGCCTGGCGTCGAATCGCTGGAACGCAAAGAATCTCCCTGTGCGGCCCATGCCCGCCTGAATCTCGTCGGCGACGAGCGCCGCCCCGTGCCGGGTGGCCAGTTCCCGCGCCCGGTTCCAGAACGCTTCGCTCAGCGCGTGAATTCCGCCTTCCCCTTGAATGGATTCGAGAACCACCGCGCAAACGTCGTCGCCGAATTTCGCCTCGAGATCGGCCACATCGTCGAAGCGGACAAAATCCACTCCCGGAACGAGCGGCTCGAACGGCTCGCGGTAAGCCTGGGTCGCCGTAATGGAAAGCGCGCCGAACGTGCGGCCATGAAAGGAATTTTCCAGGGCCAGAATCCGGTACTTGCCCTCGCCCCTCTGGTGCGCCCGGGCCCGCGCCAGCTTCAGCGCCCCTTCGACCGCTTCCGATCCGCTGTTACAAAAAAACACGCGATCCAGTCCGGTCCATGCCGCCAGTTTCGCCGCCAGCGGCTCCTGAAACGGATGACGATACAGGTTCGATACGTGAACCGCGCGGCCGGCTTGCTGCCGCATCACGCGCAAAAGCCGCGGGTGCGCATAGCCGAGCGCGTTCACGCCGATTCCGCTGATGAAATCGAGATAGCGGCCGCCGTCGGCGTCGTACAAATAGCAGCCGCGCCCGCGGACGAATACCTGCGGCGGGGGCCGGTAGGTGTTCATCAAGTGGGATTCGGGCGCCGGGGCCGAAAGGACACCCGTACCCGGCATCTGCGCTGTGGCTCCAGATTCCACTGGTTTCTCCTCAGGCGACATGGCACTCGGCCATGCCCAAGACTCGTGTTCCCGGCGCCGGCTCGCCGCGGCCGGCGGCCGTCAGCGCCCCCGGTACCATGCCCGGCACGAGCCGCACTTCTCTCACGCCGGCGTCGAGCGCCCGGCGGCAGGCTTCGAGCTTGAGCGCCATGCCGCCCTGCACCTTGCCCGAACGCACCAGCTCGTCGACGCGGGAATAGTTGACGCTTTCGAGCACGGCGTCGCCGTCCAGCACCCCCGGAACGTCCGTCAGGAAAAGGAGCTGGTCGGCATGGCAGTATTCGGCGCAGGCCGCGGCCATGTGATCCGCGTTGATGTTGTAGAGTTCGCCGCCAGGCCCCATGCCGAGCGAAGCCGCCACCGGCACCAGTCCCGCCTGCCAGAGCCGCTCGATGAATTCCACGTTCGCACCGGCCAGATACCCGACGAAACCCAAACCGCCCTCCTCGCCCTCGACCACCATCGGCTCGGCCGAAAAGGCCAGGGCGTCGGCGGCGCACAGACCGACGGCCGGAACGCCGGCGGCGGAAATGGCGGCGGACAGGCGCTTGTTCAACAGGCCGCCGAGAACCATCACGGCCACGTCGCGCGTCTGCCGGTCGGTCACGCGCAGCCCCTTGACGAACCGGCTGGCGATTCCCATCCGCGCGAGCGTCGCCGTAAACGCCTTGCCCCCGCCGTGAATCACCAGCAGCTGGGCGCCCTCGCGCGCGAGTTCCGCGATCTGCCGGCTCGCGTTTTGCAGGCCTTCGGTCGTTTCCAGCAGAACCCCCGCCACCTTCACTACGATTCTCATAGCAGCCCTTCCGTCTCCTGGAGTCCACACATGACGTTCATGTTCTGCACCGCCTGTCCCGCCGCGCCCTTGCCGAGATTGTCCAGGCAGGAAACCACCACCAGCCTCCTGCCGCCGCGGTCCAGGACTAAGCCGATGTCGCAGAAATTCGTGCGCGCCACGTGCCGCAACTCCGGCACCTCGCCCGCCGCCCAGATGCGAACCATTCCCGGCCCCGCGTAAAAGCTCCGGTACAAGGCTTCGATCTCGCCGGCATGATGCGGTTCACCGAGCCAGACGTAGACCGTTGCCAGGATCCCTCTTTCGATCGGCAGCAGATGCGTCGTGAAGATCATCTGGTCGGAATCGAGACCGAGATGCCCGGTGATTTCCGGCGTGTGCCGGTGCGTAAACAGCCCGTAGGAGCGGAAGTTTTCATTCACTTCGACGAAATGCGTTTCCGGCTTCGGCTGTTTTCCCGCGCCGCTCACGCCTGACTTCGCGTCGCAGACGATCCCCCGGAACGGGTCGATCCAGCCGGAACCGAGCAGGGGTTTCAGGGCCAGAATCGCCGCCGTCGGATAGCAGCCCGGGTTGGCCACCAGACGCGCTCCCTCCAGCTCATCCCGATAAATTTCCGGCAGCCCGTAAACCGCCTCCTCCAGCAGCGCCGCCGGAGCCGGAGGCAGCCGGTACCACTTGGCGTACGTCTCCGGGTCGTGGAAACGGAACGCGGCGCTCAGATCGATCACCTTCATGCCGGCCGCTACCAGCGGCGGCGCCACTTCGGTCGAGACTTCATGCGGCATCGCCAAAAACGCGACCGAGGCTTCGCTGGCAATCACCGCCTCCACCGAAAACGTCCGGCAGGGGGCATCGGCGCGGCCGCGCAGATCGGGATAGAGCTCGGTCAACCAATCGATGTGCCGCTCGCCCTCCCGCCCCTCGCGCAAATAGAAAACGGATTCCCGGATCGAGGGATGCCGCACCACCAGCCTGGCCAGTTCCCGCCCGGTGTATCCCGTCGTGCCTACGACCGCGACTTTCGGTCCCGTTGTCATGCGAGAAACGCTTCGATCCTTTCCTTTACCGCCCGCGACGAACCGGGCGAATCGGTGATGACGAGCACCGTATCGTCTCCGCCGATCGTTCCCAGCACTTCCGGCCAACGCTCGCGGTCAAAGGCCGCCGCGAGCGACTGCGCGCCGCCCGGCGGCGTCTTGAGCACCAGCAAATTCTGCGCCGGCAACACGTCCCGCAGATTCTCGCGCAGCACCCGAGCCAGGTTCGGGCGGCTCGTCGCCTGGCCGGTCGAGCCCAATGTCTTGTATCCCTGGGCCGTCTTCACCAGCCCCAGCTCGCGCAGATCCCGCGAAAGCGTAGCCTGCGTAACGGCCAGTCCCAGCTCGGCCAGATGGCGCCTCAACTGTTCCTGGTTCGCAACCGGCTCGGCAGTAATCAGCTTCAGGATCTGTCCCTGCCGGAATGACTTCTGATCTGGCATAAGGGATAGATTATTTATTCATGTCCATTCAATTTTATACAGGAATAATCATGATTCCGTCAAACAGATTTTTGCCGGTGACTTCCGGAATGTCAGGGCCGTGGCCGGCTGCCCCCATATCGGGGGTACAGATCGGGCCGCACAAAGATAAATGCCACCGGCACTATCGATTTCACGGGTTTCCCACCGAGCGTGGCTGGATTGAACCGCCATTGCTTGATGGCCTCGAGCGCCTGCCTGGTCAGCGATGGAACCGGCCGCGCCACTTTCACGTCCTCGATCGCTCCGGTTGCATCCAGATGCACTTCGAGAACCACCGTCCCAAATGCCACCGAATTGATGGGATAGGTCGCATCGGCGGTTGCAACGACTTCCGGGGGCTGAAATTTCGGGGTGGAATTTGAACTGGAAGATGCAGCCGATGAGGAGGAGGAGGACTGCGCGGCGAGCCACCCCCCGCCCATGATCGATGCCAAAATCAGAACAGACCCTATCGCCAGGACTCGTCGCATAGTTCCAACCTTCCTTGCCTCTGCCCTAGCCGTCCCGACCCGCCCAGCTTACCGCCGCAGGCCGCCTGGAGCGAAGCCCATCCCATTGACGCCGTGGGCACACCGCCCGCGGTACTTTCGTACTCCGCTGCCGCAAGCCGTTGTGCAACCTCCCGGTTTCGGGGGTCGGCGCTTCAGCACCGACAAAAAGCCGCGAAAAAACCTGGGCTTCAGTCCCTGAAGTCCGCGGCAAGCGCCAAGGGCGCGGACACCCGCCATCCTGATGGGCGGGTCCGCGCGGCTCCGCCACCCGCCTCCGCGCCTTTCCCAACTAAGGCCTTGGTGTAAAACTGTGAAGCATGCGCCGTTCCTCCCTGGCCGATTTCATCGCCGAGTTCCGGCGCCATGGGCGCCAGACGGCTCTGCTCTCTTCGCGCGGCTACAGGACCGAACGCTGGAGCTACGCCGAACTGCTCGACACGGCCGCCGCCTTCGCGGGCGAGCTCGACCGGCGGGGCATCGCCAAGGGCGAGCGCATTTTGCTGTGGGGCGACGATTCGCCGGAATGGGTGGCGGCCTTTCTGGGTTGCGCGCTGTCGGGAGTCGTTGCGGTGCCGATGGATCGCTCCGCGCCCCCGGAATTCGTCTCGCGCGTCGCGGCCCAGGTTCATCCGCGCCTGGCCCTGCTGGGCCGCCATCAACCGGCCGTCCAGATCGCCCCGGAGTTTTTCATCCTCGACGACCTCCGCGAAGCCGTCGCCACCCGTCCCGCCGCCCTGCCCCCGCGCGCCGGACTCACGCGAGACGACATTCTGGAAATCGTCTTCACCTCCGGCACGACCGCCGAGCCGCGCGGGGTCATCATTTCGCACGGCAACTTTCTCGCCAACCTCGAACCGCTCGAAACCGAAATCCGGAAATACGACCGCTACGAGCGCTGGTTCCATCCCCTCCGTTTTCTGAATCTGCTTCCGCTCAGCCATCTCTTCGGGCAGTTCATGGGGATCTTCGTTCCCCCGATGATCGGCGCCGCGATCGTGCTGCTCGATACGCTGAACCCGGGCGAAGTGCTGCGGGTCATCCGCCTGGAGCGCGTTTCGGTCCTGGTAACCGTGCCGCGCCTGATCGAAAGCCTGCGCGACAAGATCGAACGGGATCTCGAAGCCGAAGGGCGCATCGACCGCTTCCACCGGGATTTCGAGCGATCCCAAAAAGAGCATTTTCTGCGCCGCTGGTGGCGCTTTCGAGCCGTCCGCCGCCGCTTCGGCTGGAAATTCTGGGCTTTCATTTCCGGGGGCGCCGCGCTCGGGGAAGACGTCGAGCAATTCTGGACCAGGCTCGGCTACGCCGTCATCCAGGGCTACGGCCTGACGGAAACCGCCTCGCTCGTCAGCGTCCAACACCCGTTCCAGCTCGCCCGCGGCTCGATCGGAAAGGCGCTGCCGGGCCGCGAAATCAAGCTGTCGGAAAGCGGGGAGATTCTCGTGCGCGGCGAAAACGTCGCCAAGGGCTACTGGGCGGCCAACGGAAAAACGTTCCAGGCGGTGGCCGGCGACGAGGGCTGGTTCCACACGGGCGATCTGGGCGTTCAGGACGCGGCCGGCAATCTGTATTTCAAGGGCCGGCGAAAAAACGTCATCGTCACGCCGGCCGGTTTGAACGTCTATCCCGAGGATCTCGAAGCCGCGTTGCGCCGCGAGGCCGGCCTGCGCGACGCGGTCGTCATCGGCATCGATCGCGACGGCAATGCCGAGCCGTGCGCCGTGCTGCTGCTGCGCGAGCCCGGCCCGGCCGCCGCCGAAGCCGCCGTCCGCGCGGCCAACCGGCATCTGGCCGATTTTCAGCAAATCCGCCGCTGGCACATCTGGCCCGAAGACGATTTTCCCCGCACGCCCACGGGCAAACCCCAGCTTCACGCCATCGCCAGCGCCGCTCGTGCCGCGATGGGCGCCGGGCCACCTTCGCCCGCGGCAGCGCCTTCCGGGGGACTCTCCGACATCGTTTCCCGCATCACCGGCCGGCCGGTGGAACGCCTCGCCGAGGGCGCCCGCCTGGCTAGCGACCTCAATCTGACGTCGATCGAACGAGTCGAACTGCTCGCCGCGCTCGAAGACCGCTATCAGGTGGAGCTGAACGAAAGCCAGTTCACCGAAGCGACGACCGTCGGCGAACTCGAACGCCTCCTGCGGCAGCCCGGCGCCCGCCGCACCAGTTACGTCTATCCCCGCTGGGCCCAGCGCCGGCCGACGGCCTGGATACGAGCCGCGATCTACTATCTGCTCGCCTGGCCCGCGACGCTGCTTCTCGGCTATCCCGCGACGCGTGGCCGCGAGCGCCTTTCCGGCCTCCAGGGTCCCGTTCTGCTCGTTTCCAACCACGTCACGAGCATCGACATCGGCTTCATCCTCGCCGCTCTTCCCGCCCGCTTCCGCAATCGCGTGGCCGTCGCGATGGGAGGCGAACGCCTGGCCCGCATGCGCCAGGCTCCGCCCGAGCGGAACTCAATCTATCGCTGGTTCTGGCGCGCGATCTATGCCCTGGTCGTCACAATCTTCAACGTGTTCCCGCTTCCGCAGCAGACCGGCTTCCGCGAAAGCTTTTCTTACGCCGGCCAGTCGGCCGACCGCGGATACAACGTGCTCGTTTTCCCCGAAGGCGCCGTGACGCCCGACGGCAAAATTCAAACATTCCGCGCCGGCATCGGCCTGCTCGCACACGGTCTCGGATTGCCCGTCGTTCCTATCCGCATCGACGGATTGTTTGAATTGAAGAAGGCACGCCGCTGGTTCACGCGTCCCGGCCGCATTCGCGTGACGATTGGCGATCCGGTTCGCTTCGAGGCAAGCGCCACGCCCGAGGAGATCACCCGGGAACTCCAGCGCCGCGTTTCTTCCCTTTAACCATTCCACTCCAAACTGTTTCAGTCGCCGCCATTCCAGGTTTCGGTGAAGCCAGGCGAGGAATCTTTCCGGGAGGTCTCCCCGCCGATTCACCCGCAAAGGAACGCACAAACCATTTCAGTCGCGCAACTGGGCCGCCGTAAAACCAGCCGTATGGACACAGGCAGCGGTTGGCCTGCACTGATGCGCGCCTCGAACCCGACGGGGAAACAAATGAAGAGCGCTGTCCGACCCCTGAACAGGGCAAGGTGCCTCCAAAAGTCGGCTCTCGGCGTGATATGCTCAGCCCCGCATAGCCGATTAGCGAACACAAACCCTTGCCATGAGATGTCAGCTTGCAAATCAGCGACAAGAGACGGCAATCGGTCGAGAAGGCGCGTCAGGCCTGGATCAGGCAACTGATTGACCTATCCCGCCGAAACAACCTGCTCTACTACAGACCCCTGAAATGGGGGACGTTGAACCTATCCGTCGACAGTGGCGAGCGTTGGAGCGCTCTACTCCGTGGCGAGTCGGTCTCGGTAAAGAGCCTAGTAAGAGATACCCCCGACGACGAACTCACCTCCAAAGCCTTGGCGATCTGGCGAAGGTCACTGGCCAACCAGGAGGAAAAAGGCCTGGCAACCATGTTCGTGGCCTTGGGCATGGCAACCTGGAAGGCGTCTGACGGGGGGCGAGATGCGGAATCTCCTATTCTCCTCCTTCCTGTTGCCCTGGAAATAAAGGGACACGCCGGCACATCGTTGTCCATTCATCGCACTGGCCCGGCGCAGACGAATCTAGTTTTCACACACGTCCTGGAAACGGAATTCGGAGTGTCGATCCCTACGGAGCAGGCGCTCTCGCTCTTAGAGGGCGAGGATGAGGATGGAATTTCTGATCCATCTGCCGTATACGAGCTTTTCAGGCAGTCGTGTGCATCTATCCAGGGGTTCGAGACGCACGATGCGGCGGTTCTGGGCAACTTCGCGTTCCAGAAAATGGCAATGGTGCAAGACCTCCAAGCGGGCTCGGAACAGTTGCTGTCTAGCGACATTGTTGCGGCAATTTCCGGCGACACAGAAGCAAAACAGTTGATTGGGGCGGAGGCGCAGAATCCGGACCCGCGGGAGTTCGACAGGGTACCTCCTCAGTCCGAGTTCCTCATCCTGGATGCCGATTCGAGCCAACAGTCGGCGATAAGCGCCGTTCTCGCGGGACAAAACGCGGTGATCCACGGCCCTCCCGGTACCGGTAAGAGCCAGACTATTGCGAATTTAGTGGCTAGTTTAGCGGCGGCAGGGAAGAGCGTTTTATTCGTCGCCGAAAAGAGAGCTGCACTGCAGGTAGTACTGAGGAGGTTACAACAGGTCGGATTAGAGAAGATTGTTATCGATCTGCATGGAGCAGATGTATCGCCTAAGCGGGTCATGGAGCAAATAGCGGCCGCCCTGAACGCCGTTCGGCGCGCCCTTCCCGTGGACTTCGACGGGATGCATCGACGCTACGTTGAACGTCGCGACCGCCTTAACCGGCATGTGGAAAGCCTCCATCGGAGGCGGAAGCCTAGCAATATGTCGGTATACGAACTACAGGGATCGCTGCTCCGACTCCGCGGAGTAGCGCAGGGTCAAACCCAGTGGCGGGGATCTGAACTCACCACCATCGAAAAAGCAGGGCCAAATAGGATCCGCGATCTTCTGAGAGAGGCGGGGGGGCTCTCTTCTCTCTTTCTCCGGCGCGATCCCTCGCCATGGAACGGCGTCAGGCTGCAAGATGGGGCGGCTGCTCAGCACGCGCTCGACGTTGTCGGACGGCTAGGTTCGCAGACGTGGCCAGCCTTCCTGGAATCCATGGCGGCAACTACGAACGCGGCGGCCTTCCCAAAGCCAGATACGCTGAAGGACGCGCGACAAACGTTCTCCTTGTTCGAGGCCGTCCAGAAAACGCTTGACTCCTATTCGAACGAGATTTTTTCAGAGGACCTGCAGGCAATCACTCGCGCACTCGCCCCCGCCCGGAACGGGCGACTGGGAGCCTTCTGGGGATGGTGCACGAGCGCGGAATACCGGCGGGCACGCAAGCGGGCACTGTCCCATCGCACCGCAGGCAGGACTACGGGCAACGAACTGCTTGCCGAGTTGGCTGCCGCCGCGGAACAGACGGCCAGGTGGGCCGATTTTAGTTGCCGCACATCCACGCCCCAAGGGGTTCCGGGATGGGCAGATGCCTGCAAGAGACTCGAGACGGCACTTGCCGATCTCGCGGTACTTTCTTCAATTCTCGAAAGAGAACAGCTCGGCACACTACCCCTGGCCAACATTTCTGACTGCATCGAGGGCCTTGCTAGGGACCGGCTTACACCGATGCGGCTGCCTAAACTGTGGGAGGTGGAGCGCGGCCTGGAGAGTTCGGGGGTCGCGAAACTGGTCGAGGAGATCCGCAAGAAAAAGCTGGCGCCAGAAGGGTGGGCCATCGCTTTCGACTATTGCTGGTATGCCTCCTGCTTGGAAGCTGCGCAAGCTGAAGATCCGGAGATCGCCGGGTTCAACGGGAGAACGCACGACGCATTTGTCCGAGAGTTCAAAGAGCTGGACAAGGAGCGGATTCGAGTAGCCGCGGCCCGTGTGCAAAGGGCATGCGCAGAGCGAGCTATTGCGGCTATGAACGAAAACAAGAACGAGGAGCTCATCATTCGGGCCGAAGCGGAGAAAAAACGTCGGCACCGCCCACTCCGCATGCTCTTTTCGGAGGCAAGACACGTCCTTACCGCCATCTGCCCCTGCTGGATGGCCAGTCCCCTCTCCGTTAGCCAGCTTTTAGACATCGCGTCGCGCTTCGACTTCGTAGTCTTTGACGAGGCAAGTCAGGTTCTGCCGGAGGACGCGATTCCAGCAATCATGCGGGCATCTCGCATGGTCGTCGCCGGTGATCGATGGCAACTACCCCCGACAACCTTCTTCGCGGCGGCAGACGAGGACGAATTGGCAGATGACGAGAAGGACGCCGCGACCGGCGGTTATGAAAGTCTGCTCGACACGACAAACGCGTTCATGCCGTCGCGGTACCTCGACTGGCATTACCGGAGTCGAGACGAAGCACTAATCAGCTTTTCCAACCACCACATTTACCAAAATCGGCTGGTGACGTTCCCCGGGCCGGGAGGATCCCCCGTAATCCAGCACTTTCTCGTCGCACAACAGCCCGGCCTTGATGGGCAGGAAGAGAGCTGCGCGGCAGAGGTGCAGAAAGTCGTCGACCTTATTCTAGAACACGCGGAGAACAGGCCAACCCGTTCCCTGGGCGTCATCGCTATGGGAATTCGGCATGCAGACCGCGTGCAGCGAGCCCTTGACCAAGCACTAGAGCAGAGGCCTGAACTGGGCCCGTTCTTCGACTCGAACAACGAAGAGAGGTTTTTCGTCAAAAACCTGGAGCGGGTTCAGGGAGATGAGCGCGACGCAATTATCCTCACGGTAGGGTACGGGAAGGACCGAGGGGGCAATCTTCCATTCAGATTTGGCCCTCTCTTATCCGTTGGGGGGCAAAGACGACTCAACGTCGCGGTGACGAGAGCACGGGAGAGGATGACACTGGTCTCCTCATTCAGCCATATCGACATGGATTTGGCGAGGGTCAAGCCCGGCACTGGCGTGGAATTACTTCGCCACTATCTCGAATACGCCGCTAGCGGGGGCAAGAGGCTAGGGGACATTGCTTCGACCTCATTTCCAATGAACTCCTTTGAGGCGGAGGTTTTTGACGTGTTGCGCTCAAAGGGTGTTCCCCTCCTTTCCCAGGTTGGCGCCTCAAACTACCGCATTGACCTCGTCGCTCAGCACCCGGAGCGGCCCGGCAGGTGCGTTCTGGCCATTGAATGTGATGGTGCCTCGTATCATTCCAGCCAGACCGCAAGAGACCGCGATCGGCTGCGGCAGCAACAACTCGAGAACCTAGGATGGAAATTCCACCGAATCTGGTCAACGGACTGGTTTATGCGCAAGGACGAGGAGATCACCCGAGCGCTTGCGGCCTACCAGAGCGTCGTAGCTGCCGTGGACAACCCCGAGATTTATTCTCAGACATCGGCGCCAATACCGTCTTCCACCAACCCACCACAGGCCAAGGGTCAGACCCGTGGGCCCCGTCCCAATATCCCAAGGCGCGAAACGGTGGCGGGATATTCTGAGAGGGACCTTATGGCGTTGCTCAACTGGATTGAGTCGGATGGCCGTCTGCGGACGGACGAAGAAATCATAGGCGACCTGTTGCCGGAACTAGGCTTCCAACGCCGCGGCGCACGTATCGAGGAGGTGCTTAAATCCGTGCTGGAAAAGTACCGAGGGCAGCGCCAGGCCGAGGGGTAGCAGCAGTGCGGGAAGCGTCTACGCCCCGCCCCCGGGGGTCGACCGAACTGCCTGCGTTCCACGCAACCTGATCATCGGCTCTTCATCCAATATGCTGTATACGTGGCATTTTGATTTATCCGAGGGAGATGACGTGCCTCTGGCAACCAGCGTGGTGACGCCCGAGCGCTTCGAGCAAGGACTCCGGTACGCGGATTTCCTCGCGCAGGCAACGGTCAATCGCGACAAATTCGAGCTGTATTATAAGGATTCCCCGTTATCGTCCGATGACATCGCGTTTTTCAAGAAAGCGGCTGCCTTGCCCGGCGGTCCGGCGAAAATCCTCGCGATTGCCGAAGCCTGGTGTGGGGACGTCTACCGCGAGCTGCCCACCGTGGCGCGCATCGCCGAGGCCAGCGGCATGGACCTGCGCATTTTTCTGCGCGACCAAAACCCGGACATCATGGACGAGTTCCTCAGCAACGACGGCCAATCCCGCGCCATACCCGTCTTCGTCTTTCACACAAAAGAGACTCGCTATATCGCGCATTTCACCGAGCGATCGGCGGCCGCTCATGCCGAGCTGGCCGCGATCATGGACCAGGTCGCATCC
Source organism: Candidatus Dormiibacterota bacterium (assembly GCA_035534495.1). GTDB lineage: Bacteria > Acidobacteriota > Terriglobia > Acidiferrales > UBA7541 > JAKASX01. Next base: position 1,789 of record DATLRW010000118.1, on the reverse strand, counting down.
GAAATGAATTTGCCGCGGGGAACGACGTTCAGAACCGCGTCGGCGGCCGCCAGGCAGGAATTCATTCAGAAAGTGATCGCCGGAATCACGCCCCGATACCCGGAATGGCGAAAACAATCGATTCGGGAGATGCGCGCGCTGCTGGCGACAACCCTGAGCATTTCCAATCACGAATAGGGTCCAATCACGAATAGGGTCGAATCACGAATAACGCCGGATCACGGATAACGAACGCATATGGATAACCCCGTTCCCGTCGTCTACACCATTCGCGGCTGCAATGCCTGCGTAAAACTTCTTCAGAAGTGGGACGCCGAAGCCGTCGCCTATGAAGAGCGCCGCGTCGAGCTGAGCCAGGCGCTGCTCGATGAGGCGCGAAAATACGGCAGCATGGTTCCCATCGTCGTTTGGCCCGATGGCAAAGTGGAACAGGGATTCGACGGCGAACTGGGCTGTTTCATCTGACCTGCTGGTCGTAGCAAGACGGGCTGGGAAGAATCAGTGGCGACTGCCACTGCAGCGGCGGCTCAGGCGCTCTTCCCCTCCCCTGAACTTGCCTGAGCCCCGTGCCGGAGGTACCTGTGAGCTTCTTCGCGCCGAACCCCGGCAGGCCAGCCTGAACGACACGTCCGCTACGTCTCGCCCGACCGATCGGCTTGCCTGCGCGACCCGTCTTCTCGGGGGAGCTACGGCTGGCTGGGTCCACCAAAGGTAGACATCTGTAGTGCTCCCCGCTAAAACTGGACACCTCATCTAGGTAGAATCAGGGCCTCCAAAAGAGGAGGCACGGTGGGCAGAAGAGCACGCGTTGATCGAACCCCGGAAGAGAAGTGGCAGATCGTGCAGGAAGGCATCAAAAGTGGCAACGTTTCGGAGACGTGCCGGCGCCACGACATTTCACCATCCCTGCTCTATCGATGGAGGGACGAAGCGGAGGAAGGGGCTAAGGCAGCGCTTGGGGGGAGAAGCGCTGCGGCGGCCGAAACCGAGAAGGACCGCCGCATCCGGCAACTCGAACGGACGCTGGGGCGGAAATCGTTGGAGATCGAAATCCTAAAAAACGTCGTGGGGGAGTGAGCTGCGGTGCTGTTTACTCCCAGGCGCGGGAGCTGGTGGCCGAGGGCTACACGGCCACGCTGGTGTCGACGACGCTGGCGATCAGCCGGTCGAGCCTGTACTACCGGAAGAAGCCGCGAGGCAGCCGGGCCGATCGCACGTACGATGAGCAGATCGTGATAGCGTGCGGAGAGAAACTGGCGTACGGCTATCGGCGCGTGGCTTGGTGGTTGCAGCGGAAGAAATGCCTGTCGGTGAACCGGAAGCGGGTGCTGCGGGTCATGCGCGAGCGCGGGCTGCTGGTGCGGCCGCGCCGTCTGCGGGCTCGTCGCCGGAAAGAGTGGGGCCGGGTGGAAGCGAGCCGGCCCAACGAAATCTGGCAGTCGGATATGACGAAGGTCTGGGCAGGCCCGGCGGTGGGCTGGGCCTACCTGGTGAGCGTGATCGACTGCTGCACGCGGGAGATCGTGGGTTGGAACCTCTCCCACCGCTGCCGCACCGAAGACGCTCTGGCAGCGGTCGAGCAGGCGGTGCTGGCACGGCTGCCCGAGGGCAGCCGTGCAGCGCATCTGACGCTGACCACCGACAATGGCACACAGTTCACTTCGTCACGCTTCCTGGAAACGCTGGGGCGGCTCGGCATCACGCACCGGCGGACGGCCTATCATCACCCGGAGGGCAACAGCTACATCGAACGGTTCCATCGCAGCTTGAAGGAAGAGGAAGTCTGGAC
>DATLRW010000117.1:0-3904 GCA_035534495.1 Candidatus Dormiibacterota bacterium | reverse complement strand
GACATCGCTTATCTCACGGCGGCCTTTATGCGACAGAGTGAGCCTGCCTTCCGGCTGCATCCGGTACTGGAAAGGACACCGTGGTTTTTGTAATTATCAGGCACCTTTACGAGGATCGGTCTTCCGGCCCCGATACGACGGACGAGAGTCCCGTGAGTGGGGAAGTTAGTGCATGGCCACGCGCATTTTCTGTAAGTCGCTCCGACGACCAGCTATCTCCCGCCAATTGGCGGACTGAATGAGGAATGGATGCCTGTCCCCAAGGAAGACTGGCTTAAAGATACCGTGTGGAGCGAGGCCCATCTTACGTTGGGAGGGTGGCTGAGAGGAACCACTCGCACTGAGAAGGGTCGCTTTGAAAACGAAGTTGCCCCGCCTTCTGACTGCTTGATGACGGTGCGCTCGCTTGATCTCATGCCTTCCAATCCGAAGGAAAAGCCAAAAGCGTTCTCGGAAATTCGTTGGCGACTCGACGATGTAGAATTGATCGAACGAGCGCAGGCCAACTTGGGCGTGCTGCCTCGCCGTGCACCTCCTCTCTCACATGAATCGGCCTCAAAGCATTCGATCCTGAAAAATCTGGCCCTAATGCAGCTTTCGGAATCCCGCCGTCCGGTGGGGAAGATAGTGGGGGAAATTGAACGGCGGCGGGGATGGTGACACTGATGCAAGGCGCATAGGTCAGCCCACGAACCGTTTCGAGGCGCTCGCGGTCCCCGTAGAGCCGGGCACCGCCGCACGAGGGTATCCGGCGGGGTATCGTCAGATTGCGATCTTCTCCACCTCATCCAGCGAAATCTCGTCCGACCGTCGATCGTAGAGTTTCGTGGTGCGCGGCGAGGCGTGGTTGGCGATCGTCTGCGCATGCTCCAACGTCCCGCCGTTCTTGAGGTAGGCGGTGATGCCGGTCGCTCGGAATGTGTGGTTGCCGATCTTGGTGGCGATGCCCGCAGCCGCCGCCCGCCGCTGGATCATCCGGTACACGTCCTGCTGCCATAGGGCTTCCGTCCGGCCGGTCTTGCGGCCCACGGACCGGAATAGCGGGCCTTCCACGTCGCCGACGATGCTGGCAGCAGCGAGGTAGTCGTCGAGGAACTTCTCAAGGGTGTGGTGGCAGGGCACCTCATGCTCCTTGCCGCCCTTCTCGTGCAGGCGCACCCAGCCGCGCCGCCCCTGGATGAAGTAGTCCTTCACCTTCATGCTGATGACCGCGTTCACGCGGGCGAAGGTGTAGACCATGACGCCGATCAGCGCCCGGTCGCGCAGGCCGATCAGCGTGTTGGTGGGGATGGCGTCCAGCAGCGCGCGCGCCTCATCGGCGTTCAAAACGGGCGTCTTGCCCTTCTTCACCACGTATTTGGGGCCGCGCACCGAGTGCGCCGGGTTCGTTTCCATGACGTGGCCGGTCACCAGCCAGTCGAACAGCATGCGGAGCGCGGCCAGGTGCTGCTTGACGGTGGGCGGGGTGAACTGGCCTTGCAGCTCCTTGACGAATGCCGCGACGTGGAACGGCTGCACGGCGGCCAGCTCGTACAGGCCGTGCGCCTCGCACCACGCGGCAAAACGGCGCGTGGCGTTGAGATAGGCTTTACGGCTATGGTCGTTGTTCACCTGCGCCGTGAAGAATTCCAACACACGCTTCGCCGCCTTCGGCGTCGGCGCAAAGAGCAGCGCCGGGAGCAAGTCAGGCGACGGAGAGAGGATGAGGTCAGCCACGCTGCCTCCTCCGCCACTCCGCTTTGGCATCTTGCAAATCGCCAAACCACCCTTCTATCCCTTCAAGATAATCAGCTAACTTTTCCATGGCGGCGGCGAACGCGCGGATGTTTACCAGCTTAAGGTTTGGGTTGAGCGAGGGAATGACTGTCGCCATTTCACGTCGGTTGCTTCGCTTTGGTTTGGTGGTCGCATAGCGAAAAGATTCTCCTTTCGGGTCGTGCTCGTGCAACTGGCGAATATATGCATCGATCCCCAGGAGGTCGTCGTCGGGAAATGGAGGATTGGGCACGAGGGCACAAACCGGATTCAGCAACGGCCGGGCGGTGTCCCATAGTCGGCTCAGATCATGCCCTCCGAGGGCCTTGTGATCGCCCTCTGTGGGTTCGCGATCGAGCAACGCGACCGCGACTCTGACAATGGCCTTGAGAACCAACTCGACGTGATGCCGATAGAGATAGACGATCGGGTAGACCAGAAAATCCTGGTCGCTGCCCGTCTCGCACACGTGTTGCGCCAGACGCGAACCCGCTCGGCGGAAGCCCGACGTGTAAACGTAGTCCACTTCAATCCAGTGGCTGATGCAGGCGTTGGCCTCGAAATCTTCGCCGGGGCCGAACAGGACATCCGCCGCACGCGGCGGCGGTAACGACCCGATGACTGATTCGCTTTCGTCGCTCATAGTGGGAATCCATGAAGAGTGTTATAAAGGACGTTATAACACTCTTATCTGGGGTCGCACAAAAAATGCACCGCCGGTTTCGGGCCGGATGGAATTCGGTGGCGGTGAGTCCGGACGGCAACAGGTTCGACGGGTGCCAGGCACCAACCCTACACGGCTGCCGGTATTGGGGGTCCGGTAGCAACGGAACCGAAACTGCATTTCAGCTCTCGTCGTCGGTGTTTTGAGGGTCGTGTAACGGCCTGAGTTCGCTGCGGGCGATTGAGTCAGGCAGGATGAAGGCGTGGTCCAACCCCGGGCGGCGCTGACTCCGGCCGGACAGGCGATCTTCATGGATCGTGCGGCAGCCGGCGCGCTTCAGCGCCCGGTGCTGCAGGTCGGCGTTCTGGTCCAGCGTCGAGACGCGCGCGTAGCCGATTTTCATGCCGCTATTATGAGACTCGATTTCGAGACGGAAAAGCCTTGATGGTGGCTTGGGTGGCAAATCGTCCCGGAAACGAGGGATTTCGAGACGGGGAGGGCAGGGGAGAACTCCGGCCGCACCGTCCAGTATGATAGTGCAGCGACCAGATGCAGCGTTGAGCGCCTTATGGAGTACCCGCACCACCGAGGGTGGGCATTGGGGTGCCAGGGTAGCTAGCGACCCCACTCGCGGTTCCTGCGCCGCTGGGAGTGGGGCCAAGGGCGGCCGGGGATGCTGCCAGCGCACCTAGCTGTGCAGACGTGTCGAAGGCCCCCTTCTTCCGACTCCATAGCTCCCTCACAAGGTCTCGGAAGGGAATTACGCGGATGAGGGTCACATCGTCCCCGCTGAACTCAAATGGATTGCCCGCGGCCTCGTCCGTGATGAACCGCCCGGGGGCTGTGATTGCGGCGTGCGCCAATTTGTGGCGGAAGCATTTTGCCAGACTTGCCAGTTTCTCGGGGCCGAGGTTGAGGCTGGTTCCATCATTGAGAGCATCCAGCTGGACCCCGTGGCCTTGCGTCGTTTGGCCCGAGTGTGAGATCGCATCGACGATCGAAAACAGCAGCAAGGTCGGAGTGTAGCCAAGCGGGGTCTGAGCCGGTGCGCCTCGGTCGGAGAGGCACCAGTTCACCACATTGAAGTACTCGTCGATGACGTCCCGCCCCTGATCGGCGGTGTTCGTGTGCGGCATGTCGTGACCCTCCTCCCTTTCCCCGCCTCTGGTCTGCGGGCGATCCTCATTCTACTGCGTGGGCCCGCGCCGTACCGAGCGCTGAAGCATCGATCGCCTCGGGGTCCAGATGGCGCGGCTGCTGCCACCCTTCGGCGCGCCGAGCGCGCAAGCAAGCGGGGCTCTGCCCCCGGGGTGCAAGGGTGCGTCGCTGCGCTCCCGCGCGCGGGGGTATCCCCGCCCTTCCTCCACTCCGCTGGGCTCCGTTCCGTGCAGGGCGGGCGATCCCCCTCCCCCGCGCGCGCCCTTGCACCCCGCCCCCGGTCCTCGCCGGACAGGCGTTCCAAAAGCCATCGCTTTTGAACGCCAA
>DATLRW010000116.1:0-26336 GCA_035534495.1 Candidatus Dormiibacterota bacterium | reverse complement strand
GTCCGACCGCGCCACGCGCCGCCCAGCGAAGAAAATATATTCGTGGTAGCTGGAGTTGGTGGTGCTGCCGCTGCCGTCGCTTACGGCAATGGTGTCGCCCGAGACCGCCCGCCAGTAGAGTTCGTACACGGTCAGGCTGCTGCACGCGCTGCTGCTGGCCGTCGCTTTGGCGACGCGCATCCCGTTCCCATCGTAAATGTAGCAATAGTAGGTCCCGCCCACGTCGGCCGACTCGATGCGGTTCTCCGCATCGTACGTATAAGTGTTCACCGTGTCCGCGGTGTTGTTTCCATCGCTGTCGTAGCTGATGCCCGTGCCGCCAAGTTGGTTGTTGGCGTTGACCGTGTATCGCGGCTCGGGAGCGGTGCACTTCGTCACGGTGGTATAGAACAGATTCGCCAGCGCATCGGCAGCCAGCGTCGGAGGAGTGGCGTTATTGCCAAACTCCTGCCCCCAGCAATCCGTGCGCCTCTCCGCCTAGCGGGGCCAGAAGCGGCGGACGGCGGCGTAATCGACGTCCTCGGTGGCGGCGCCCTTGACGGCGCTGTAGGTTTCGCGGCTGGCGGCTGTGGCCGGGAGCGGAACGCCAAGCTGATTGGAGAGTTCCAGGGCGAGGCCGAGGTCTTTGTGCATGAGGCGAAGCGGAAAACTGGGCGTATAGTCGCCCGCCAGCATCATCGGCGCTTTGATGTCGAGAACCGGCGCCCGGCCCATGCTGGAGGCCAGAACATCGAGCAGTTTTTCCGGGGCGATACCCGCGCCGCCGACCAGCGCCAGCGCTTCGGCCAGTGCCTGCACCTCGAGCGCGTAGATCAGATTCATGCCCAGCTTCACGCTCTGGCCCGTGCCGTGCGGACCCAGGTGAAACAGCTTCTTGCCGAGGTGGGCCAGGACCGGCTGCACGCGGTCGAATGTGGCCGCCTCGCCGCCGATCAGAAAAACCAGCTCCCCTTTTTCGGCGCCCCAGGTGCCGCCGGTGACCGGCGCTTCCAGGAACTCGGCGCCATGCGAGGCCGCCTCGACGGCCACTTGGCGGGCCAGAACGGGTGAAACGGTGCTGCAATCGACCAGCACGCTGCCCGCGCGCAACCCGGCCAGGGCGCCGTCCGGACCCCGGAGTACGTCCTCGAGCGCCGGCGGATCGCTGACGCAGGTGAAGAGGATATCGGAGGCAGCGGCGGCTTCACGAGGGTTGGCTGCCAGTCGCGCCCCGGCGCTGACCAGGTCGCCGGCTTTGGCCGAAGTTCGATTCCAGACCGTTACGGGATAACCGGCGTCGACCAGGCGCCGCGCCATCGGTTTGCCGATCAGCCCCAGCCCAATCCATCCCACATTCACCGTCATCGCGCCTCCTCGAGAACTCAACGAATATATATATAACAAGGCGGGCGTCGCGCGCGGCCGGCCGAAGCCGATCGCGCGTTTCGCTAGCGGATGCGTTCGTCGGATTCGATGTGGCCGTCGCGCACGTGGATGACGCGCTCGCCATGGGCGGCGATATCCGGCTCGTGGGTCACGACGATGATCGTATGGCCTTCCGAGTGGAGGCGGGCGAACAACGCCATGATCTCCTCGCCCGTCTGCGTATCCAGGTTGCCGGTGGGCTCGTCGGCGAGCAGAATCGCCGGACGATTGACCAGGGCGCGGGCCACGGCCACGCGCTGGCGCTGGCCGCCGGAAAGTTCGTTTGGACGATGGTGCATGCGCTCGGCCAGATCGACCATCCGGAGCGCCTCTTTGGCCCGTTCCAGGCGTTCGGCGGGACGGGTTCCGCTGTAGATCAAAGGCAGTTCCACGTTGTGCAGCGCGGTGGCCCGGCCGAGCAGATTGAAGGTCTGGAAAACGAAGCCGATCTCCTTGTTGCGGATGTTCGCCAGCTCATCGTCGCTCAATTCGCTGACCAGCCGGCCGGCCAGCCAGTATTTCCCCTCCGATGGGGAATCGAGACACCCGATCAGGTTCATCAAAGTGGATTTGCCCGATCCGGAGGGTCCCATGATCGCGACATATTCACCCTTGCGGATATCGAAGCTGACGCCGCGCAGCGCCAGCACCTGGGTGGCGCCCATCTCGTAGGTCTTGACAAGGTTTTCCACCTTGATGACTACGCCCTGATCGACCAGGTCCTTGCGGTACGACTCGCTGACTGTCTGCGCCGCCACTGCCATCGATAGACTCCCTCGCTAACCGGTTAGACACTCGAAGAGGCCGTTGGGTTTTCGGCTTGTTTTAGGATCGTTTCTTCGATTTCGGCCGCGGCATCAATTGTACCTCAAGGCGTTGCGCCGGCCGGAGGGGCCGTTCGGCCCTTTGGCGAGCGATTTCGCCTGGCGAGAGAGCCTTGCCCGTTTACCAGATCGCGCAGCGGTCGGGCATGGGGCGGAACATCGCGTCCCTGTCCCGGCAGTCGAAGGCCCGGGCGAACGGCTCGAAATCGGACAGCGGGCCGATGACCCGGTACCGGGCAATCGCGTGCGGGTTTACCATCACCATCCGGCGAATGTATTGGGGGTCTTCCTTTTCGGTCCAGACACGGGCGTAAGCGAGGAAAAAGCGTTGGGTGGCCGTGAAGCCCTGTATTTTGCGGCGGGAGCGAACCCCGGGCGTTTTTTCGAAGGCCTTGTAGGCGATCGCCAGTCCGCCGATATCGGCGAGGCTTTCGGCGAGGACGCGGTGGCCGTTTTCGTGAAGATCGTCCACGGCTGCATAGGTACTGTATTGGTCGGCGACGCACTCGGCCAGTTGCTGAAAATTTTCCCCGTCCTCCGGCGTCCACCAATCCTTCCTGTTCCCATCGGCGCCGAACCGGCTGCCTTGCCCGCCGAATCCATGCGTCATCTCATGGCCGACGATGGCGCCGATGCCGCCGTAGTTGAGCGCGTCGTCGGCCCGGGGATCGAACAGGGGCGGCTGGAGAAGACCGGCCGGCAGGAAAATCGCATTTATCGCCGGATCGTAAATGGGGTCCGCGCCGAAAACCGAAATCGGCCACCTGGAGCGGTCGGCCGGTTTGCCGATTCCGGCCAGTTCGAGCCGGAATCGGAAGTAATTGGCGCCGAGCATGTTTTCGACGAAGGGCCCGTTGGTGACGCGGTAGACGGGATCCGCGGGCCAGCGGTCGGGGTAGCCGACCTCGATGGTCATCCGGTCGAGCTTGGCGATGGCGGCGGCCCGGGTCGCCGGGTCCATCCAATAGAGGCTCTGGAGGTCCTGGCGAAAAGCGGCAACCAGGCCGCCCGCCATGGCCAGGGCGGCCGCCTTCACCGTGGGCGGCAACGCCTCGCGAGCGTATTTGCGTCCCAGCGGCTCGCGCAACTCGCGGGCGGCGGCGGCGACGCAGCGCTGCCAGCGAGGCTCGATCCGGCTGGCCCCGGTGAGCGTGCGGCCGTAGAAATCGAAATTTTCGCGGGCGAACGGCCGGGAAAGATCGGGCGCGGCGGCGTGGATCAATTGCCAGCGAAGATAGATCTTCCAATCGGCCAGCGGGACTGACGCCAGCTCACGATCCATGGCTTCGAAGAAATACGGACTGGTAACGTCGATGGTGTCCCCGACGCCAAGGCCGAGCGCCCGGAAGTAGCGCCCCCAGGAGAAATGCGGGGCGAGCGCCTGCAGCTGGCGCTCGGTCATCTTGTGATCGGCGGCCTCGGGATCGCCCGTCGCGCCCGGGCTCGCCGCGGCGCGCGCCAGGCGCGTCTCGATCCGCAAAACGGTTTGCGCTTCGGCGCGGGCGCGGCGGTCGCCCAGCAGGCGAAACATCCGGCGCACATGAATCAGGTATTTTTCGCGGAGTGCGCCGAAGCCGGCGCCGGCCTGAAGGTAATCTTCGCGGTCGAGCAGGCCCAGACCTGCCGGGCGAGCGTGGGCAATCATCCGGGCGCTGCCGGTGGAATCGGGCGCCACGCCGAGGGCGAACAGCGCGGCGGCTCCCATCCCCTGCAGGTGCGCGACTTCGGGTGCAAGATCGCCGAGATGGCGCAACCGCTCGATGCGGCCGAGTTCGCCCGCCAGCGGCCTCCACCCGGCCGCGTCGATGGCCCTGGTATCCATGCAGCCGGCGTAGAAATCGCCCAGTTCCCGGTCGATCGAGCCCGGTCTGGCCCGGGCTCGGCCGTCGGCTTCTCGCTGGAGTATCTGCCGGAGGATTTCCTGATTGCGCTCGCGCAATTCGTCGATGAGGCCCCAGGAGTCGTGGCCGGGCGGAATCGCATGGGAATGAATCCAGCCGCCGTCGGCGAATTCGTAGAAATCCTGGCAAGGGCTCACCGAGCGGTCCAGGTTTGCCAGGTCGAGCCCGTGAGCGCCCGGCCCGCCGGCCGTCCCCGCGGCGCTCGCGGGCGAGGCGGCCTGCGGCGCAGACCGAACCCGTGCCCCGCAGCCGTGCGCCTGCGCGGCCGGCGTCCACGCCAGCAGGAGCGCCAGCAAGAGTCCGAAAACGGTAAAGCGAAAAGGCATGAAATCCTTTGGTTGCGAAGCGAACGGCGAGAATAGTGGCTGCCGCGCGGCGAAGTCAAACGGGGATTTCGGGCAAAAGCCCTGCCCACGAGCCCGGCTGCCGGGTTAGATTGAGAGGAGATCATGGCCCTCGAAACATCCCTGCCCATCGGGGTCCGGACGCAAATCCCCGCGCGGCTCGACCGCCTGCCCTGGAGCCGGTTTCACTGGCTGGTCGTTGTGGCCCTGGGAATCATCTGGATTCTGGACGGGCTCGAAGTCAGCTTCAAGGCGGCGATCAGTGGCGTCTTGCAGGAGCCGGGCGTCATGAACTTCAGCTCCGCCAATATCGGCCTGATTGCTTCGGCTTATCTGACCGGGGCGGTTCTCGGCGCGCTCTTCTTCGGCTATCTGACGGACCGGCACGGGCGGTAAAAACTGTTCTTCATTACGCTGGCGGTGTATCTGGGCGGCGTGCTGCTGACGGCCTTCTCGTGGAATCTGGCGAGCTTTTCCCTGTTCCGTTTCTTGACCGGCTGCGGCATCGGCGGCCAATACGCCGCGATCAATTCGGCCATTGACGAATTGATTTCCGCCGCCTATCGCGGCCGGGTCGATCTGATCGTCAATGGAAGTTACTGGATCGGCGCGGCGCTCGGCTCGCGGCTGGGATTCGGCATCGGGGCGGTGCTGCGGCTGACCATCCTCTTTCCTGCGCCGCTACGTTCCCGAAAGCCCCCGCTGGCTCGTCACGCACGAGAGCGTCGAGGAGGCCGAGCGCGTGGTCGGCGAGATCGAAGCGAGGGTGGAAAAGGAGATCGACGGGCGGCTGCCCGGACCGGTCGGGTCGCTGGTCATTTATCCGCACGGGCGTTACGGCTTTCGGGGCATCGCGAAAACGATGTTCCGCCGTTACCGCACGCGCTCGATTCTCCGTTTGTCGCTGATGGTTTCGCAGGCGTTTCTCTACAACGCCATCTTCTTCACCTAGCCATGGTGCTCACCGTTTTTATCGCGTCTCGGCGGAAAAGACCGGGATCTACCTGCTGCCCTTCGCCGTGGGCAATTTCCTCGGTCCGCTCGTGCTCGGCCGGTTTTTCGATACTGTCGGTCGGCGCCAGATGATCTCGGCCACCTATGCGGTTTCCGCCGAGCTTCTCGGGGCGACCGGCGCGGCCTTCGCCGACCGTCTGCTCGGGCCCGTCAGCCAGACCGTGCTTTGGAGCGTGATCTTCTTTTTCGCTTCCGCCGCGGCCAGTTCCGCCTATCTGACGGCCAGTGAAATTTTCCCCCTGGAAACGCGCGGCCTGGCGATCGCCATCTTCTTTTCGCTTGGCACGGCGGCGGGCGGGATCGTGGCGCCGTGGCTGTTCGGGACGCTGATCGGCAGCGGATCGCAGGATGCGGTTTTCGGCGGCTATCTGGCCGGGGCGGTGTTGATGTTGGCCGCGGCCGGCGTCACGTTGCGTTACGGGGTCCGGGCCGAAGGGCAGGCGCTCGAACAGATCGCCACCCCTCTTTCCTCGGAAACCGAGTACGAGTAATGGACTTCTGCTGGAAATAACGCCATACTATAGGCACGACGCGCGGTGGTGATTGCTGCTGCTGAAGGCTTTTCAGTGGGGGTTGTAACAGTAGGCCAGGGTGACCGGCGTCGCGCGCCCGCCTGCAGTGTAAGAAAGCCCTCTTTAAAAAAGATACGGAGTGAAACGATCGTGATGCGCCTCTTGTATGCCCTGCTGATCGTAGCGGTGACCGTGGAACTGTCGAGCTTTGCCACCAGCATCTATCTCCACCGGTGCCTGGCTCACCGTGGCGTGCGGCTGAACTGGTTCGTCGCGTTCTTGATGCGTTTCGAGTTATGGCTGGGAACGGGAATCAACACGAAGGAATGGGTTGCCGTTCATCGCAAGCATCACCGCCATACCGATGTTCTGGGCGACCCTCACAGTCCGGTGATCGAAGGCCTCTGGCACATTCTGCTGGGTAATGCCTACTACTATACGAAAGAGGCGCGCAACCCGGAAACGCTCGCCACGTTCGCTCCCGACATCGGCAACGACTGGTTCGACCGCCACATTTTCCGCTACGGGATGGTCGGAATTGTCCTGGGCATCGGGATTTTCGTCTGGCTGCTCGGTCCGATATGGGGAGGGGTGGCGTTCGCGGTGCAGGCGGCGACCTACATATTCTTCAACGCGGTCGTCAACGGCGCCAACCACGCCGTCGGCTATCAGAACTTCGAAAACACCGCGACGAACCTTCGCATTGTCGCCCTGCTGACGGCCGGCGAGGGTCTGCACAACAATCATCACGCCTACCCGACATCGGCCCGGTTCAGCGTCCGCCGGAACGAGTTCGATCCGTCCTGGGTGGTGCTGCGCCTGCTGACTTGGCTGCATCTGGCGCATCCCTTGCGCGTCGCCCCGCAAGTCGACTGATTTCCCGCCTGCAGAAGCGGCCCGCGTTACGGCTTCGGCCGGTCCGGATCCCGGACCAATTCGGCATCGCCGCGCAGTAGATGGCAGGAATGCGTTTTCAAGATCAGCCACACCGCCTGCCCCGGCGCAAGCGCAAGCGAACGGCAGGCATCGGGCGTCAGCAGAACCGTGAACGCCGCGCCGCAATCGACGCGTGCCAGCACCTTGAAATCCTTCTCTTCGAGTGAGGTGAGCGTGCCGCGAAGCACGTTGCGCGCGCTCAGCCCCCTCGGCTCCTCGATGGCCAGCAGAATGTCTCCCGCCCGCACCCCGACGCGCACAGCTGCACCCGATTCGACCCCCGATTCGATTCTTGCCTCGATTCGTGCCAGCGGAACTTCCAGTTGGACCGCGCCGGGAAGCAGGCGGCAGGTCATTGTGCCGGCGGCTTCGTGCACGGCGGCGACCTCGGCATCGAAAATATTCTCGAAGCCGGCCAGCTGAGCGACGGTTTCCGTGCGCGGCGCGCCGAGAACGTCCTGCGGCGGGCCCTGGGCGGAAATTTTTCCCTTTTCGAACACAATCACGCGCTCGCCCAGGGCGAACACCTCTTCGCGGCTGTGGGTGACGTAAAGAATCGGAATCCGGCGTTCGCGGTTCCACGCCCGCAGGTCGTCGACGATGCGCCCTTTCGTCGCGGCGTCGAGCGCCGAAAGCGGCTCGTCGAGCAGCAGCACCCGCGGCCGCGTCACCAGCGCCCGCGCCAGCGCGGTCCGTTGGCGCTCGCCGCCGGAAATCTCGGCGGGCATGCGGCGGCCCAGGTGCGCGATGCGAAAGGATTCGAGAATCTCGCCGGCGCGCCGCCGGCGCTCCGGTTCGGGCAGATGGCGCAGGCCGTAACGCACATTGCGCTCGACCGTCAGATGCGGAAACAGGGCGAGGTCCTGAAATACGTAGCCCACCGAGCGCCGCGAGACATCGACGTCGATCGCCGCCGCCGAATCGAACAGCACGCGGCCGGCCAGGCAGATGCGCCCCTGGTCGGGCTGAACGATCCCGGCAACCATCCCCAGAGTGGTCGTTTTCCCTGCTCCCGAGCCGCCGAAAAGAATCGAGATGCCGGCGGGAACGGCAAAGTGGATCTCCAGCGAGAAGCCGGGTGCGGCGCCCGCGACGAAACGCTTTCGCGCCAGGACTTCGAGCGCCGGGCACGGATGCAAATGGTCGGGGGATGCCATCGGTTCGGTTGCGGCGTCGGGCGGCCTCATGCCCAGGGCGTGCGCGGCCAGGCGCGGCGGTTCCATGCGTAGACCAGGGCCAGAATAACGAAGGATACCGCCAGCAGCACGAGCGACGTGCTATTCGCGGCGGCGTAGCTGCCCGCTTCCACTTTGTCGAAGACGTCGATCGAGATCGTGCGCGTCAAGCCGGGAATGTCGCCGCCGACCATCAGCACGACGCCGAATTCGCCGAAGGTGTGGGCGAACGTCAGGGCGACGGCCGTCGCCACGCCCGAAATCGAGAGCGGCAGCACGACGCGGAAAAAGGTCGAAAGGCGCGAGGCGCCGAGCACGCGAGAGGCCTGGATCAGCTGGGGATCGACGGCCAGGAAGGAGTTCACGAGCGGCTGCACGGCAAACGGCATGCTGTAGAGGATCGAACCGACAACCAGTCCCTCGAACGTGAAGGCCAGCGTGTGTCCGGTCCAATGCTGATACAGGCGGCCGAGCGGGCTCGAGGAGCCGAAGGCGACCAGAACGTAGAAGCCGAGCACGGTGGGCGGCATGACGAGCGGAAGCGCCGTCGCCGCCTGCGCCAGGAATTTCCATCGGCGGGGCGAGTAGGCGATCCAGTAGGCGATCGGCAGGGCGATCAGCAGCAACGCGGACGCGGTGACGAGCGAAAGCCGCAGGGTCAGCAGCAGGGCTTGCCAGTTCATGGCCTCTTCTCCGAAGGCAAAGCGAAGCCGTAGCGGGAGAAAATCGACCGCGCCTCGGGCGTCTCGATATAGGCAAGGAAGGCGCGGGCCAGCTGTTTTTGGCTCGATCCTTTGACGATCACGGCCGCCTGCTCGAGCGGCGGATAGTCCTCGGGCGGCACCAGCCAGTAGCGGCCCGGCGGCTTCGCGCCCGGAGCGAGCATCAGCGCCAGCGCGGTCAGCGCGGCCTGGGCATTTCCGGAAACGACGAACTGCGTGGTCTGCGAAACGTCTTCGCCGAGCACCAGCCGCGGCTGCAATTTCTCGTAAAGCCCCGCATGCCGCAGCGCCGCCACGGCCGCGCGGCCGTAGGGCGCAAAGCCCGGATTGGCGATGGCGATCTTGCGCACCGCGGGATTTTCCAGCGCCGAAAGACCTTGTTCGTTCAAATCGAGCGGAGAACCCGGCGGAACGTAGACCACGAGCCGGCCCACGGCGTAGCGGACCAGCGAGCCCGGCTCGGCCACGGCTTCGCGTTCGAGTTGTTCGGGATGCGCGACGTCGGCCGAGAAAAACAGATCGAACGGGGCGCCGTGCTCGATCTCCGCGGTCAGGTTTCCCGACGAGCCGAGCACCAGCCGCACATGCGCCCCGCTTTGCCGCTCGAAACCCTGAATGAGCGCGCGCATGGCGAATTGCAGATCGGCGGCCGCGGCGATGGTCAGCGGCCCGGCGGCACGAACGGAAACGGGCGCCAGGCACGCCAAAACCGCAGCGAGAACGACGGCCGAGCGCGCCAGAAAATTTTTCATTTCCCCTCCGCCGATCAACGCCCCGGCCTAGAACGGAAGCCGGATCGTGAAAATCAGATTGTGATTCGTCCGGTGAAAATGGGTGACGGCGATTTGCACGCCGCCGCCGACAACCACCCCGGCGCGGCCCCATAGCGGGAAACGGCCGATGACCAGGCCGGGGGTGAGAAAGGTTTCCTTCTTGCCGTCCTGGGTTCCGTTGGGCCAGGCCGTCGAGTTGATCTCCACTTCGGGCCAGAATTTCCCGAAGATGTGGTACTGGAATGCCGCATTCAAGGCCAGCGGCGTGCCGAGTTCCCGCCAGGTTCCCACCGGAATCGCGGCGCCGAATGTGCCTTGCACGTCGAAGTCGCCCCAGCCCTTGCCGAAGGCCAGGGCTGGGTGAAGCACCGTCTCGCCGGCGCCGTTGCCCGCGGTTCCCGTCGGCAACGTCGCGCCGAAGAATGCCGTGAGGACGTAGTTCCCCTCGCCCGAGGGCGCGCTGAACATCCGGTATTTCACCAGCATCGGGAAATCGCCCCAACCGCTTCGCGCGGGCGACGGGGAGCTTCGGCGGAAATAGGCCGGCACGCCGGCGATCACTTCGATGTGCTGGGTGGGAATCAGTTCAAGCCCCTTCCCGTCGAACGAGTCGGCTGTCGTCGCTCCGCTCGATGCGGTCTGCCAGACCTCGTCGAAACGGAACTCTTCGGCGAGCAGCGGCGTGACCACGGCGACGGGCGTGATCCAATGCGGTTGGGAGGCTTGCGCGCGGCCCACGCGGGCCCACCAGCCGGATTTCCGTTCCCGGGGCGGGGCCGGCCGCGGATGGGCCATGCCGCGCGCCGGGATGGCCATCGCGGCCAGGGCCAGGGCGGCGAGGAGGGGGCTTCGGTGTCTTCGCGAGCGCATGAGAAATGGGGGCCGGAAAATGGCGATGAAAAGACCGCCCGTAGTCTTTTATATGAATACAATCGTTATGTCAAACTGGTTTAATACGAATTGGAGGGGCGGGGAGGGGGTTCAGACGCGCATGATCATGACTTCGGTGGATTTGATCAGGGCGGCCACCACGTCGCCCTTCCGCAGCCGGAGCTCGCGCACGGCGTCGGCGGTGATGATCGAGGTGATCTGCTGGCCCCCGATCGAGAGCGTCACCTGCGCCATGAGCCCGCTGGTCTTCACATCGACCACGCGGCCGACCAGTTGATTGCGGCCGCTGACGCGGCGAAAGGCGCGGCGGCGCTCGGCGGGTTCGGCCTTGCGTTCGGGCCGGGCGAGATAGCGGTCCAGTTCCGATTCGGGGATGCGGTGGTGGCCGCCGGCGGTTTTCACCGTGCGCAGCTTGCCGCGATAGACCCACTGTTTGAGCGTCGAATAGCTGATGCCCAGAATCTGCGCCGCTTCCTTCGGTTTGAGCAGTTTGCGCGCGTTCATGCCGGTTTCCGATCGAATCGTGGTTTGGTCGCGCTCATCGTTCGCCGCGGGTCCTTACTTGCGGAGGGCGCTGCTGGCTCCGCATGACGGCGTGCGGGAGCGTTCTTCCCCCATCCGCCCAGGTCGCATTATGACGAACCTGCGGCGGATCGCGGAGCATTTTCTGACTTTTCGGCCGGCCCCTTGAAGTTTCCCTTCTCGCCGCATAGGGAGCCCAGGGCCGGGCCGCGCCGGCGTGTGCTGTTAGAATACGGAGCACCATGGCTAAACTGACTTTCTTGGGCGCCGCCGGCACGGTCACAGGGTCGAAGCACCTGGTCGAGGCGGGCGGCAAGCGGCTGCTGGTCGATTGCGGGCTGTTTCAGGGCGAGAAGGAAGTTCGCCAGAGGAATTGGGAAAATCTGCCGATCGATCCCGCGAGCATCGACTGGGTCATTCTCACGCACGCCCATATCGACCATACGGGATATCTGCCTCGGCTGGTCAGCGGCGGGTTTCGCGGGCCGATCCTGGCCAATGCCGCCACGCATGAACTCTGCCAGCTTCTCCTGCGCGACTCGGCCCACCTGCAGGAGGAAGATGCGCGCTACGCGGCCAGGAAGGGCTACAGCCGCCACAAGCCGCCCCTGCCGCTCTACACCGTCGAGGAGGCCGAAGAGACCCTGATGCGGTTTCAGACCATTCCCCGCGAGGGCCCCTACCGCATCAGCCCGGAATTTTCCGCGCGGCTTTACGACGCGGGGCACATCCTGGGCTCGTCGATCATCGAACTCACGATCACCGAGAACGGCCAATCGACGGTGGTCGTGTTCACCGGCGATCTGGGCCGTTACAACCAGCCGATTCTCAAGGATCCCGAGCCGGTTCGTCGCGCCGATTATCTGGTCTGCGAATCCACCTACGGCGACCGGGCGCATCCGACCGATGCGCGCAACGAACAGCTGGCCGAGGCGGTGAACCGGGCGGCCGGCCGCGGCGGGGTGATCGTCGTGCCGGCCTTCGCCGTCGGCCGCACGCAGACGCTGCTGTACATCCTGCGCCAGCTCGAGGACGAAAACCGGATTCCCCGGCTTCCCACCTATCTGGATAGCCCGATGGCGATCAGCGTCACCGATCTCTACGAGAAACACCACGAGGACCACGATCTGCTGTTTCGCAAAGAGGAGCAGCAGGGCGATCCGCTCAATTGCCATGAAGTGCACATGACGCGCTCGGTCGAGGATTCCAAGAAGATCAACGCGATCAAATCGCCATGCATCATTCTCTCGGCCAGCGGCATGGCGACGGGCGGGCGCGTGGTGCATCATCTGCTGCAGCGCCTGCCCGACCGGCGCAACCTCGTGATGCTGGTCGGCTATCAGGCGCAGGGAACGCCGGGCCGCGCCCTGCTCGACGGCGTCCGCCGGCTCCAGCTGCACGGGGAAGAGGTTCCCGTTCGGGCCGAGGTTGTCGACCTGCCGCAATTTTCGGCCCACGCCGACGGCCGGGAGGTCGAGCGCTGGCTCGGCAATTTCGAAACGGCCCCGAAGCACGTCTTTCTGGTGCATGGCGAGCCGGCGGGAGCGCGCGCCCTGCGCCAGACGCTCGAGGAGAAATTCCGCTGGCCGGTCTCGCTGGCCGAGTACAGGCAGGAAGTCGATCTGGTCTAGCCCCGCAGGAACCGCCGGACTTCCCCCTCCCCGCACAGGGCGGCGCGGCCGGGCTGCATCCTTGCCGGGAACTTTCCGCATCCAAACTGCATAAGGCTCGGTGGCAATTCGGCCGCGCGCGCGGCGAGGAGAATGGGCGATGAAAAGGATCCTGGTACTACTGGCGATTGTCTCGATGGCGGCGGTGGCCTGGGCCGCGCCGGCCGAACGTTACCTGCACGTCCGGGTCGAAAACGCCGACAAGCAGCAGAGCATCCGCATCAGCCTTCCCGTATCGGTTGCCGCGGAGATGATTCCGGCGATCGATCATGGGCGCGTGCATGACGGCAGGATCGACGTGGGCCATTTCGACGTGAACGGGATCGACGTCGTGCAGGTTCTCAACGCGCTCAAGAACGCGCCCGACGGCGAATTCGTGACCATCCAGCAGCGCGATCAGACCGTGCGCGTGGCCCGGCAGGGGGGCATCCTGATGGTTCATGTGGCCGGCAGCGAACCGGAGGAGCGGACGGTCGATATCGCCGTTCCCTGGGCGGTGGCCCGGGCGCTGGTTTCCTCCGGAACCCCGCACCAGCTTAACCTGGAAGCGGCCATCCTGGCGCTAGGCGCGGCGGGCAATGGGACGCAGGTAACCGTCAGCAGCAATCGGCGTCTGGTGAGCATCTGGGTCGATTCGCAAAGCACGATGCCATAGCCCGGCCTCGCCGATCGCTACCGGGCGAACAGAAGTACGATGAAAATGCAGTAGCCGGCCAGCAGCCAGGTGCCTTCGATCCGGCTGACCTTTTCCTCCCTCCACATCAGAAGCGGCAATGCCGCCGAAAAAACCAGCAAGGCCAGAAATTCCAGACTCAGCGGGGAAACGTGCAGTGCGAGGGGCCGGAAAAGGGCGGCCGCTCCCATGGCGCCGAGGATGTTGAACACATTGCTGCCCACCAGGTTGCCCAGCAGCAGTTCGCTGTGCTGATGCCGCGTGGCCACGACGGAGGTGGCCAGTTCGGGCAGCGAGCCGCCGACCGCGACGATGGTCGTCGAGAGCGCCAGCTCGCTGACGCCGGTCGTCCGCGCCAGCGCCACCACCGCTCGAACGAGCAGGCCTCCGCCCAGAACCAGGGCGAGTATGCCGGCGAGGGTGATGGCGAGGTCGCGCGCCAGATCGAATCGCCGCCGGTATTCGCGAAAGGCCTCTCGCCGGACTTCGGCCGCCACGGTGGATTCGCGTAACGTCCATCGGGCGACGCTCGCCGTGAACCAGACCAGGCCGCCCAGCAGCAAGAGGCCGTCGATTCTGTCGAGCCGCCCGCGCCAGGACAGCAAATAGAACACGGCCGTCGCCGCCAGCATGCACAGGACTTCCCGCTTGACCAGCCGCCGCGGGGCGGGCACGGCGGCCGTCAGGCCGAGAATCAGGCCGATGTTGGCGATGTTGCTGCCGATCACGTTGCCCACGGCTACCGTCGGCCGTTTTTCGAGCGAGGCCACGACGGAAACGATCGTCTCGGGCAGCGAAGTGCCGAAGCCGACGACGGTGATCCCGATCAGCAGTGGATCGACATTCAACGCATGGGCGATGCGGGAGGCGCCGCGCACCAAAGCCTCCGCCCCCAGATACAGGCTGATGCCGCCCAACACGAAAAACGGGATCGTCCAGAACATTTCCGCTTCAACAGCTCGTCCCGGCCGCCGGCGAACCGGCTCAATCATTTCGGGCGCGACGATCACGGCCAGGGAAAAGCCGCGGTCGCGTCCGTTCAGTGCGAACCGGAGCCGGGATCAATGCGTGGCGTGTTGAAGAGCAATGCCGATTTCCTGGTCGGCGGCGATCTGCTCGTCGGCGGCGCGGAGGCTGGAAAGCTCCGTCGTGGGAATAACGACCCGGTTGACGGTGAAGGTGCTCTTGTAATCGAGCACGTTCCCTTGCGCCGTGGTGGCGCTGCGGTAGGAGATGGCGCCGCAGTCGACCGTCGTGGGCGGAGGCAACTGGCCGACCAGGTAGCCGGGCGGCAGGGTGATCCGGAAATCGTCGGTTTCGAGCAGCGTCCCGAGAAGCTCCAGCGGATACCGGCGCGTTGTTTGGATCGTTGGAACCGGCGTGCTTTCCCCGAGGACGGCTGGCCGCAACAGAAACAAACTGCCCGTGGCCGAGGCGTAGTCCTCGGCGATGAACTGATAGTGGATGACCAGAACGTTGTTGAACTGATGCAGATTGCCGAGGGTCGCCGACCCCAGGTTGAAATCGTTCAGGAAGCCGGCGAGATAATTGTCTAAAATTTTTGCGCGGTCGGCCGGAGACACGCCCAGATATTCCTCGCGGCCCGTCGCCGCCGGCCCTCCCCAGCGCATTTCCTGCACGCTTCCCGACAAGTTGCCGTTCGGCGCCAGCGTGAACGTCCCGATGCGCATCAGCCGATTCGCGGGCGGCGGCACGAGCGGCAGATGAACCAGTTCGCCGCCGCCCCCCGTTACCAGCAGCACCGAGTTGTCCTGGAGCGAGGCGGGCAGAAAGCCGAAGGGGGTGTATTCGTCGGTGGGATCGAAGAAAAGAAGCTTGCCGAGTTTAGGGTCGTCGACCGTGGCGAAGAGGGAGGGCGAAGGTCCCGGGGGAAGCTGGATCGCCAGGATTACGTGGTCGAAACTGGTGATCAGCGGAAAGCCCGTCTGCACGACGCCGCGCTCGGTTTGCGCCACCACGTAGTAGGATTTCACGCCAATGACGGCCAGCATCGATGAGAGCAGCGTCGCCTTGTCCTTGCAGTCTCCATACATGTTCGTGAAGACTTCTCCGGCCGGATGAGGCTGGTATCCGCCAATGCCGATTTCGATGGCGACGTAGCGGATGTTTTGCTGGACGTAGGTGGCGATGGAGCGAATCTTATCGATCGTCTGGGACTCGCCGGCGGTGAGCGAGGCCACCTGCTGGCGAATCGCCGGCGTGGGTTGGCGGCGGCCGGCCGCCAGTTGGGCGTACCAGAGACCGAGATCGCGCCACGAGCCGGCCTGCTCCACCTGCGCCGTGTTTCCCGGCGAATCGAATTTCACCGCCATGCGCCCGGCGATGCTGCCCCAGGCGGGCATGTGGTCTTCGATGGCGATCGCGGGGATGTTGCGCAACTCCCAGACATGCTCGCCCGGCGCGGGCGAGCTCGGGTCGACGGGCGAATGATGGGCCCAATACACGCCGAAATTCCAGCCGTCGGGAATGCGCAGCGAGTAGCGCGCCTCGAGCACCGGCACCGACTCCTGGAACCGCCATTCGTCCTGGGAAAGCAGGGGTGCTCCCTTCTTTACATACTCGTAGCCGACGACATTTCCCGGATCGGCCGCGGGAATGGTTAATACTTCCTCGCTCGCGTCGTCGTAGAGTTCCCAGTCGTCTCCGCCGCTGACTTCGGCCGCGTCCTTCCGGCCCACCTGATAGGGCTTGCCCTCGGCGGGAATGCACCAGCCCTCGAGGGACTCGATCGGCGTTTTGTTGGAGAAGTACACATCCACCTCGCCGAACGCCTGTCCTTCGGGGCGAAGAATCCGGTAGGCTTTGCGAACGATGGTTTCCACCGCGCCGTCGGAATTCACGATCGTTTGCCGTTCGGAATAGAGCGCGACGGTCTTGGCGTCCTTGGGCGCCCAGGCCGGCGTGGGTTGCCGGGCCGCCTCGGCCAGCCAATCGGGCACATGGACGCGCGCTCGCGCCGGCAGCGCAACCCCCGCCAGCATCAACACGAGGGCCAGGGAAAGCCCGCTATTTTTGCGCTGCCGTCGCCGTTGCTTGCAGGACGATATCGGATGCATCGCCGGCCTTTGCCAAACTGAATATCGAGCGAACCGCCGGATAGTATTTCACCGGGAAGGCAATCAGATTCACGGCCAGCTTGCGCGTGACGTCCACCGCCCCGATCTGTGCGCTCGCGCCAATCTGATACTGAATCGCGCCACTGGGAACGCCGGCCACCTTCGGAAGACTCTCCACCTGGAAGCCGAAGGGAAGCTGGATCGACGTGTCGTCCAGCACCTGGAAGGGATAATGAAAATAGACGACGTTGACCCGCTGCGTGGAGGTGAAGGCGCGCGCCACCGCCGACCCGTAGAGGGAGAGCGGCAGAATCAGGCGGCCATACACCTTGTTTCCGGGAGAGGAGAGTTTCAGGGTTCCTTCGACGCGGAGCGGTTTCGAGGTGTCGTTCCAGTTCTCTAGCTTCGTGATCTGGAAGGTTGCGTCCGAGGGCAGCCACCCGCTGATCTCATCGTGCAAGTCCTTGCGCCGGCCGGTCTCATCGTCGTTGCGGTCCGCCTGGCGCCAGAGGGCCGCCTCCTGCCCGGTGTAATCGACTTCGAGCGTGCCGGAGAGCGACCCGTTCTCGGCGAGACTGAGCTTCGTGTGGCGGGAAATTTCCGACTGGCTGGAATCCTCGCCGGGCACATGGATGACCTCGCCTCCATTCCTGGTCAGGAGCACGCCGCCCACATTGCTATCGGCCCACGGGAGCAGGCCGAAGGGATAGGCGAGCGCACCCGGATCGAGGTAGAAGGTTTGTGAGCCTGACTTCGCTTCGACGATGATCGAGGCCAGCTGATCGGCATCCTCATCCTGCGGCATGAACATGGCCTGGTCCCGCGGGGCCACGTAGACCAGCGTCGCATCCATCCCGGCGGCGCGGGCCAGGCCGACAAACAGTTCGTTGATGTCCTTCCGCGTCCCATGGCCGTGCTTGAGCACGTCCCCGGCATTCTGATTGGCGACGATCTTCTCCTGCTTTTCCTGCTCGGGTGTCATCGAGGAGGCGAAGGTGAGATTCCGGATCTGCTGGGCGCGCGCGTAAAGTTTCTCGAGCTTCCCCTCGGGCGTCTCGCCGGCCCGCACGACCGCCGCCACGGCGTCCTCAAGCGCCCTTTTCCTGTCGATGAACGATTCGAGCTGCTTATTCCATTGCCTGCCCTTTTGCTTCCAGTACTTGTCGGTGGGCGTGTTTCCCCGATTGGCGTAATAAAATTCCACCCGCTCGCGAATCATTTCCTTGGGAAACATGTACGGCTCGGTCTTCAAGGCCGGGACGTTGTGCACCACGAGAAGATAGCTTCCATCGCCCTGCAACGTCGGCCGTTCCGGGCCGTGGGCAAAGAGGATCCGCCAGCCGTAGTAGCCGTGTCCGACCAGGTCGGGGTCGGTAATGGGAATGAAAACGAATTTGGCTTCCCGGGTGAAAAGGCTCCGCTGCACTTCCCAGTCCATGGCGGAGATGTATTCCCCGGGATCGTAGGGCTCGTCGTACATGTATTCGACGATGCAGCCGGGCTGGACGTCGGGCAGGCTGAAGGATTTCTCGTACACCTTCACTCCACCGGCCTTGACGATTACCTTGTCGTATACCTTTCCCGTGAAGGGAACGACGGCGCCGCTCGGCAGAATGGTCCGCGCGACGACCGACTCGATGCCCTCGAAGTTCGGCTCGTAGGGAATCTCCACATTTCCCCATTGCTTCCCTGTTTGCGTGAAAATCTTGATTCGGTAGTATTCGGACCGCAAGTGCTGCTGCTCGTTCAGGGTCTCCGCGCGGTAGAGGATCATGGCATCCGAGCCGGGACTGGCCGGATTATTCTTCAGCGCAAGGTCGGCTGGATGGATGGGGAGCCACTCCTGATTGGCGCGGGCCGGCGCGGATACTCCAAGCGCGAGGCAGAGCCCGATCGCCAGGCCTGTGCTGCTCACCCAACGCAATCCGCTCATGGGCACACCCCCCCATGCGATCTGTTTTTTTTGTTCGAGAGCGCGATCCCGGCCCACAACCCCGCGTGCCCGGCCGGCATGCGCACTGCTCGCCATAGAAGCGCCATCAACCTACCCCCGAAGCAAAGGGCAGTCAAGAAGGGAGAAATAAAAATTCGCTATTCGCTATAGGGGCCGTTATGGAAAGCGATCGGGAAGCCGAAGGCGACTCGCGGCGGCCGGCCCGGTTCTCGGGCCCGGCCGTCACACCGCGGCGCGGGCCGGCGCGCGCCGCCAGCGAACCCACTTGATCAGCTCGGGCACGACGATCACGGGCAGGGAGAAGGCCGCGATGTAGCCCCAATCCTCGATGGAGAGCGGCGTCGTGTGCAGCACGCGCTGGAAAAACGGCACGTAGATCGTCGCGATTTGCAGCGCCAGCGTGGCCGCAAAGGCCGCCAGCAGAAATCGATTGGTGCCGTAGCCGATGACCGAAAGCGGCTCGCCCTGCGAGCGGAAATTGAACACGTTCACTTCCTCCATGATCACCAGACCGCAGAAGGCCATCGTCGATGCCGCCGCGGGTCCGCCCATCCGGCCGCCCAGGTAATGATGGAACAGCCAAAGCGCGCCGAAGCCGAGATAGCCGCCCAGCGACAGGATGGTCGCGAATCCCGCCCAACCGACGACCGGCTCGCGGGCCGACCGCGGCGGCCGCAGCAGGATTTCGCGGTCGGCCGGTTCGACGGCCAGCGCCAGAGCGGAAACGCCGTCGGTCACCAGGTTGATCCAGAGGATTTGCACGGGCAGAAGGATCAGGGGTCCGCCCAGGAGGGTATTGAAAAAAATGGCCACCACCTCGCCCATGTTCGACGAGAGCAGATAGCGCACGAATTTCTGGATGTTATCCCACTGCCGGCGGCCCTCCTCGATGGCGCCGACGATCGAAGCGAAATTGTCGTCGGTCAAAACCAGATCGGAGGCGTCCTTGGCCACATCGGTGCCGCGCAGGCCCATGGCGACGCCGATGTCGGCCTTTTTCAACGCCGGCGCATCGTTGACCCCGTCGCCGGTCATGCACACGATGTGTCCGAGCTGCTGCAGCGCGGAGACGATGCCGATCTTGTCTTCCGGGCTGATGCGGGCGAAGAGTACGTTGCCGGCCAGCGCGGCCTTGAGGTCGGCTTCGCCGATCCGGGCCAGCTCCGCGCCGGTGATCGTGCGATCGACGCGCAAGCCGATGCGGCGCGCCACCTCCGCGGCCGTGGCCGCGGCGTCGCCGGTCATCACAATGATCTTGATCGAGGCAGCCTGGGCGCGGCGCACGCTTTCGGGAACTTCCGGCCGCGGCGGATCGATCATTCCCGCCAGACCCAGAAAGGTCAGTTCCCGTTCGACGGCGTCGGCTTCAAGCTTTACAGCGGGCGCGACATCGGGCGGCAGGCGCCGCCGCGCGATGGCCAGCACGCGCAATCCCTCGCGGGCCATCGCATCGCGGGCGGCGAGTATCCGGGCGCGATCGGCGGGCGTAATCGGGCGCGCGCCCAAGCCGTCGAACATTTCGGTCGAGCGTTCCAGCACGATTTCCGGTGCGCCCTTGACGTGAGCGATGAGCGCTCCGGCCTTGCGTTCGATGACCGTCATTCTCTTCCGATCGGAATCGAAGGGAAATTCGGTCACGACCGCGGGCGAAGGCTCGGTGGACAGCCCGGCCTTCGCCGCGGCGACCACCAGGGCCGCTTCGGTCGGCTCGCCCAGGTGCCGCCACAAGCCTCCGTCCGAGTAGATGCGAGCGTGATTGCAGCGCAATCCCGATTCGAGCAGCGAGAGCAGGTCCGGCGGAACGGGATTTCCCAGCGGCGCGCCCTCCCGGCGGAAATCGCCGATGGGCGCGTAGCCGTCCCCGCCCACCTCGATGTTTCCGGCGCCCGGCAGCCAGATGGCCTTCACTGTCATTTCGTTCTGGGTGAGCGTGCCGGTCTTGTCCGTGCAGATGACCGTAGCCGCGCCGAGCGTTTCGGCCGCCTGCAGCCGCCGCAAGAGCGCCCGCTTGCGAGCCATCGTGCGCGCGCCCAAGCCCAGCGCAATCGTGACCACGGCCGGCAAACCCTCGGGCACCACGGCCACGGCCAGCGAGATCCCTGTGAGGAACATGTCGATCAGCGGTTTGCCCAGCAGCCAGCCGCTCAGGCCGACGACGGCGGCAACGAACACCGCCAGCAGGCCGACCTGACGGCCGAGGCCGGCCAGCCGCTTCTGCAGCGGCGTCGCCTCCTCCGTGAGGGCCTCGGTGAGATGGGCGATTCGGCCGAATTCGGTCGATTCGCCGGTCGCCACCACCACGCCGCGCGCCGAGCCGCCGGTGACGTTCGTGCCCATCCAGGCCATGGAGCTTCGCTCGGCCACCGGCTGTTCCTCGGCGACCGGCGCCGCCTGCTTCGAAACCGAAGCCGATTCCCCGGTCAGCAGGGACTGGTCCGCACGAAGGCGGATCGCGTCGAGCAGGCGCAGATCGGCGGGGACCCGGTCGCCTGTTTCGAGGAGCACGATGTCGCCCGGCACCAGCACGCGCGACTCGATTTCCCGCTCCTCGCCGCCGCGCATAACGCGCGAGCGAGGCGCCAGCATTCGCCGGAGCGATTCGAGCGCCTCCTCCGCTTTCCATTCCTGAAAAAATCCGAGCGCGCCGTTCAAAACGATGATTGCCAGGATCGCCGCGGCGTCCACCGTTTCCCCCACGGCGAAGGAGATCGCCGCCGCCGCAACCAGAATCAGGATGAGCACGCTCAGGAACTGCCGCAGCAGGATCGCGTACCAGGGGGGGGTTCGGGTGGCCGCGAAGCTGTTCGGCCCGTATCGCTTGAGCCGGCGCTCGACTTCTTCACTGGCGAGCCCGCTCCGCCCATCGCTATCGAGGCGCGCGAGCGCGGCCGAGGCGTCCATCGCGTGCCAGGAAATGCGCGGGGCCGGTTCGGTCTTGCCGTTCGTGACTGCTGAAGAAGCTTTCATGCCTAAAATTCCCCGCGGGACCTGCGCAACACCGGCGTTGCTCGCCCGCCTGCCCGGTCAGACCCCCGCCAAACCTTTCAAGGCAACGCCCAGCATGTCTTAAGGAAGGAAAGAGGTCACGGATATTTCAACACGACGGGCGGGATTCGCAAGGGTAACTTATTTTGGGTGGGACGGCGGCGCCGCGCGCCCGCCGGCGACGCAACCCCCTAGAATCCGGGGGCGCTGGCGGCGGCCGGACGCGTTTCGCTCGGCGTTGGGGCGGCCGAATGGGAACGGAAGCGCTCGAAGTAGGGCTGGCCGAGCGACATGATGCCCGTATAGAGATAGCCCCAGACGAACAGGATGAGGAACGGGATCGTGGCGTAGTTCCCGTATCGGATCGCGTAGGCGATGGTCCCGATGAAATAGACGCCCAGGGCCAGCTCGATGAAGGGCGTCCAGCCCGGGCCGCGCCGGTACGCCTTCGGGCGAGCGGCCATTTTTTGCTTGCCCTCGATGCGGTACTTCGGGGTCCGCGCGAAATCCGATTTCATGCCGAAGAGCGCTTCGAGAACCGCCCGCGCGTTTCTCACCGAGAGCCCGATGCCGACCGCCATGACGAAGGGAAGAAGCAGGATCGACCGCTTCCAGTTTTTCGGGTCGATTTCGCGCTGGCTGACCAGGTAGAAGCCGGAGATCGAGCAGGTGGCCGCCAGGAACAGGGGCAGGTCGAGCAGCAGCATCTGAAACCAGCCCTGGTAGAAGCGGACGATCATGGCGGGCAGCAGAATCACCGATAGCGCCACCATGAGCGGATAGCTGATGTTCGCCGTCAGATGGAGGAAGGCCTCCACCTTATGACGGCCGCTGACCTTGGAATCGAAAACGCGCGGCAGCGTCTTCTTGGCCGTTTGCATCAGGCCCTTGGCCCAGCGCGCCTGCTGCGTTTTGAACGCGGTCATTTCCACCGGCAGTTCGGAGGGGCATTCGATCTGGGGCACATAGACGAACCGCCAGCCGCGAATCTGCGCCCGGTAGGAGAGGTCGGTGTCCTCGGTCAGGGTGTCGTGTTCCCAGCCGCCGGCATCGTCGATCGTGGCGCGGCGCCAGACGCCGGCCGTGCCGTTGAAATTGAAAAAGATGCCCCGGCGGGACCGCGCGCCGTGCTCGACGACGAAGTGGCCGTCGAGCAGAATCCCTTCGACTTCGGTCAGGGCGGAATAGTGCCGGTTCAGGTAGGTCCAGCGCGTCTGGACCATGCCGGCCTTCGGGTCGGCCAGCAGATAGGGCAGGGTGCGGCGCAGGAAATCGGCCGGCGGCAGGAAATCGGCGTCGAAAATGGCGACGAACTCCCCGGTCGCCTGCAGGAGCCCTTCCTGCAACGCGCCGGCCTTGAACCCGACGCGATTGGTGCGATGCAGATAGAAAATCGGCTCGCCGAGCGCGCGATAGCGATCGACCACGGCGCGGGTGATCTGCTGCGTCTCGTCGGTCGAATCGTCCAGCACCTGGATTTCCAGCTTGTCGCGCGGATAATCGAAGCCGATGGCGGCGTCGATCAGGCGCTCGATGACGTACCGCTCGTTGTAGATCGGAAGCTGTATGGTAACCTTCGGCCAGTCGGCCGGTTCAGGCGGCGTCGCGGGGACGTTGTGCCGGTACTTGAAATAATCGTAGACGAGCCAGTAGCGGTGGACCCCATAAACCGCCAGGATGCCCAGCACGATGAAGTACGGCAGCATCATCGACAGATCGAAGACGTTCGCCTGGTAGAGTCCGCGGAAGGGATTCAGCGTCGGATCGAACTGCCGGTGGAAATAGCCCCAGACGGGGCTAGCCGCCTGCAGGGCGATCAAGCTAACGGCCCAGTTCATATTTCACCTTCCCGCCCATGTTCCCGATCATGCTGACACGCTCCCGCCCGCGCCCGGCCTCGCAATTGCTTCGCGTGCTCCTCCCCGCGCTCGGGCTCGAAGCGGCATTCCTGGCGCTTGCTCGGCTCGGCCCACTCGATTTGTACGTGATTGAAGCCATCGCCATTGCGCTGGGGGCCGGCGTCGTCTACGTAACCGCGCTCTATCTGCTCGAACACAGCTCCGATAGCCGCCGCGCTTTCTGGTTGATCCTTCTCGCCTCGGTCGCCTTCCGGCTGACCCTGGCGCCGCTTCGCCCGACGCTTTCCGACGACATCTTCCGCTACCGCTTCGACGGCCACGTGCAGGCGCTGGGCTACAATCCCTATCTCGTCCGGCCCGAACAGGCCCGTTTCGCCGTGCTGGCCGTTCACTCGATTCGCAGCATCCCCGGCCAGGGAATCCGGACGGTCTACCCGCCCCTCTCGGAACTGGTTTTCCGGGCGGCCTGGCGTCTCTTTCCCGGTCCGGCGGCGTTCAAAATACCGTTCCTGTTGGCCGACCTGCTGGTTCTCGGGGCGCTGGCCTGGTGCGCACGCCAAGGCCGAATCCGAAACTACCAACTTGCGCTTTACGGATGGAATCCGCTCGTCGTCGTGGAGTTTGCCGCCAGCGGCCACAACGATGCGCTGGCACTGGCCGCAACCGTTGGAGCCATCGTATTGATTATAGGCCCGCGCCGGGTAGTGTCAACGCTTCTGCTGGCCGCGGGAATCCTGGCCAAAGCCTTCCCCGCCGTCCTGATTCCCCTTTGGGCCGTTCGGCTGGGCTGGCCGCGGCGCGGCTGGGCCTCGGTTCTGGCCGGATGCGGGCTGGCGGCGGCCTGCCTGTGGCCCTATCGCTCGGCCGTGGGCGCGCTGGCAACGACGTTCCGGCAGTATCAGACGGGCTTCCAGGACAACAACGCCAGCCTGTATCCGGTTCTTCAGCACATCACCCACTCGAACCTGTTGCCGCTCGGCCTGGGCATCGGCGTGGTCGCCGGGCTGGCCCTGTGGGCGGCGGCCCGGCGGCTCGATCCGGCGCGGGCGGCGCTGCTGGTTTTCGGAGCGATATTGCTGTTTTCCCCCAACGCCTACCCCTGGTATTTCACCTGGGTCGTTCCCATGATGGCGCTGGTCGGCGAATCGCGTTACCTGGCGCCCTGGCTGCTGCTGACCATCCTGCAATTTTTGTCGTATGAGGTTTTGATCGGGTATCAGGCGCTCGGGGTGTGGCATTTCGAGCCGCTCTATCTGTGGCTGACCTACGGCCCGTTTTACGCCTGGCTGCTCTGGAACGCCTTCACCGCTTCGCCGCCCTCGGCTCGCCCGGCCGGCACGCGCATCCCCGTCTCCGCCGTTCCGCCCGCTCCCGCCGGCGCCCCCGAGCAGGGATAGCGCGGTGGGCGGCTCGAACTATCTACTTTTTCCCGGGTCGCGGTCACAAAGGCCGACTCTCCGTGCGACCCGCCGCCGACCACGGTCAGGCCTGCACGTTTGCAGGCATTGATAAGATTGGCGGGGGGAATGATCCCATAGAATGAAGTGCCCCTGGCATTTTTCACTAGCCAGCCATCGTTATAACGCCGTGCGCGCGGATTGTATGCCCACCCGGCGAAGTGTGAGTTTCGGAACTGGACGCACACGAGGAGTACTCCCTTTCCTTTCAGCCTACAGGCCAGGCGGCGAAGCAGGAGTTGTCGAACGCTCGGCTCGGGGATCGTCGACAGCACGTTCGCGCAGAGGATTACGTCAAAGGTGCGTCTCCACCGCCCGGACTCCACCGGACACACGTGCACGTTCGTCAGGAATCTCCTGGCGTAAGCCTCAACGGAGGTACGTCTTCCATTTATGGTTTGCTTTCGAAAGATTTGGTAGGAGGAATCCACGGCAAAAACGGAGCGCACGCGCTTAGCCATTGGGAGCGTGTATCTGAGTTTCCCACAGCCAAAGTCCAGGACCACGGCGTCTGCCGGTAGTGTCCGAATCCATGAGAGGACCCACTGGCTGGCTTGCGCACAGGGCTTGGCGCAGTTTTCCGTTTTAATTAAGTCACCCTGGACGATATAGCGCATCGAAGACTGCCTTGATCTCGCGACAGCGATCCGCATTTGCGAGAATTTCCCTGACTTCGGCATCCGCCGCGCGGACGCAAAACCGACCCCCGAAAATCCCGAGAGGCGTTAATAGGAGCAAAGCAGCGCCCAACCATGCCGCGGCGTGGTACGCGCCGCAGAGCAACAGGAAGAAAAAGGCAAAGGTGCCAATAACCAGAAATTCGATGAGGATCCAATACCACGACCAGTTATCAAGCGCACGAGTGATCAAGTGCCTCTGAATCTTAGGTTCGGTGGAGCTCGCATAGCGGTAGAACGTCTTATTCATCAGTTGCCTGCGTTCCTTCTTTAGAACCTCCAGCCTGTCCAGGTCGAGCGCGTATCCGACCGTTCCAGCCAGAGGAAGCAGGATGTGGAACACGTCGAAGTTCTGGCGAATCGCGAAGCGGTCTGAGATCTTGTCGTGGAGCCGGACGATCCGAAAGACAACCGATATGACAACGGGAGGAACGATGTACATCAGTGGGACGGCGATCCCACCGTAGACGTCGATCCTAACGTGATACTTACCGAGAGCATGCGCTGCGGCCGGGCATGCGGCACCGACCACGAGTGTAAGGGCAAAGGAACTGACGAAGGTCCAGATCGAGATCTTGTTTAGCATCTCCGGGTAGTTTGCCGGGGACGCCAACGGGTTCGTCATTTCCGAAGTTCCACCAATGTTCTGCCCGGTCCTGGATTTCTAGGACGCCTCCAGAAGCCGCGTGTAGTAATCATCCCGACGTGGCGGGTTACGCTCCCACATAGCACAGAACCGGCACACGCGGAAAGGTAAATTCACATTGCCTGGGTTTATAGAATGGAGGACTGGCCCTCCCGAGCGCTGGGCGTGGCGAACGGGCCGCCTTAGGCTGCGTCCAGTTCCTTGCTCAGACGCTCGGTTTCGTAGTGACCGACCAGGGCGTCGACCATCGGGGCGAGTTTGCCTTCCATGACGCTATCGAGCTGGTGCAGGGTGAGGCCGATGCGATGGTCGGAGACGCG
>DATLRW010000115.1:0-23412 GCA_035534495.1 Candidatus Dormiibacterota bacterium | reverse complement strand
ATGCCGAAGCCGTCTTCGAATGCCTGTTCGTCGAGTTGATGAATGGGAAAACTGATGTGATGCCAAAGACCGGGCAGGTCGGTGAAGCGTAAATCCAACATCTTTGCTTCGTGCTTACGAGCGTATTCCAGAACGCCTTTTTGGTCCATTCCTCCTCCGGGGGGACGCGATTCCACTCAACTAATGATTAGTGGCCGAACATACCGAAATGGAATCTTCCCGTCAAGCGTCGGAGGGGCCTAAAAGCATGGAATTTTTTGCACGGTCGCATCAACAAAACAGCGATCGGGCGACGGCCCGGCGGTCGGCGGGATACGGACGCCGCCGGGTCAGTCGTAGTATTCGCGGCCCAGATGGGTGATCAGGCTTTCGCCCTTCATCCAGCGCAGCGTGTTCTTGAGCTTCATCAGCTGGATGAAAAGGTCGTGTTCGGGATAGAGCGTGGGCGCGCACATCGGCGATTTGAAATAGAAGCTCAGCCATTCCTGAATGCCGTGCAATCCGGCGCGCTGCGCCAGATCCAGGAACAGGGCGAGATCGAGCGCGAGAGGCGCGGCGAGCACCGAGTCGCGACAGAGAAAATCGACCTTGATCTGCATCGGGTAGCCGAGCCAGCCGAAGATGTCGATGTTGTCCCAGCCTTCCTTGTTGTCGCCGCGCGGCGGGTAATAGTTGATGCGGACCTTGTGGTAGATGTGGTTGTACAGTTCGCCGTAGAGGTGCGGCTGGAAGATGTATTCGAGCGAGCCAAGCTTGGATTCTTCCTTCGTCTTGAACGAGGCGGGATCGTCGAGCACCTCGCCATCCCGGTTGCCCAGGATATTGGTCGAAAACCACCCATTGACGCCGATCATCCGCGCCTTCAGGCCGGGAGCGATGATCGTTTTCATCAGCGTCTGGCCGGTCTTGAAGTCCTTGCCGGCGACGGGAACGCGGTTTTCCATGGCGAGCTGCTGCAGGGCCGGGATGTCGATGGTGAGATTCGGCGCGCCGTTGGCGAATGGGATGCCTTCCTTCAGCGCCGCCCAGGCATAGAGCATCGACGGGGCAATCGCCGGATGATTTTCTTTCATGGCCCGCTCGAAGCTCGCGATGTCGCGGTGCACCTTGTGCGGCTTCATGTATATCTCGGTGGACGCGCACCAGATCACCACCATGCGCGAGGCCTTCGATTTGCGGCGAAACGCGCGGATATCCTCGCGAATCTGTTCGGCGAGCGCGAATTTATTCCGGCCGCTCTTGACGTGCGGCCCGTCGAGCCGGCGAACGTAATCGCGCTGGAAGGCGCCCTTCATCGGGCGAATTTTTTGGAGAAACGGCCTGATCCGCTCCAGATGCGGCTGCTCGAGGACGCCCGCCTTGCGGGCCGCTTCGTAGGCGTTGTCCGGGAAAATATCCCAGGCGCCGAAGACCAGATTGTTCAGCTTGGCCAGTGGCACGAAATCGCGGATTTTCGGGGAGCGGCCCTCGGTCCGCTTTCCCAAACGGATGGTTCCGATCTCCGTCAACGATCCCACGCCCGGTGCCGCGCCGCGGCGTACCAATTCCACACCGCCGATGAAAGTCGTCGCGACGGCGCCCAACCCGACTGTCAAAATACCCAGCGTTCCGCTGGCCGGCGCGATTTTCGGCCGGGGCGGTGTCTGCTCTTTCTCCACCATGTCCCCCTCGCTATGTGTCAAAGGAAACTATCATGCGTGACCGACGCCGCTTTTGCAACGTCGGGCAGAGAAAAACGGCCACCCGCGGCCCGCGCCGATGGGTTTCGTTCTGCATTTTTCACTCGAAAAAAGCGGCAAAAGCATAGATTTTCAGCCATCCGTTTCTGTTGTGAAATACGGAGAAGGGTGCGCCGGTGAAGGGTTTATGGCATCCTCCAAAGTAGGGTCAAAAGCTTTACCGGCGCGACCGCTTTTCCGAAAGTAACAATTTGCAGTAGAGACGCAGGCCAATTGGACCATGGCTGAGAGCGCAAACCACGTTCCCTCCACCGCCGCTTCCGGCGCCGCACGTCAGCTCAGGGAATCCCGTTTGCTGGCCGAGGCCGTGCTGCTCGGCGTTATCGGCGCGCTGGCCTACACGCTGCTGGCTTCGATTGCCGCCTACGCGGTCAATGGACTTTTCGTCAGCTGGCAGCACCTGTTCGCCTTTCCCGCGAGTTCTTCCGGTGCGTACCAGCCGATTGCATGCCTATGGTTCGGGGTGCTGGGCGTCCTTGCCGCACTGGTGGCGACGCTTCTGCCGATGGTTTTCTACGGGCTGCGCGACGCCTTCCGCGAGCTGCCGATTCCGTCTACGTGGAAGCCGGCCCTGGGCGGATTGGGCGTCGGGCTTCTGGCCTGGAAGTTCCCGCAGATTTTGGGCGGGGGATTGCGCGAGCGGCAAAGGTGGGACACCTCGACCTGGTGGCCTTGCTCGATTCCGGAGTGTCACTCGAACTCTCCATGCGTCGCGAATTGAGCATCGGCATCCTGCCGCGGGGAAGCTCTCTGTGCGGGCAGCCCCTCCAAACCTTTGACGATTGGATGGTTCCGGAGCCGGTCGAGCTAGTCGCCATTTTGCGCAATGGAAAAGTGGTCCTGCCGGAGCCTGGAACCCTGCTGGCGGAGGCAGACCGCCTGCTGGTGCTCTCGGCGATCACGGCGCGCCGGAAAATCAGGGAGCAGTTGGCCGAGACCCGCAATGAAAGCGTCGGGGCGGCCGGCGTTCAGGGATAATCCCCGGAAAAGGATTCAGGCGCTTTTGCGGCGAGGGGTGCGGCGGGCGCCCGGTTTGGGGCGCAGCGCGCGCCTGAATTCGGCATAGGGCAGGGTATTCAGGACGTCCCGGCGCTCGATCCAGCCGCGCCGCGCCATGCCCACCCCGTACTTCATGTATTCGAGGTTCTTCGTGGTGTGCGCGTCGGTGGAAATCGTAATTTTGACGCCGCGCTCCTTGGCCATGCGCAAGTGGACGTCGTTCAGGTCGAGCCGGTCGGGATAGGCGTTGCATTCCATCGCCACGCCGTGCTTGCCGGCGGCGTCGAGAATTTTTTCCATATCGTAGGGGAAAGCCTCGCGACGCAGCAGAAGCCGCCCGGTGGGGTGGGCGATGATTTGCGTATACGGATTTTCGATGGCGGCGAGCAGGCGCTCGGTCATCGCGCCGCGCTCCATGTTCATGAAGGAGTGGACCGAGCAAACGACCACGTCGAGCTGCGCGAGCACCTCGTCGTCCAGATCAAGGCGGCCGTTTTTCAGAATATCGACTTCGCTCCCGGCCAGCAGATGAATCCCGTCGATTTTCCGGGCGGCGTCGGCGATCCGACGGATCTGCTCGACGGTGCGCTTTTCGTCGAGCCCGTTGGCGACGGTGACGGCTTTCGAATGGTCGGTGAGGGCGATGTACTGGTAGCCCAGCCGCGCAGCCGCCTGCGCCATTTCCTCGATCGTGTTGCGGCCGTCGCTGGCGACCGTATGCATTTGCAGGTCGCCCCGGATGTCGCCGAGCTCGACCAGTTCCGGCAGGCGCTTCTTTTCCGCCGCTTCGATTTCCCCGGTGTTTTCCCGCAGTTCCGGTTCGATGAACGCGAGGCCCAGCTTTTTGTAGATGGCCGCTTCGGTCTCGCTCGCCACCGGGCGCTCGCCTTCGAGCGTGGCCAGGGCGTATTCGTTCAGCGTGTACCCCATCTTGTTGGCGCGGCCGCGCAGGGTGACGTTGTGTTCCTTCGATCCCGTGAAATAGAGCAGAGCGGCGCCGCGGTGCCTGGTTTCGAGCAGACGAACGTCCACCTGCAGCCCGCTGTCCAGGCGGAAACTGATTTTATTTTCGCCGCGAGCCAGAAGCTGCTCGATCCCGGGAAATTCCAGGATATGATCGGCGAGCGACGCGGCCGCTGTCTCCCCCGCCCGGCCGCCCGGCAGGCTGACGAGCAGATCGAGATCGCCGATCGTCTCCTTCCGGCGCCGCAACGATCCGGCCACGTCGACCGAATCGACCGCGCGGCCGAGCTTCCGGATATGAGCGACGAGGGCCTGGGCGGTTTCGTCGGCCACGTGGATCAGAAAACGCCCGGCGGTCTTCTGAAGCGTTTCGGCGGCCCGCAAAATATTCTGCTCGCTTTTCTCGCCGAAGCCGGCCAGGGCGCGCAGCTTTCCTTCGCGAGCCAGACGGGCGACCTCTTCCACGGTGCCGGCGTGAAACCGCTTCCAGATGAGCGCGACCTTTTTCGGTCCGAGCGATTGCAGGTCGAGCAGGTGGAGAATGGTTTCGGGATATTTATTCAGCAGCTTGCGGCGGAGGCTGTAATCGCCGGTCTTGAGAATTTCCTGGATATGCCCGGCGAGGCCCTCGCCGATGCCGGGCAATTCCATCAGTTGTTTCGGATCGCCCGCCAGGTCCTCGACGCGCTCGGAGATGTTGGAGAGCAATTCGGCGGCCCGTTCGTAACTCCGGTAGCGGCCGACGGGAGCGCCGTCGATTTCCAGCAGTTGGGCGGTCTGGAGAAGGATGCGCGCGACTTCCCGGTTTTCCATGGCCGCATCTTATAGTGAGTCGGGGAAGGGGACAAGACACAGATGGGCGTCGCGGTCGCGGATGCAAGAGACGCGGCGCGGCCCGTCCGTGGAGCTACAGGTGGTGTTGGAATCTCAGGAAATTCGCATGACGTTGGCGGCCTGCGGACCCTTTTGTCCTTGCACGATGTCGAATTGGACGGCCTCGCCCTCCTGCAAGCTGCGATATCCGTCTCCGACGATCGCGCTATAGTGCACGAAGATATCGTTGCCGCCGTCCCGCCCGATGAATCCGTAACCCTTGGCGTTGTTGAACCACTTGACCTGACCGGTTACCCGCTCCTTTTCTCCCTCGCTCATCCTTCCGCTCCGCTCCCGATTTTGCGGAAAAGAGGCGGCCCACTCGCGACGGGGCCCCTCTTCCGTGAAAAACGCGGCAGAGTTTATCAAAGCGGAGGGAAGTGTCAAGATGCCGTGGACGATTTGGCGAGACGGCCGGAGCGAGGGGCGGCGAAACGGGCGTAGAACAGAATGCCGGCGATGCTTTTGCCGTCCCGGATAACGCCGCGGCGGATTTTGCGCTCGAGATCGGACAGGGCGAAAGCGCCGACGCGGAGTTTTTCGTCCGCTTCGGGCCGCGCCGTTCCCGCGCACAAATTTTTCACGAGATAGATCACCATGCGTTCGCTGACGAACCCGGGCGTGGGGAAAAACTCCGTGAGGCGGCGAAAGCGCCGGCCCGTGTATCCGGTTTCCTCGATGAGTTCGCGCGCGGCGGCAGCGGCGGGGCGCTCGCCGGGCTCGATTCCTCCGGCCACCAGTTCCCAAAGAAACTGGCCCATGGCATGACGGTATTGGCGAACCATCAGGATGCGGCCGTCATCGAGCACCGGAACGAGCACGATCGAGCCGCGATGGACGACAATGTCGCGCGACGCCACGACTCCTCCGGGCTCGCGCACCTGTTCGCGCTTCACGTCAAAGAGCGGGCCGTGATACACCAGGCGGCTTTTCATGACGCGGGCTTGCTGGCTGCGTTTGTCTTTCATCTGGTCTCCCCCATCGAGGCTTTGCGGCGGCCGGCGCAACCGCTCCGGGCGCCAAGAGTTTGAATTCGCCACTATAGTATGCAAACCCGGCCGGCGCGCGTGCGGGCCATGGGACATATGCGGCCGAGCCGATGATGAAACCCGCCCGGGCATTCCCGGCGGGGCCGCCGGTCTTGCGGGCCTGCACCGGGTTCCCTATACTTTTTGCGTGACTCCCACGCAGACCGCGCAGATCAACGCATTGATCGTCGACGATGAGAAGCCTGCCCGCGAGGAACTCGCCTATCTGCTCAAGAGTTTCGCGGAAATTCGCGTCATCGGCCAGGGCAGAAACGGGCTGGAAGCCGTCGCTCTGATCAAGGAACACGCCCCCGACCTGATTTTTCTGGACGTGCAGATGCCGGGCCTGGACGGCTTCGGGGTGCTGCGCAAGGTCGTGGAGCTGAAGCTGCCGGTTCCGCACGTGATTTTTGCCACCGCATTCGACAGCTACGCCGTGCACGCCTTCGAGGTGAACGCGGTCGACTACGTTCTCAAGCCGTTCGACCGGGATCGAATCGCCAAGGCGATCGAACGGGCGCGGCGGGTGATCGAAGGACCTTCCCCCTCCGCGCACCGGCTCGATGCGCTGCTCGAACAACTCGCGGCGCCCAAGCCGGCCCCGCCGGCCAAGCTTCTGCTGAAAGTCGCCGGCCGGCTTCTACTCGTTTCGGCCGACGATATCGTCTGCGCGGCGATTGACGAGGGAGTGATCTCGGTCTGCACGCGCGAGCTGGAAGGGGTGTCGAATTTCCGGACGATCGAGGATCTGCAAACCACGCTCGACTCGGATTCCTTCTGGCGCCCGCACCGCTCTCATCTGGTGAACATCAACCACATCAAGGAAGTGGTGCCCTGGTTCAAGTCGAGCTATATGCTTCGCATGGCCGACCGGCGCCAGAGCGAAGTGCCCGTCAGCCGCACGCAGACGCGGCGCCTGCGCGAACTGTTCAAACTGTAGCCCTCGGCCCTGTAGTCGTTGATCATGGCCCGCGGTTCCCCGGCCGCGAATTCCGCAAGACCTCGCAAGACCTCGGTTGTGCGCCGGCTTCTTCCTTCTTGTGTTCTACGATTTCGTTGCGACGATCGCCGGGGAGTGGGAGGCGATGTCGACGGTTTCAACGCCCGCGAACCCGGCCCCGGCAAGCCAGTTCCCATATTGAGACATCGTGTAGGTGTTGCCCTCGTCGGTGTGAAGCAGCATGTTCAGCGCGAAGAGAACCGGGAACGGCGGGCCGGTGCGCTCTTCGTTGGGGATCATGTCGATGATCGCCAGGCGTCCGGCGGGGCCGAGCGCGCGGTGGATTTGCGAAAAGAGGCGGCGCGTCCGGGTTTCGTTTTCCGCATGAACGATGTTTCCGAGGATCGCCAGATCGAATTTTCCCGCGGGATATTCGAAGTCTTGAAAATCGCCGGGAATGAATTCGTAGCGCTCGCTCATGGATTCGGCGGCCACGAACCGGCGGGTGGATTCGAGCACCTTGGGAAGGTCGAGCGCGACCACGCGCGCTTCCGGATCGGCCGCGGCCACGGCCAGGCTCCAGACCCCCGACCCGCAGCCGATGTCCAGCACGCGCAGTCCCGCTGTCGCGCCGGGCCGGACGATCTGCGCGGCCAGACGGCGCGCCGGTTCGCGGTTGGATATGTGCAGCGTGCGGATCAGGGTGGGGAAAAATGCCTCGGCCACTTCGTGCCGGTTGATCGAGCGGGGAGATGCGCCCAGGCGCACCGCTTCGGCCAGGTTTTTCCACGTGTCCCACATTTCGTCGCTTTCGAACATCGCGCCCATGTAGTCCGGGCTTTCCCGTACCAGATAGCGCTC
Source organism: Candidatus Dormiibacterota bacterium (assembly GCA_035534495.1). Lineage (GTDB taxonomy): Bacteria > Acidobacteriota > Terriglobia > Acidiferrales > UBA7541 > JAKASX01. Next base: position 16,009 of record DATLRW010000115.1, on the reverse strand, counting down.
GGCGTCCGCGGTCAGCTCGTAGGCCCCGTCGCGTTTGCCCAGCAGCTCGAAGGCGACCAGCGCGTTGAGCAGCATGCGCATGCCGCGCTCGGATGCCCCGGTGGCCGCGGCGATCTCCGTTGCCGATTGCTTGCCGGCGGCGATGGTGGAGAAGACGTTCAGCTGCAAGGAAGCCGACAAAACGCGTTCGGCTGCGAAAGAGAAATGCATCTGCTGGAAACGCTGCGGCCCCGGAAGGGGCCGGCTGGAACTGTGCGGAGCGGACATCCTGTCCTCCTCGGACAATGCGAATTCACCTGTCTCTATGGTAGCAGGCGAAGCGGTTCCCGTCCGGTTCCCGCCCGGTTCCCGCCCGGTTCCCGATGGAGCGGCGGGTTGGGAGCGGCGCGCCGGGCGTGCTAGCATCGCTCAGAAATAGGGCTCGGAAACGGGGCTCGGAAATAGGGCTCGGCAATAACGGGCTCGGAAATAACGGCGTGACCCGGGCCATGTCCCGGGGAAAACAACGATGGATTTTGCGCTCAACGACCAGCAGAAACTCGTGCGGGACACCGCTCGCCAGTTCATGGAAACCGAGCTGCGCCCTCACCTGCGCCAATACGAGAGGGAAGAGCACTTTCCCGCCGAAGAGATGCGCCGGCTGGGGGAACTGGGTTTCTGCGGGATGCTGATTCCCGAGGAATGGGGCGGTGTGGGTGCCGACACCGTCAGTTATGTCGCGATGCTGGAAGAAGTTGCCCGCGTCGATGCCTCGACCGCCGTAACGCTCAGCGTAACGAATTTCGTCGCCGGGCCCCTGCTCCGGCACGGCACGCAGACGCAAAAGGAGCGTTGGCTGCCGCGCCTGGCATCGGGGGAAATCCTGGGCGCTTTTTGCCTCACGGAACCCGAAGCGGGCTCGGACGCCGGCGCCATCCAGGCGCGCGCCGAGCGTCGTGGCGACCGGTACGTGCTGAACGGCACGAAGATATGGGTCACCAATGGCGGCCAGGCCGGTCTTTACATTGTTTTCGCCAAGACCGATCCCGGCGCCGGACGGCGCGGCGTCAGCGCCTTTCTGGTCGAGCCCGGCGCGCCCGGCTTTCACATCGTTCGGTACGAAGATAAAATGGGCTTGCGAATTTCTCATTCCGCCCAGATCGCGATCGAGGACTGCGCGGTTGACGCCGGGCAGATGCTCGGGGCGGAGGGGGAAGGACTGAAAATCGCCCTGTCCGGGCTCGATTCGGGACGAATCGGGATCGCGGCGCAGTCGGTGGGAGTGGCGCAGGGCGCCCTCGAGATGGCGGTTCGCTACGCCAAACAGCGTCGCGCGTTCGGGCAGGCGATTTCCGGGTTCCAGGCCATCCAGTGGAAGCTGGCCGATATGCAGACCGAGATCGACGCCGCCCGGATGCTCGTCTGGCAGGCGGCCTGGCTTCGCGATCAGGGCGCGGGGCGGCTCGGGCGGTTTTCCTCGCAGGCAAAATTGTACGCAAGCGAAATGGCGAATCGAGTGGTCTATCAAGCGGTGCAAATTCATGGCAGCGCCGGATACTCGCGGGAAAGCGAGATCGAGCGCTTCTATCGCGATGCCCGCGTCCTGACGATTTACGAAGGGACCAGCGAAATTCAGCGCCTCGTGATCGCTCGGGATCTGCTCGGCGGCCACGACGGCCGCGAAAGGGGCCAGTAGAGTGACAGGCTCGGATTCTCAAGGCGTCCAGCGCATCGTATCCGCGAAGACGCGAAAGCGCCGCCGGCGCGTGCTGAGCGGAATGCGGCCCACCGGCCCGCTCCATTTGGGACATTACTTCGGCGCGCTGTCGAATTGGGTGCGGATGCAGGAGGAGTACGACTGCTTTTACTTCGTTGCCGATTGGCACGCGCTGACCACCCACTACGCCGAAGATACGCGCCTGGTGCCGCAGAATACCCTGGCCATCGCTCTCGACTGGCTATCGATGGGAATCGATCCGGAAAAGAGCACCCTGTTCGTGCAGTCGATGGTGCCCGAGCACGCCGAACTGCATCTGCTGCTTTCCATGATTACCCCGCTCGAATGGCTCGAGCGCGTGCCGACCTATAAGGAACAGATTTCGCAGCTCAGGGACAAAGACCTCGGCACGTACGGCTTCCTCGGCTATCCGCTGCTGCAAACGGCCGATATCGTCATGTACGACGCCGATCTGGTTCCCGTCGGCGAGGATCAGGTGCCGCACATCGAGCTGTCACGCGAGGTTGTCCGCCGGTTCAATTCCCTGTTCAGAGTGCGGGTTAAGGATGAGCTGTTTAATGACCTGGGTGCCAAGTGGGCAAGGGAGTTGGTCATGAATGCGCTGCCCTCTAGGCGCCTTCTGTGGGCTGAGTTCGATTGGCCCAAGACAGAGGCTGTCACCCCGGAACTGCCGGATCCAAGGCGAGGATATGTAATGCGGCCCAGCGAGTCAGATTTTCTGGCTGCCGTGAGGGAGGTCGGCGCCGACAATTTCTTGGAAAAGATCGGCAAAGCCCGCGAATATTTCGACGTTCGGGTGCCCCTGCACGAGCCGCAGGCCATGCTGACGGAAACGCCGCGCTTTCCCGGCACCGATGGCCGGCGCATGGCGAAAAGCTACGGCAACGCGATCTGGCTGCGCGACGAACCCGACGCGATTCGGAGGAAAGTGCTGGGGATGATGACCGATCCGCAGCGCGTCCGCCGCACCGATCCCGGGCGGCCCGAGATCTGCCCCGTTTTCGCTTATCACCAGCTGTTTTCCCCCGCCGACATGGTTGCGTGGGCCGAATCCGGTTGCCGCTCGGCGGGGATCGGCTGCGTCGAGTGCAAGCGGGCCATGGGTGAAAACCTGGTGCGCTGGATCGAGCCGGTGCAGGAGCGGCGCAAACAGTTCGAATCCGACCCCGATCGCGTGCGGCAAATCCTGGAAAAGGGCTCGAAGCGGGCCGGCCGCGTGGCGCGGGGAACGATGAAACGGGTGCGCGAAGCCATTTTCGGCCCCGCGGCCGCTCAGACGCTCCGGGCGCGCACGGCGTCCAAGCCGGCCGAGCCGCTCTGGAGCGAAAGTGACTGAACTGGCTCGGCCCTCGCTCCCGTATCAGATTCAGCTCGAACGCTACGAAGGTCCGCTCGATCTGCTGCTCGACCTGATTCGCAAGCAGCAGATCAATATTCACGATATTCCGATCGCCTCGATCACGGGACAATACCTCGAATATCTACGGCACCTCGACCGGCACGACATCGACATATCGGCCGATTTCCTGTACATGGCGGCGACGCTCATCTATATCAAATCCAAAATGCTCCTGCCGGCCGAGCCGGTTCTGCCCGGCGAGGACCCGGCCGGGGACCCGCGCGAGGAACTGGTCCACCGGCTTCTCGAACACGAGCAGTTCAAGAGCGCCGCGCAGATGCTCCACGAGCGCCAGCAGATCGAGGATCACGTCTGGACCAGGCCCGACCTGAGCCTGTACGAAGGCGGCGAATCCGAGCGCGATGTCATGGTTTCGGTCGTCGATCTGGTGAAGGTGTTTCAGCAGGTGCTCGACCGGCGGAGCGAGCGGAAGGATATCGAGCTCGAACGGGACGAATTCACCGTGGCGGCGATGATGACCCAGCTCTGCGCCCGGCTGAGCGAAACCGATTCGCTGCAACTGGTCGGTTTTTTTGAGAGCTGCCCGACGCGGCGCGCGATGATTGCCGCTTTCCTGGCCGTGCTGGAACTGGTGCGGCTGGAAGCGATTCTGGTGGTCCAGGAAAAAACTTTTGACGAAATCGTGCTGCGCAAGCACAAGATGTTTGACGTAGTGTTTCAAGAGGAGTCGGGAAAAAGCCCGCTCGGGGCTCTCGATAGGGAATACAACTGACGATGAATCCAGCCGAATTGAAAGGGGCGCTCGAAGCCATCATCTACGCGGCCGACGAGCCGGCGACGCTCGAACAGCTGTCCGAGGCGACCGGAACGGGGCCGGACGAGGTGCGCGCCGCCCTCGAAGAGATGATCGCCGCGTGCGGCGCCGACGATCGAGGAATTGAAATCCGGCGCGTGGCGCGCGGCTATCGATATTCCACCAAACCGGGCCATCACGAAGTCGTGCGGAAATTCATCAAGAGCCTGCGCCCGCCGGTTCGGCTGAGCATGCCGGCCCTCGAGACGCTGGCCGTGATCGCCTACCGGCAGCCGATCACGCTCCCGGAAATCCACGAGGTGCGGGGCGTCAACGCGTCGGGCGTGATCCAGACCCTGCTCGATAAGCGGCTGGTGACCACCGCCGGGCGTAAAGCGGTGATCGGCCGTCCGATCCTTTACCGCACCACGAAGGAGTTCCTGGTTCGCTTCGGGCTGGACGATATGGATGATTTGCCCAGCCTGAAAGAGTTTGAACAGTTCGCCCGCGAAGCCCTCGGACCGGAAATCGGCCTCGAATCCGGGCCCGCAGGGGAACCCGAAGCCGAAGCCGCGCCCGAGGCGGAAATTGCGCCCGAGGCCGAAACCGCTCCCGAAACCCCTCCCGAAACCGAAGCGGAGCCTGTGGAAGCGACCGCCGAGGCGGAGACGCCCGAAGCGCCGGAAGCGCCGGAAACACCCGAAACATCGGAGACACCGGAAGAGCCGGTCGAGTCTTCCGCGCCCGAGCCGCAGGATACCGAAGCGGCTTCGGAGCAGGACCTGCCGCAAGATCCAAACGCGTCGTGGTGACGCGAGTTGACTCAGCCGGAGACGAGGTCCAGCCGCCATGCTCGAACGAATCCAGAAAATAATTGCGCAGGCCGGTATTGCTTCCCGGCGGCGCGCCGAAGATTTGATCGTTTCCGGTCAAGTGGAGGTGAATGGAAAGATCGTCGCCGTCCTGGGGACCAAGGCCGATCCGGAACGGGATTCGATCCGCGTCGGCGGCAAGCCGTTGCGCCTGCCGCAGCAGCGCGTTTCCCTGGCGCTGAACAAACCGGACGCCTGCGTCAGTTCGCTCGCCGATCCGAGCGGGCGCGCCACGCTCCAGGACTGCCTGCGCGGCGTCAGCGGCCGCGTGTTCCCGGTTGGAGGGCTGGAATACCATTCCACGGGCCTGATCCTGCTGACGAGCGACGGCGATTTTGCCGCGCGGCTGTTTAGCGGCCTGCGCGGCGGGCTCCCGCAAACCTACCAGGTCAAAATCAAAAATCCGCTGACCCCCGGCGAGATGCAGACCATCACGCGGCGCGTTTGTCCGATTCGCGTGTACCGTCCCGGGCCGAACCCGTGGTATGAGGTGCGCTTGCTGGGGGCGCGCCAGGACCGCCTGCGCAACCTGCTCTTTGAAATCGGGCATCCGGTCGAAAAGCTGAAACGCGTGGCGATCGGCCCGATCGAGCTGGGAGAGATCAAATCCGGCAGGTGGCGCATCCTGACGCCGGAAGAAATCCGCGCGCTGGAGGCGGAGTTGACCCGGCTGGAGGCCCTGCCGTCCCGCTCGCGCGGGAAGAAAAGACGCAAGCCGGAGCCGCGAAAGGCTTGATCGGCGGGTTTGGCAAGCGGCGTTTCCAGCGCTCATACTGTTCTAAGGAGGCGTGGTGATGGCGGATTCTACCGAGGCCGCAAGGCCTGCCAAGCGGGCCGTGCTCGATCCGGTCATGGAGATACTCAAGGGAGGCCGCACGATCGCCGTCGTTGGCCTTTCTTCGAAGGTCTACCGGCCCAGCCGCGGCGTCGCGGAATATATGCAATCGGTGGGCTACCGGATCATCCCCGTGAATCCCAACCAAACCGAAGTGCTCGGAGAAAAGGCCTATCCCCGCCTGGAGGACGTCCCGGTTCCCGTCGATATCGTCAATATTTTCCGCCGCTCCGACTTCGTTCCGGAGATCGTCCGCAGCGCAATCGCCATGGGTGTCCGTTCCGTATGGATGCAGGAAGGGGTGGTGGACCACGAGGCCGCCGAAGAAGCCCGCCAGGCCGGCCTGCACGTGGTCATGGACGCCTGCATCATGAAGGAGCACGTCAAGCATTTCCGCGCCGGCCGCCTCTGAACGCTTTCCGGATGCCTGCTCGATATTGCTCAGTAGTGGAACCGGTATTGGATTTGCACGTAAATCTCCCGCGGATCGTTGAAGTGAAACCCTCCGAACGTCAGGCTGTTGTCCAGCAGGACGCGGCGGTTCGCCACATTCAGCGCGGTCGCCGAGATCGTGAGATTTTCCGAGATGGTTTTCCCCAGCGAAAGATCGAACGTGGTGTGCGGCGGGAGATAGGCGCCGGGATATTGCGCGTTCGGCATCCCGTTTGTGAATCCCGAGCCGTAGTAAATATTCGTCGAGGCGAACGTCTGCCAGAGCAGATGGGTGTCGAAGCCTATGTTCAATGTGTTTCGCTGGTCGTGGTCCACGGGGGCGTATCCCGGCGGCGGCTCGCACTGCGCGAGCGTCGAGGCTGGACAGACCAGGCCTCCCGTGAAGGGTCCGCGATCCCGGGCGATCTGATTGGAATAGGCCAGATGGAGCTGGGCGCGCTTCCAGAGGCGGGCTGAGCGCAGCGTCAACTCCCAGCCCTGGATCAACGCCCCGTCCCACGTCAGCGGCCAGAAGATGTTGGATTCCCCGATATTGCTGTGATCCAGCCAGTTTTTCGCCCGGGTTTGAAACGTGTCCGCGTGCAAGGCCCATCCGCGGTAGGGAATCGTGACGCCGAACTGGCTCTCTTCATCCCGCTCGCCGTGCAGGGGGCTGAACGCCAGATTCTGGCTGCTCGCCAGGGCGAGCAGGGGGCCGGTAGCGGTCAGCAGCGGTGGCGGCTGATAGTAATGGCCATAGAAGCCTTGGAAGACCCAGTGCAACCAGGGAACCTTGACGGCCAGGCCAACGCGAGGGGAAATCGCGTTTTCCGCAATTTGCCCGGAAAAGTGCGACTGGCGCAGGCCGTTGAGGAGGGTCAGCCATGACGTTGGCTGGAATTTGTCGCTGATGAAGGCGCTCTCCAGCCCTCCCGTCAGGGCTCCCGAGGAGGCGGGGAAGTTCGGGCTGCCATCCGTGAATGTGTTGCTGAAAAAATTGTTCTCGCGCTGCGCGAATCCGTACACCCCGAGCTGAATATCGTTTTCCAGGACGTGCGCGTTGAGGGCCGCCTGCATGCCGCCGTAATTGGCGGTCAGTTGCGCGTCGGAGATAACGGGATAATCGGTCTTGGCGCCCTGGTAGTAAGCGTCGTTGTAATGATAGAAGGGAGAAACTGTAAACAGGGTGTCGGGGTTGAACGTGTGGACCCATGAGAAGGCGATGTAGCCGTCGGTCTCGTGCTGCCCGTCCCGAAGCCGGCTGGTGTCATAAATCCGATTGTCGGGGGAATTCGGGTTGGGGTCGTAAGGGATCTGGTAATAATCGCGCCGCAGCGAGGCGATCAGCCGAAGCTGGTTCCCGGTGTTGGGGTCGAAGATGAGGGACGCGAAGCCTCCGTAGCCGTTCTCCGCGTCGTGAAAGACCTGCCCGATCGGCGTTTCCAGCCCGTAATTGCTCCGGTTCCCGTTCAAGCTCGCATAATAGGCAAAACGCTGCGTGTGCCCGCCGAAGCCGAGATAGTCGTCCGTGTGGTCCCAGTTTCCGAAAGTCGTGATGAGGTCGGCCTGATTGTTCGATTCGAAGCCGGTGCGGGGCACGACGTTGAAGATGCCGTAGGTGCGGTCGCCATATTCGGCGCTGTAGCTGCCGCGCATCGCGCTCAGATAATCGATGTCGTGGGGATCGATCGCGGGGCCCAGATCGGTGGCGATATTCGTGTTCGGTATGGGAACGCCGTCGATCAGCCAGCTCACCTGATGGCCGCCGCGAATATGCAACATGTCGTGGGTGATGTAGGCGCCGGGCACGTAATCGGTGATCATCGACAGGCTGTTGGTGAGGGTCGCGCCGGGCGTCTGCCGGATGGTGGCGCGGCTCAGAAGCGTCGTCGGCGTCGCCGTCTGGACGGTGGCCGCTTCCGTCTCGGCGTGGACCGTCACTTTCCCCTCGACCGCCGCGAGGGACAGCCGGAACCGATAGAGGGGCGAGGTGCTGGAAAGAACCGTGATCCTTTGCTCCGCGGGCGCGAATCCCGGCTGGCTGACCGTGACCGTGTAGTCGCCCAGAGTCACGGCGGAAAAAATGAATTGGCCGTTCGCGTCGGTCTTCGTCGATTGCGTCCATGCGGACGAAACGGCGTGGATGGCAACTTCCGCGCCGGCAACCGGCTGATTCTGGGGGTCGCGGACAACGCCGCGCACCGAGCCGAAAATCGTGGCGCGTGCGGGGGTCGAGCACGCGGCCAGGAACAACGCGACCATTACGTACCTGGTCCGTAGCAATGCACACCTCTCCTCTTGATTCCTGAAAAATCGCCTGTCTCAGCGATTAACCGCGAGGAGGGTGAAAGGTGACGGAAGAGAATCCGGCAGGGAAAATCAGATCGGGCGCCGGCCGCGCCTGCGGCCGGATTTGCAGCAAGGGAGTTGAAACGGGGCGGGAAAGCAGCATCTCGGGCAGAGGCGAAATGACAATTGGCGCGGGGGCGTTCCCGGGATAACAGCCGCATATCCCGAGAGGAGCGGCGTGCGCGCAATAATCGTCATGCGCCATCATCCGTAACTGCTGTTCGTAGCGAGCCATGGAGGCGCTGTTGGCCACCAGAGCCAGCGGAGCCAGGAGCAAGGACAGGATGAGCGCGATGGACTGGACTTTCCGCACCGTTTTTTCATTTTAGCACTCTATCGGCCCCGGCAATGGCCTGCAGGATGGGAACCGTGACACATCCTCAGCTGGTTCGCGGGATTGAAGTTCTCGCTGGAATCTTCCTTCAAAGGTTGGTTTTCGGTTTTTCGGCCGGTGGCAGTTCCGGCCGCGCCCGTGCGCGTCGCCAGTAGACGGCCGCATTGATCGCCACGACGGTGGCCGCGCCCCAGATCAAGATCTGCGGCGGGACTTGCGGGTAAACCAGCGCGTCGAGGTAATGCAGCAGAAACGGCCCTCGATAGGGCGTCCTTCCTGCCTGCACCTCAAACCAGTTTTCCGCCAGGGTCAAGGGGCAGGGCCAGGGAGCGACTTCGATGATGAGGCCGTAAACCAAGCAGAAGCCGTGCGCCCATGCCAGACGCCGCCGCCGGGTCAGCAGAGCGCCGAATATCACCCATAAAATGAATGCCAAATGCGTTGCCAGGACGAGCATCGCAAGCGCGAGAGCCAGTTTTGGCCAGATTGGCATGGGCGCGGGGAAAAAGCGGCGGGCTCGTTGTGCTTTCCCGGCAACCGGCAGGTACGAAGCCGCCGTCCAGATGATACTCTTTCGGCGCCGGGACCTGAAAACGGCCCTGCCATGATTTCATCGCCATGATTGCATCAAACGACCCTCGCCCTCCGAAAATAATTCCCGAAGAATCGAGCGGGCTTCTGCCCGCCCTGGCGCGCCGCTTCCATTTCGCCGAAAATTCCACCGATTTGCGTCGCGAGGTTGCCGGCGGCATCACGACGTTTCTCACCATGTCCTACATCGTCGCGGTGAATCCGGCGATTCTGCGCGCCGCCGGAATGCCGGCCGGGGCGTCGATGACGGCGACCATCGCGGTCGCGGTTTTCGGCACCGTAATCATGGGACTCTATGCCAACCGCCCGTTCGCGATCGCCCCGTATATGGGCGAGAACGCCTTCATTGCCTACACCGTTGTCCACGTGCTCGGCTACAGCTGGCAGCAGGCGCTGGCCGCCGTTTTCCTGGGCGGCCTGCTCTTCCTCGCGCTCACCGTGCTCCGTCTTCGCCAGTGGCTGGTTCGCGCCGTGCCGGAGGGGTTGCGCTACAGCTTTGCGGCCGGCATCGGCCTGTTTCTTTCCTTCATCGGCCTGAACGAGTGCGGCATCGTGGCGCTGGGAACGGCCGGCGCGCCGGTCAAGCCCGGCCTGATCAGCTCGGGGCCCGTCCTTCTGGCGGTGGGCGGGATTCTGTTGCTCGCCGCGCTGATGATCCGCCGCTTCCCGGGCGCGATTCTGGTCGGCATGTTGCTCACCACGGCCTTGGGCATGGCGACGGGGCTTGTGCCGCTGCCCCGCGGCTGGGTGAGCGCGCCTCCCAGTCTCGCCCCGCTTCTCTTTCATCTCGATTTCCACGGCGCTTTTACCTGGGGATTTTTCCCCGTCGTGCTGACCATCTTCGTGATGGCCTTTGTCGATACGATGGGCACGCTGATCGGCGTATCGGCGCGGGCGGGACTTCTCGACGAGCGCGGCGAGCTTCCGCAGATCGAGCGCCCGATGCTGGCCGACGCGCTCTCCACCGTGATGGCGCCGCTGGTGGGCACGACCACGGCCGGGGCGTTCATCGAATCCGCTACGGGGATCGAAGCCGGCGCGCGCACGGGTTTTGCCGCTCTGGTCACCGCCTTCTGCTTCGTCCTGACGCTGTTTTTCGCCCCGCTCATCGCGGCCATCCCGCGCCAGGCGTACGGGCCGGCGCTGGTGATCGTCGGATTGCTGATGCTCGAGCCGATCACGCGCCTGCCCGTGGACGACCTCACCGAATCGATCCCGGCCTTCGCCGTGATCACGCTGATGAGCTTTACCTACAACGTCGGGATCGGCATTACGGCCGGTCTGGTTCTCTATCCCCTCTGCAAGGTCGTCGCGGGCCGGAGAAGGGAAGTGGCCGGGGGGTTGTGGGTGCTGGGGCTGATTTCGTTGCTGTTCTTCGTTTTCTATCCGTACCGCTAGAAAAGGATTTTCCACGCGAGAAAGCGCACGGAATCGCTCCGGGCAAAAGGAGGATGTATGAGGCCGCTCGAGGGTACGATCTCGGCACGGATGACGAGGCCGTGGGTCGAGCATTCCATCCGGACGGCCACAGGAGCGGTTATTTCCCTTCTCGTGGCTCGTTCAGTCGCTTTGCCGGAAGCCCTATTGGGCCTCGATCACGACCCTCATCGTGTTGCAATCCACGCTCGGTGCCGCATGGACAATCTCCGTCCAGCGGTTCGTAGGGACCGCCCTGGGAGCTGTTGGCGGGGCCCTGTTGATGACATTTGGGAGTGGGAATACGCTCGCTTTTGGCGTGGGTGTCTTCTCGCTTGGCCTTATCTGCACGCTTCTGCGATTGGAGAGAAACGCGTATCGCTATGCGGGGATCACGCTGGCGATCGTTATGCTGATCGTTCGTTCCGGCAACGCGTTGATGGTGGCGATTCACCGATTCATCGAGGTGTCGATCGGTATCGCGGTCGGTTTGGCGCTGGCCGCCATCTGGCCCGAGCGCGCATAACTTGACGCTAGTGTGGTGATTCAGAAATTGGTTGCCCAAATCGGGCGGAGCTTCAGGGGCTAAAGCCCTTGAAAATGCGGGGCTTGCTGTCGGAGCTAAAGCTCCGACCCCCTGAAAACCGCGCAACGAACTTCTGAATCACTACGCTAGTGGCGCCAGGGCGTCCGTCGCACGGGCGTTCGTAGAAAGACTACGGCGCGGGGTAGAGCTTGAGGATTGCTTCCCCGGGTTCGGTGACGGCGACCGACTGGCCGTCGGGCGAAATGTGGAAGTCGTGATAGAGGAGCCCGTGATAAATATCGTGGTATTCGCCGCTCGGCAGGCTGACGGAGATCAATAGATTGCTCTGCGTGTTGCGTCCGGGCTTGAGCAGCAGGTATGTCCCGTCGGGAGACCATTCGTAACGGCCGTAGGGAACCTTGATTCGTGTCACCTGGCCGGGCTGGGCGACCGAACGAATCGCAATGGTATTGCCGTCGTGGTAGTAGGCGACCTGCGTGGCGGACGGGGAAACGGTTAGATGTCCGGTGAATCCGCCGAGTGTGGCCAGGGTGCGTTCAGTGTGGTGGACCAGGTCGATCCAGACCAGGCGAATGGGCCCGGCCAGATCCGGATTTCGCTCGATGGCCGCGGCGACATTGTGGGCGGGATTCCAGGCGACGGCGGCAAAGGAATGACCGGGAAGCATGGAACCACCCACGCCGCTGGCCGGGCGAATGTAGGCAAGGGTGTAGAGCAGGCTGTTCGGGGCTTCTTTCATGTAGACAACCGTTTGCGCGTCGGCGAGCCAGACCGCGTTCAGCGCCCCCTGGATGATGCTGTTCTTCGTCCCCGCGATGTCGATCTCCTTGCCCTCGCCGTTCATCAGGTCGGTCAATTCGCCCGACTTGCCCTGACCGGCGGCGGTCTCTTTGGCCGAGAACGTCCGCGTGGTCATCTGCACGGTCATGTGGTCGTTGTCGGGCCCCAGGCGAATGGCCTCGATGGCGTAGCTGAACGGGGTCGCGCTCTTGACGAGTTTGCTGCCATCGACCAACCGGCGCATGCGTCCCTTGAAATTCACTTCCCAGATGTCGTCGTGCTCGATGGGGATTTTTTGCTGCTTGCCCCGGACGCGGATTTTCGCGTTGCCGAACCGCCGCGCCGCGTAGACGATGCGCGTGCCGTCGGGGGAGAACGCGAAGGCGGTGCAGTCGTCGTTGACGGTGAATCGGGCCTCCTGCGCGATGGCGGGAGCCGCCAGAAAGAGCAGGGCGAGGGCGGCCAGGGCGGCGGCCGGTTGGTGGTGGGCCGGGCGCCTCATGATTGCGGCTTCCGCGGGTTTGCGGCTCGGCGGCGCAGCAGTTCTTCGATGCGCTGGCGGAGCTGGGACTCGTAACCTTCGGCGGTCGGCTGGTAATAACGCCGGCCGCGCAGCGAATCGGGCAGGCAGGGCATATCCGTCGTTTTCTCCTCGAAATCGTGGGCGTATTGATAACCGCGTCCGTAGCCGGCCTGTTTCATCAGCCCGGTGACGGGATTGCGCAGATGCAGCGGCACGGGTTCGGCCTGGGTTTCGGCCAGATCCTTTTGGACCCTCCCGTAGCCCGTGTACAGGGCATTCGATTTCGGCGCCAGAGCCAAATATACCGCCGCTTCAGCCAAGGCGAGATTCCCCTCGGGCGGTCCCATGAAATCGGCCGCCTGCATGGCCGCCATGGCGACGCCGAGGGCGGCGGGGTCGGCCAGGCCCACGTCTTCGCTCGCCATGCGCACCAGGCGCCGGGCCAGATACAGGGGGTCCTCACCCGATTCGAGCATGCGGGCCAGCCAGTAGAGCGAGGCGTCCGGATCGGAATTGCGGACCGACTTGTGAAGTGCCGAAATCAGGTTGAAATGTTCCTCGCCCGCCTTGTCGTAGAGCAGCAGCTTCCGCTGCAGTACGTCTTCGACGAGCGTCTCGGTGAGCGTGCGGCGGCCGCTCGCGTCGGGTGCGGCGCCGAGCACGGCCGCTTCGAGCGTGTTGTAGGCCGAGCGCGCGTCGCCGCTCGCGTAGACGGCGATCCGCCGCAACAGGTCCGGATCGACGGCGATTTCACCGTACTCGGCCCGGTTGCCCAGTCCGCGCTCGGCGTCGGCGAGCGCCCCTTCGAGCAGCGTGACAATCCGGTCCGGTTCGAGCGCCCGCAGGATGTAAACCTTTGTCCGCGAGAGCAGCGGGCCGATCACCTCGAAGGAGGGATTCTCCGTCGTTGCGCCGATCAGAACGATGCTTCCGCGCTCGACCCACGGCAGGAAGGCGTCTTGCTGGGCTTTATTGAAGCGGTGAACCTCGTCGACGAACAGGATCGTTCGGTGCCCGGTTTCCCGCCACCGCTCGGCCTGTTCCATCACGCGCCGGATCTCGCCGATTCCTGAAAGCACCGCGCTGAACGGTATGTATTCCGACCGGGTCATCCGGGCGATGATTCGCGCGAGCGTCGTTTTGCCGCAGCCGGGCGGACCCCAGAGGATCATCGAGCTGATTTCATCGCGCTCGATTTGCCGGCGCAGCGGTTTGCCGAGCCCGAGCAGGTGATCCTGGCCGACGAACTCCTCGAGCGTGCGCGGGCGCATCCGGTCGGCGAGCGGCGCGGACCCTTTGCCCGGACCGGTGGATGTGGCGAAGAGGCTCATCGTTCTGGGAAAAAACTGGAGCGGTTCATCGCGTTCATTTCCGTTTCGAACCGGTTGAAGATGAAGATGGATCGCCTTCGGCCACCAAGCGCTGGCGCGCGGCTTCGTACAGAATCACCGATGCCGCGATGGCGGCATTGAGTGACTCGACCGGCGCGGCAAGTGGAATCCTGACGGCGGCGTCCGCCGAGCGAAGGACCTCGTCGGGCAGCCCGTGCGCCTCGCTGCCGATGAGCAGCGCGACCGGGCCGCGAAGATCGAGCCGGTCCGGGGATACCGGATGTGGACCGGGCCCCGCGACGGTCGAGGTGGCCGCCACCAGCTTGACTCTCGCCACGCGCAGCTGCGCGAGCAACACCGGCGGCTGCGCGCGAAGCAGAATCGGCAGGCGGAAGGCTGATCCCGCCGAGGCCCGCAGCGCCTTCGGCCCATATGGATTCGCCGTTCCCGCGGCGGCAATCATGCCGCTGGCCCCCAACGCCTCGGCCGACCGGACCAGGGCGCCGACGTTTCCCGGGTCCTGCACCCCGATGAGAACCACCGCCAGGGCCAGGCCGCGCACCACGTCCTCGAAGCTGTGTTCCGGCAGGCGGACGAGCGCCGCGATCCCTTGCGGAGTTCGCGTTTCCGCCGCCGAGGCAAACAGGCGGTCGCTGGTTCGCAGAATGCGGAGCCCGGAGGACTGTTTCGCGGCCATGCCGGCCGTGCCCAGGCCCTCCAGCTGTTTTTCTCCCGTCGAACTCACCAGCACGGCGAGAATTTCCACGCCCGAGCGGAGCGCCTCCTCCACCAGATGGGGCCCTTCGATTCCCACGACGTTCGCCTCGCCGGAATCGCCGGCCAGGGCCGCGCGGAACCGCTTCAGCCACTGGTTCTCCTTGCTCGTGATGGGCGAAAGGGTTGAATCGGTAGCATCGACAGCGGTGGAAGGACTCGACTGGGTACGGCCGGCGCGCATTAGGAGAAGCGTAACAAAGGGCTTGTAGGCAGTAAAGGCGCACGGCTAACTGCAATCTGGCGCGGCGGCAGGGTTTCCCGCAGGGGCGGGCCGGCGGCGCGGTAGTGGTGCCATTTCGATGACCTGCCAAAAAGGCTATAATCTGTGGCCATGTCCGGCCCCCCACTCGTACAGGAAATTCTCTCCAAGCTGGGCATTTCAGAGCAGTCCGCCCACAAGTTCAAGTTTGGCGGCATCGTGGGCAAGATAGCGCTCGTGGCGTTGGGCGGCTTTATAGCCGCAATAGGGGTAGCGAAATACACCTCTGGGCTTATTCAAGCAATCTGCATCCTGGCTGTTCTCGCTACGACCCTCTTGGTTATTTGGTGGATTTTGCGCTACGCGGAGAAACATCCTGTCTCTGCCACGCTTGAGGGAGCGGAAATTATCCTCTGGCAGCAGCATCAGCTAGTGCTGGCTGCTAAGGGGCTTGCGGAACTTCCAGAGTCTCCGGTTATCCCAAATCCAGAAGGTGCGCCCCCGCAGGTTGAGCCGTCCGAGGAGTCGGACCGATAAATGGCCGCTCGCTTTATTCACGTTAGCTTCACCAGCGCCGCCCCAGCCGAGGCGGTGAACAAGGTCTTTAATAGCGCCCTGGATTGGCTCAAATACTCGGACCGGGCATGGATTCTCTACACAACTACGGATGTGAATGTGTGGCGAGACCGTATTAAAAATATTCCGGAGATAAAGGACTCCGACATAGCTTTTTTCATGAGCGTCTTTGAACCGAGGGCGTACTCTGGCTACATGACCCGGTTCGCCTGGGACTGGCTTAAGAAGGACAGATCAAAATAAATTCTCAATATTCCACACGTGGTCGCAGAGTCCTGCGGCCATTGCTGGTGTCACCTCAGCGCTGAGTGAATCCGGTAGAGGTTGTACCAAGCGAAATAGATCGCCAACGCCGCTCTCAGGTTCTTCAACTTCTCTGAGGAGAAGGCGTTTGTCAGCCGAGTGAAACGCCTAAGCTGCATTCTGACGGTCAAGCTTTGGCGCTCGATATGAGACGTGGAAATGCGACGAACGTCAGGCTCGCCCATTATCGGGATTGGCATAGCCTCGACGATCTCCGAAGGGCTGTGCCGCTCCCGGTTTTCCTCGCCCCCCTTGTAAACCTTGACCAGCATCG
>DATLRW010000114.1:0-7032 GCA_035534495.1 Candidatus Dormiibacterota bacterium | reverse complement strand
CTACGTGGTGTTCAAATTCGTCCAGATTCCGGCAAGCGTGCAGAACTACTCCGGATCAGACATCAGCCGAGCGCCGGATGTTCTCCCCGAAGGTTTCTTTGCCACGGAATTCATGTTTCTGAGCGGCGCGACCGATGCGGACATTCTCAATTTCATCAAGACTCAAAAGCTGCTTGTCCCACCCGCATTTTCCGTTTGGGCTTCCCTGGCGCGCCACCGAGCGCATTCCCTGGCCGGCATGACGCTCGCCCTGGCGGGTTTGTTCGGCCTCGCATGGCTATTCCGTCGCGGGGTTGCCGGTGGTCGCTCACCCCTTCGTTAACGCGCTAAGGCGGCCAGCCTACCGGTGACGCCGCAACCGTCTGCTCACAGCGAAGGCGTAAGGGTCGAAGCGGGGTGATTCTTTCGGTTGCGGATTGGTGGCGCGTCCACGTTCAGCTATTGCCAGCCGATCCAGCCTTTCGCTCTCGCGGTCCTCGCCCAATCCGGGAGCGCGACCAAACTTCCCTGCGGCTGACTCGCGGGATTTACGCTCTAATTCCGCCAGGTTAGCTTGTGCTCGCTCAGCATCGCGGTAGTGGTGCCTCGCGATGGCTTCCGCCCGGCTCTCGAATACTCCCGCACCGCGCAAGACGGCAATTGCAGTCCGCGAGCTTCCCCGGTCAAGCGATCTGTGAAGGGCGGCGTCGGCCTTCTCGACCATCCGCCTTGCCCGCTCCCGCGCTTCGAGCGCGATCCCTCGGGCTTCCGGCCCGGCAAGGATTCGCGCGACAGTGCTGCGGTGGATTCTCAGCTCCGCGGCGATCCGGCGCCCTGAAGCACCTTGGGCCGATAGCTCGATCACGCGGGCTTGTAGGATTTGCGGTTTGTTGCTTCCACGTCCGGCCATGCCTGCAAAGAACCCTCGACGGAGCGCCAGAGTGCGCCAGGCTACGCCAGATGGCGATAATCCGCCGGAGTTTTGCGAGTGGTACGCGCGCGCGAGAGAGAGGGAGGCGACGCCGCTTGGAATGCCCCGGCGTAGCGCATAGGACGGCTCAGGGCGAACGCAAGGCGGACGTCCCGATGGGAGATTGGTCTCTCTCACACCGCCGCAACTGGACGCGCAGACTGCGCTTTGCGCGGGATGGTAGGATGGCGCATCCGCCAGGAGGCTGGTTTCACCCCTGGACGGGGAGGAGAGCGCGATGCGTCAGACGCTTTACGGAACGCTGTGCGGTGCGGTGGTTTTCCTTGTCCTAATCGTGGGCGACGGCGAAAAGGACAGTGCAGGCGGCCGTGCTGACGAAGCCGCCGGAGGGGCGGTTCGAACTCGTGCAATTGCATCCTAGCCAGGGGAACACATGGTCCGGCGTTTTGGACACTGAGACGGGGTGTGTGTGGGGTTATACCTCACAAATCGTGCCGTCCCCTAAAACCGCTAACCAGTCCCTTGACGATTATCTGATCGAGCAGCTGGGGTCGAACTTCTTCGAACCGGTACCATTCGACACCTCCAGCTACATCCAAATAGTCCAGACAGCGAAAGGGAAACCGCCCGATTTCACCCCTCGGACTTGGGAACTCGATAGGGTGGAATCGTTGTGCGACAGGAGCCGCGTCGAGGCATTGGAGGCTGCGGCCGCACGCTGATCGGCGCAAGCCGTCCGGAATGACCCTGCGCGCACCCATCGCATCGTGCGCCCGGCTCGTGCTAAGCCTTGAGGAAATCGCCAACTTCGATTCCGGTTTCGCGGAGGATCGCTCGGAGCGTTCCCTCGGCAATGTCCCCGGCATGATGGGGAATCGTTACCTTGCGCCCCGTCCGTGAGTGACGCCACACCTCATGGCTGCCGGGACCCGGCCGGTCAAACTGGAAACCGGAAGAGCGCAATCGGCGCGCAACCTCGCGGTAGCGGAAGCCAGCCAAGCGGCCCATCAGGGCATCGGGACGGGAACGCGAAACTCGCGGGCTGGTGAACGGGACCTGCTTCGGAAAACAGGTGGGAGCGGGTCGCCGTGATCGCGGCAGGACTCAACAATCTTCCGGGCGAGGCCCTGGGCAATCTCAACGGCCTCGGCGACGCTGCGGCCCTCCGCCACCAAACCCGGAACGTCCGGGCTTGTGGCCAAGTATCGCCCCTCTTTCAAGGGCTCGACGAGCACGCGGACCGCCGCCTCTTCGACCTCCGCCAGATGTTCCTGCCGCCTCATCACTTCCCGCCTCTCAGCAGGATTGTATCAGACATTGCGCGGCCCTGCGCGTTCGGCTGCGCCTTCGTGCGCACTGAAGGAAAAAATTATGGCCGTGAGATCGAAGGCCCTCCTGGCGCGGTTCTTGGCGGCCCCATCGACCCTTCGGCCCAACCCGAGGTGCCCCGTGCAATTCCCCGCCGCGCGGATCCCGCCGCCCCCGGCGAGCCGAAACAAGCGAGATGGGCTCCGAAGAGCCTTGCTCGGCTGGTGTCGGTTTTGGTGTCGGTAGTGGTGTCGGTTCGGGTAGGGTTTCGCGGCGCACGGCTGCGGAGTGCTGCGAGGAAGCAATCTCGGGAAACCCGCGTCAACACTGGTGATTTACGCTTAGCTGCGGGTTACTGCGGAAGGCTGCCAACCGGCTTGGTGGGGAGCCACAGTCCGATGCTCTGCCGCTGAGCTACGCTCACCGTTGGATTGCTAACAGCATACAACAAAAAGCCTTACTGCACATAGACCGCCTCGGGTCGAAATCTGCCAGAGTTTTCCCTTCGAGATGCCCCATTACCGGCGCCGCGGCACCCGCTGCGCTTGTGCAGCTCAAGGCGCTGCCGGACCCGAAGAAACCGCTGCGCGCGAATTCACAGCGTGTAGAGATAGGCCGACGCGAAGAGTGCGGGATCGGGGCCCTGGCGATGCGTACAAAGGGCAGCAACGGAGTGCCAGAGTGAGCCACGCCGTCCCATATTGACCTTAGTGCGGCGGGCTTCGAGGCTGCCGGTGGCATGAAATTCATCACGGACAGTACGCAACGCCTGAAATTTTCCGGCTTCACGCGCTAAACGGTTCCGGATGAGAGCACGCCCTGGGGCCAGCGGCCTGCCCCCCTCCCGTTCTCAATCTGGCAGCGTGGGGAGGGGGCGCTGTCCGCTCAGGTCGGGTTTCCCAGTGTCGGTAGCGGAGGGCCGCAAAACGGCCTTTGGAGGGCCTCAGTCAGATGCCCTGCCGAGGACTACCCCCGCCGGCAGCAGAAGCATCCACGAGGCGCAGTACGGGCGATAAAGCGCCTCCAGCCGGGCTTTTTTACTTCTGGCAATTTCTTTATTCTCTTGGCCTCAACCCACGTTCTATGCCGAGCGCCCACAGTCTCTTTTTCCTGACAGACGGGATGGGTCGTGATACCGTTCCGGTTTCCTGCCTACCCCGTAGAGAAACGGCTGCCTGGCCGCCTTCCACGCCGGAGTTTAGTATTCACAGTATTCGTGCGGGTTTCGGGGTGGGTTTACCGTCGCGCAGCATTTTTTGCAAGATCATGCCAGAACGGCTGGCAACGTGTTCTACATTTCCTGCGTAGTACCGCGGTGCCATGGCCAAAGTAAAGACATCTACGAATATCCGCATTATGATCGCTGACGACCACGCCATTTTCAGGGAGGGGCTCCGGAAGCTTCTGGAAGGTGCGGGCGACATTTCCGTTATCGGGGAAGCCGGTGACGGAGAGGAAACCGTCCGCCTGCTGGGAAGGCTGAAGCCGGACGTGCTTTTGCTCGACCTTCGCATGCCGGTCAAGGATGGACTTGGCGTCCTGGAGGAGATGAACGGCAACACCAACCAGACGCGGGTCATTTTGGTCACCGAGGGAGAGAACGAGCACGACATCGTCCGCGCCGTGAGGCTGGGGGCGCGAGGGGTGGTCTGGAAGCAATCGGCCAGCTCATTGCTCCTCAAGAGCATTCGCAAGGTCAACTCGGGAGAGATCTGGCTCGACAACCGGATGACCTCCGAGGTCATCGACGCTTTCAAGAAGTCTTCGGATTCCGGCGGGCGCCGGGAAAAGCCTCTGTTGAGCCCGCGCGAGCGGGAGATCGTGCAGTTGGTGGCGCAGGGTTTCCGCAATCGCGAGATTGCCGAGAAGCTCTTTATCAGTGAGCAGACGGTGAAAAATCATCTGCACAATATCTTCGATAAACTGGGCGTTTCCGACCGGCTCGAATTGGCTCTCTACGCGATTCACCATCATCTCACCGAAATGCCCTGAGTTTCGGGCAATATATCCCTCTTTTTTTGAGAAATTCCCGCGCCGGGCTGGTGCAGGTGCCCCTAGCTGCGCTATGTTTTTTAGATATGGCCCAAACTAAGAAAGCAAGGCCTTGGGCGTTCCGCGTCTGGTCGCGGGAGGCTGTCTTGTTAACTGCCCTGCTTGCCCTGGGAATTATGTTTGGGGTGACCGAGGCGGCTGTCGGTTTTTACCGCACGAAGCAAAGCCAACTGGCGCAGATGTGGTTTGAGCGGGGGAGTGGCGCCCTTTCGCGCCAGCAGGCCAAAGAAGCGATCCAGGATTTCCGGAATGCGTTGAATTACGCCCCCGACGATTCCACCTATCAATTGCGTCTCGCGCAGGCTTTTGCCGCGGCCAACCGGATCGAGGCGGCCGAGTCCTATCTGTTCAATCTGTGGTCCAGCCAGCCGGGCGGCGGCGAAATCAATCTCGAACTGGCGCAGCTCGAGGCGCGCAAGGGCAACCCGGACGCAGCCCGCTATTTCGAAAATGCCATCTATGGGGTATGGGAAAGCCACCCGGAAGAGCACCGGTGGCAGGCGCGCATGCAGCTGTTCCAGTTCTACCGCTCGATCGGCAATACCGGCCAGGCGCAGGCGGAACTGCTCGCCATGGCCGCCGATACGCCCGGCAGCGACTATCGGCGGCAGACGCAGATCGGCCAGCTTCAACTGGAGGCGGGCAATCCTCGCCAGGCCTTGCAACAGTTCCGTTCGGCGCTACGCGTGAATCGCCGCTATGCGCCGGCGTTCGCCGGGGCCGGCGCGGCAGAATTCAACATCCGGGAATACCAGAATGCGCTTCCCTATCTCGAAACAGCCGTCCGGCTCGATCCGAAGGATCACGAAGTGGCCGCGCAACTGAAAATGACGCGCCTGGTCATCGAAAGCGATCCTTTCCCGATCGGGCTGAGCGATCGGGAAAGAACCGAACGCACCCTTGACGCTTATCTGCAAGCCTTCTCCGCATTGTCGGATTGCGCGACCACAAGGGCCATCGTCGTCGTCGGCAGCACTCCCCAGAATCCCCTGCAGGAAAGCTGGGCCTTGGGGCAGCAGCAGATGGCGCTCATGCCCCATTTCCGCGGGCAATCGCAAACGGTTCTGAAAATCATGAATTTCGTCTTTTCGGCAGAAGATCTGGCCGCGACCGAGTGCGGCCCCCTTCAAGGAAAGGATCAGGCTCTGTGGCTGATCGGCAAGATGCATCAGTTGGCGGAGAGCAGCGGCCACCACGGGGATTAGCCGCAATCGCCGGGAAAGCCTCCGCGCACGCGGCTCGCTTGCGCGAGGTGGCCGGACGGCTGACCGTCCGCGAGTCGCAACTGTTTTTGCTGCTTGCGGTTGTGATTGGCCTGCTCTCCGGCCTCGCGGTCGTCTGTTTCCGGGTCGCGATCGAAATGACGCGGATCTGGTTGCTCGGATCGTCCCTGGCCCCGTCCTGGGAGCGGACCCTGCTTGTGCCCACCGTGGCCGGGATATTCGTCGCGCTGCTGGTGATCTGGGTGTTCCCGCAGGTCCGCGGCAGCGGCGTAAATCAAACCAAAGCGGCCGTTTACATCTTTGACGGCTACGTCCCCTTTCGCACCGTCATCGGAAAGTTCGTCACTTGCGCCTTGGCGATCGGTTCCGGTTTCTCGCTCGGTCCCGAGGACCCGTCGCTGCAGATGGGGGCCGGAATCGCTTCGGCCATGGGCCGCCGGCTGCGCCTGTCCAAGGAGAAGACCCGGCTGCTCGCGCCGGTGGGCGCGGCGGCCGGGCTGGCCGCGGCGTTCAACGCGCCCATCTCCGCCATGCTCTTCGTGATCGAGGAGGTCATTGGGACCTGGAGCGCCGGCGGACTCGGCGCGGTGGCCCTGGCGGCGGTTTCGAGCGTCGTCGTGCTGCGGCTCTTCCTCGGTCCCCAACCGATTTTCAGCGTGCCGCCCTACCACGGCTTTTCCCCTCTCGACCTGGTCGGTTATGCGATGCTCGGCGTATGTGGCGGCTTTGCGTCTCTGGTCTTTTTGAAATTTCTCGCCTTCGCCCGGCCTCGCCTGCGCAAGTTGCCCCCCTGGACCTTCTATATCCAACCGGCGGTCGCGGGATTGCTGATCGGCCTGATCGGTCTGGCCTACCCGCAGGTGATGGGCGCCGGATACGTCTACATCGGCCAAGCCCTCCACGGGCAGTATTCCTGGCAGACGCTCGGCATGCTTAGCGGGACGAAGATTCTGGCGACGGGCCTAGCGTTCGTCAGCGGGACGCCCGGCGGCATGTTCGCCCCGGCCATGTTCATCGGCGCCATGCTCGGTGGGGCAGTCGGCGGCCTTGAACATATCCTCTTCCACATGAGAGGCTCGGTGAGCGCCTTCGCCCTGGTGGGCATCGGCGCGCTGTTTGCCGGGTTCCTCCGCACGCCGATCACTTCCGTTTTCATCGTGGTCGAGGTCAGCGGGAACTACTCGATTATCGTTCCTGTGATGATTTCCAACATGATTGCCTATCTGATTTCGCGCCGCTATCAGAAGATCCCCCTCTTTGACCTCTTGTCCCGCCAGGACGGCATCGAGCTGCCTTCTCTCGAAGAGCAACGCGAGCAAGCCGTGCTTCGCGTTGAGCACGCCATGAATCCGCCCTGGTTCCCCGTGGTTCGTTCGGAAAGTCTGGTTGCCGAGGCCGTCGCGATGGCCAAGTCGTCCAACGCGAGGGTTGTGCTCGTGCGATTCCCCTCGGGCCGTTGGATGGCCGTCGACCGTACGCAGCTGGACCGCCTGGATCAAGGCGACGGCCATGGGCGCAAGCTCGCCAGCGTGATGGCGG
>DATLRW010000113.1:0-11213 GCA_035534495.1 Candidatus Dormiibacterota bacterium | reverse complement strand
GAGAATGGGAATCCTTTTCTACATTGCGGCGATCGTAGCGATTCTGGCGACGGTGCTCATGCTCACCCGCCTGAATCCGGTACACGCCCTTCTCTATCTCACCATCTCCTTGCTTTCCGTCGCGGTCGTCTTTTACTCGATGGGCGCTCCGTACATGGCCGCCCTCGAGGTCGTCATTTATGCCGGCGCCATCATGGTTTTGTTCGTTTTCGTCGTCATGCTGCTGAATTTGGGTCAGCAAACCGTCACGACCGAGCGCAGCTGGGTCTCGCCGGGCATGTTTGTGGGGCCGGCGATTCTGGCGGCGATTCTGGTGGGCGAGATCTCTTACGTGCTGGCGCGGCCGGGTTCGGTGACGCCGCAGGCGGCGGAGATTACACCCCAGCAGGTGGCTTTCTCGCTTTACGGGCCATATCTGCTCGGGGTTGAACTGGCTTCGTTTTTGCTATTGGGCGCCTTGGTGGGCGCCTACCACGTGGGCACGCGCAAGGCCCAAGGGAGGACCGGTGGTAGCGGTTCCGATCGAGCACGGATTGCTTCTGGCGGGGATCTTGTTCGCACTGGGGCTAATCGGCCTTCTGGTGCGGCGTAACCTGCTGTTTATCTTGATGTCGATTGAAGTGATGCTGAACGCATCCGGCTTGGCGTTCGTTTCCGCTGGCGCGCGCTGGGGCCAGGCCGACGGCCAGGTCATGTTTCTGTTCATTCTGACGGTTGCGGCGGCGGAGGTTGCCGTGGGGCTGGCGCTGGTTTTGCGGCTCTACCACCGGTTCCGCTCGCTCGATGCCGATTCGGTTAGTGAGATGAGAGGCTGATGTTCCACCTGCTCTGGCTGGTTCCGACAATTCCTTTTGCCAGTGCGGCCCTGCTGATGATCTTCGGGCCGCGCATGTCGCATCGCGCCGCCGCATGGATCGGCTGCACGTCGATCGGCCTTTCGGCGGTGATCTCCATCCTCATCACCTGGCAATTCCTGGCCAGCCCGCCGGCCGGGGCCAGCTTCACCCAGCATCTGTGGACGTGGATCAACGTCGCCGGCTTTCATCCCGGCATGTCGCTCTATCTCGACGCCCTGTCGCTGATCATGATGCTGGTCGTCACGTTCGTCAGTTTCTTGATTCACGTCTATTCGGTCGAGTACATGGAAGGCGACGAGGGTTTCAGCCGCTTTTTCGCCTACATGAACCTGTTCGTGGCGTCGATGATAGTTCTGCTGCTGGCCGACAACCTCCTGCTCCTGTACCTTGGCTGGGAAGGTGTGGGCCTCTGCAGTTATCTGCTGATCGGTTTCTGGTACACCGACCCGAAAAACGGCACCGCCGCGAAAAAGGCCTTCATCGTCACTCGCGTGGGCGATACCGCCATGGCTCTGGGTCTGTTCCTGCTCTACCACCAGCTTGGCACGCTGACGATTCAGCCCTTGATGCAGGCTGCCCAGGCCCATTGGGCGACCGGCTCGATTTACGCTACCGCCGCCGGCCTGTTGCTGCTCGGCGGCGCTTGCGGCAAGTCGGCGCAGCTTCCGCTGCAGACCTGGCTGCCCGACGCGATGGCCGGTCCCACGCCGACCAGCGCCCTGATCCACGCGGCCACCATGGTGACCGCTGGCGTCTACCTGATCGCGCGCACGCACGTCCTCTTTGCCCTGGCTCCGACCGCGCAGTTTGCCGTCGCCACCGTCGGCGTCGTTACGCTGATCGCCGCGGGCTTCGCCGCGCTGGTGCAGGACGACATCAAGCGCATCCTCGCCTATTCCACCGTCAGCCAGATCGGCTACATGTTCCTGGGCCTGGGCGTTGGCGCCTGGACCGCCGCGATCTTCCACTTCATGACCCACGCCTTTTTCAAGGCCCTGCTCTTCCTTGCTTCCGGCATGGTCATCACCTCGATGCACCACGAGCAGAACATCTTTAAGATGGGCGGCTTGCGGAAGGAATTGCCACTGGCCTACTGGGCCTTCGTGATCGGCGGCTCCTCGCTGGCCGGTTTGCCGCTCATCACCGCCGGCTTTTATAGCAAGGGCCTGATCCTCTGGGGCACGCTCAGCTCGCCGGTCGGTGGAACCACGCTCTGGATTTTCGGCACCATCGGCGTGCTGATGACCTCGCTCTACACCTTCCGCCTGATCTTCATCGTGTTCCACGGGCCGTGCCATCACAAGCCTTCGCAGAAAACGGGCTGGCTGATGGGCGTGCCGGTGATCATACTCAGCACGCTGTCGATCATCGGCGGCTTCGTCGAGTTGCCTTCCTACCTGGGCGACCACCCGTGGTTCAGCAACTTCCTGCAATCGGCGCTGCCGGCCACGGTGGGGGGACACGCCCCGATGAGTGAGATGGCCGCCGAGGGTTTGGTGGTCCTTACCTTCTTCGTGGGATTGTTTGCGGCCTGGTATTTCTTCCTCAAGCGGCGGGATTTGTCGGCGGCGATGGCCGCCAATCCCCTGGGCCATCTGCTGCATCGCTGGTGGTACACGGATTGGGGGATGGACTGGCTCTATGACCGCCTGTTCGTTCGGCCGGTGAACTGGTTCAGCCGCACGAACAAGCGCGACGTTGTGGACCTGATTTACACGAGCGCTGCGGCGATCACGCGCTTCGGCTGGACCTCGCTCAGCCTGACGGAAAACGGGCGCGTGCGCTGGTATGCGACGGCCCTGGTGGTCGGCACCGTAATTTTCGTATTCATTGTGGCGTGGAGGTAAGGCTGTTATGGCTCATTTGGCTGATCATCGTTCCGATTCTCCTGGCGGCGCTGCTGGCCGCCACGATGTGGCCCGCTGTCCGTGGGAATCGGATCGTCTGGCTGGCGGCCGACCTGCTGATGATCGCCCTGGGCATCCTCTCGATTCCTCCTCGTTATCGTTAACTTGGGATCTCAGGTGAGACGGGAATGATCCTTGTCTGGTTGATTGCAATTCCTCTGGTGACCGGCATCGTGGCCGGGTTGGTAGCGCGCCGCAGCCAACTGCTGTGCCGCTGGCTTTCGCTGCTGGCGATGGTGGCGGGTTTCGCGATGTCGGTCGCGATCTGGGTGCACGACTATTCCCACATCCAGTTGCTGACGCAGCGCCTGTGGATCGCGCAGATCGATGTGCCCTGGATTGCCAGCTTCGGCATCCATTTCCATCTCGCGATGGACGGCATGAGTCTGCTGCTGATCACGCTGACGTTCCTGCTCGGCATTACCAGCGTGATGATCTCCTGGCGCGAAATCCACGACGGCGTGGGCTTTTTCCACTTCAATCTGCTCTGGGTTTTCGCGGGGATCGTCGGCGTGTTCCTGGCGATGGATCTGTTCCTGTTCTATTTCGCCTGGGAACTGATGCTGATCCCGATGTATTTCCTGATCGCCATCTGGGGCCACGAGCGCCGTATCTACGCCTCCGTGAAATTCTTCCTCTTCACGCAGCTCAGCGGCCTGCTCATGCTGGTGGCGATTCTGACGCTCTATTTCGCCCATCACGCCGCGACCGGCGTTTACAGCTTCGAATATGCCGATCTGATGGGCACGCCGATGGCCCCGCACGTCGCGATGCTCGTGATGCTCGGCTTCTTCGTCGCTTTCGCCGTCAAGCTGCCGATGTTTCCGTTTCACACCTGGCTGCCCGACGCCCACACGGAAGCGCCCACCGCGGGCAGCGTCGTTCTGGCCGGCCTGCTCCTGAAAACCGGCGCGTACGGCCTGCTGCGCTTCGTTCTCCCGCTCTTTCCGGATGCCGTGCACCGCTTCGCTCCGATCGCTACGGGCCTGGCCGTGGTCGGTATCCTGTACGGCGCGCTGCTGGCCTATGGCCAGACCGACCTGAAGCGCCTGGTCGCCTACACCAGCGTCAGCCATATGGGTTTCGTTCTGCTGGGCATCTTCATCGGAACCCCGCTGGCCATCGCCGGCGCTTTCATCACGATCATCGCCCACGGAATCAGCACGAGCACGATGTTCATGACGGTCGGCATGGTGCAGGAGCGAACCCATACGCGCGATATGGATAAGCTGGGCGGTCTGTGGCAAACGGTTCCCCGCCTGAGCGGCGCCAGCCTGTTTTTCGTTCTCGCCTCGATTGGACTGCCCGGCATGGGCGATTTCGTGGGCGAGTTCCTGGTCCTGCTGGGCACGTTCCGCGTCAGCCCGGTGCTGGCCGGGCTCGCGACGATCGGAGTGCTCTGTTCCACCTTCTACGGCCTGAAATTCGTCGCACGCGCCTTCCACGGCTCGAATACCCACCAGTGGAAGCTGGCCGACCTTTCGGGCCGGGAAATCGCCATCGTCAGCGCAATGATGGTGTTGCTGCTCTGGCTGGGCCTTTATCCCCAGCCGGTTCTCAATACGTTCCAGCCGAACCTGCAGCGGCTCGAACAAGTGGTGAACGGTCCTAACATGGCGTTTCGGAGGTAAGTGTTGAGTTCGGCCGACATTGTTGCTCTTCTCCCGCTGATTATCCTGGGCGCTACGTCCGTCGCCGTGATGCTGGCGATTGCCGTTCGTCGCAACCACGCCGTAGCCGCCGGGATCAGTCTGGTGGGTCTGGCGGTCGCCTTTTGGTCCCTTTGGCCGGCCGCCGCGGTCGTCCCTCAGCAAGTGACGCCGCTGCTCATCATCGACCGCTTTTCTCTGTACTATTTCGGCTTGATCATTGCGGCCACGTTCGCCGTCATTTTCATGGCCTACGGCTATTTCGAGCGGCACGACGTCCAGCGCGAAGAGTTCTATATTTTGCTCCTGGTGGCGACGCTCGGCTCGGCGGTTCTGGTCGCCTCGGACCATTTCATTTCGTTCTTCCTGGGCCTGGAAATTCTCAGCGTCACGCTCTACGCGCTTTCCGCCTACCTGGTCGACCGCGAAGTCGCCCTGGAAGCCGGCATGAAGTACCTGGTGCTGGCCGCCGCTTCGGCCGCATTCCTGCTGTTCGGCATGGCGCTGGTCTACGCGCAATCCGGCACGATGGAATTTCCCGTGCTCGCCCGCGATCTGGCCGCCGGCGGGGCCGTGCATCTGTGGGTTCTGGCGGGTGTGGCGTTCATGATCACCGGATTCGGATTCAAGCTCGCCGTCTTCCCGTTTCACCTCTGGACGCCCGACGTCTATCAGGGCGCTCCCGCGCCGGTGACGGCCTTCATCGCCAGCGCATCCAAGGGTGCGATGTTTGCTATCCTACTTCGCTTCTTCTATGAATCCGGCTCGCGCGACCTTCACTCGATCTATCTGATTTTCGCGATCATCGCAATCGCCTCGATGATTGCCGGCAACCTCCTCGCCCTTTTGCAGAACAACGTCAAACGGATCCTCGCCTATTCCTCCATCGCGCATCTGGGCTACCTACTGGTCGCCTTCGAGGCCGGCGGCATCATGGGGGCCGCGGCCGGCACGTTTTACCTCACGGCCTATATGGTCACGACGCTGGGCGCCTTCGGGGTCATCACCGTGCTCTCCTCGTCCGATCGTGATGCCGAGGATATCGAGGACTATCGCGGCCTGTTCTGGCGCCGCCCGGTGCTGGCGACGGTGTTCACCGCTATGCTCTTTTCCCTGGCGGGCATTCCGCTGACGGCCGGTTTTCTTGGAAAGTTCTATACCGTCGCCGCAGCTACCAACTCATCGATTTGGGTGTTGATTTTCGTTCTGGTGGTCGCGAGCGCGATCGGCTTGTTCTACTACCTGCGGGTGGTGGTGGCCATGTTCTCGACCGAACGCGTTCCCGGCTTGCCCGAACGGACCCTTCCGGCCGTCCCGGCGATGGGCGGCCTCTCCCTAGCCGCTCTCTCGTTCGTCCTCATCTGGCTCGGCGTCTATCCGCACGTGATTCTGAATGCCATCCGCGCGGCGATGTCGGGGCTGTTCTAAGCGGCGGGTTGCAAGCGATTCGGCGGGAAGTGAAGGGACCCTGGGCTGGGGAAGCAGCCAAGATCCCTCCGGAAGAAATTTCGTTTCCTCTTTAGAATTTGCGCGACCACTCCTTGGGCCAGCGTTCGATCACAACCTTTTCCTCGGTGTAGAATTCGACCCCGTCGCGCCCCTGGCCGTGCAGCACCCCAAAAAAGCTTTCCCTCCAGCCGCTGAAGGGAAAATAGGCCATCGGCGCGGCAACGCCAAGGTTGATGCCGATGTTCCCCGCCGGCGCCTCGTAACGAAAGGCCCGTGCGGCTACGCCGCTCGAGGTGAAGAGGGACGCGGCGTTCCCATAGGGACTCTTGGCGATGAGCTGCATGCCCTCTTCGAGCGTTTTCGCGTGAACCAGGCTCAGCACGGGACCGAATATTTCGGTGTGGGATAGCGCGCCCTCCGGCGGTACGTGGTCGAGAATGGTGGGCTTCACGAAATTGCCCTGCTTGAGGGATCCGGAATCGCCAACGCGGCCGTCGAGCAGCGTCGTGGCTCCTTCACGGGTTCCTTGGGCGATCAGATCTTCGATTCGCGTTCTGCTCTCCGGCGTAATCACCGGACCCATCTGTGTATTTTCCTCGAGGCCGTTGCCGACACGGATGGCCGAGGCGGCCTCCACCAGGCTTTTCGGAAACGAAGTTTGCGCCTCGCCAACCGTCACGGCCACCGAAACGGCCAGGCATCGCTGGCCCGCGCATCCGAAGGCGCTTTCGGTGAGGATACGGGTGCTCATTTGCATGTCCGCGTCGGGCAAAACGATGACGTGGTTCTTCGCTCCCCCCTGGCACTGAACGCGTTTGCCGGAAGCCGCCCCCCGCGCGTAGATGTATTTGGCGACCGGAGTCGAGCCCACAAAACTGATGGCTCGCACCTGGGGATGATCCAGCAGGGCATCCACGACGCCCTTGGTTCCATGAACCAGGCTGACGATGCCGGCGGGCAGCTTCAGTTCGTCGAGCAGCTCGAAGCAGCGCACGGCCGTGAGCGGAACTTTTTCGGACGGTTTCAGGATGAACGCGTTGCCGCAGGCAATCGCGTAGGGAAGAAACCAGAAGGGAATCATGGCCGGGAAGTTGAACGGAGTGATCGCCGCGACCACGCCGAGAGGCTGGCGAATCATCGTCTCGTCGATTCCGCGAGCGACGTCTTCGAGGTTGTAGCCTTGCATGAGCATCGGAATCCCGCAGGCGACTTCGACATTCTCGATCGCCCGGCGTATCTCCGCCCGCGATTCGACCAGGGTCTTCCCGTTTTCCATCGTGCAAGTCCTGGCGATGTCTTCCAGATGCTCTTCGAGGAGTTGCTTCAGCCGGAAAAGATACTGAATGCGCTCTTCCGGCGGGGTTCGGCGCCATTCGGGAAACGCGGCCGAAGCCGCCTCGACGGCCGAATCGACATCGGCGGGCGCGCCGGCGGGGACTTGCCCCAGCTTCTCGCCGGTCGCCGGGTTGACAATGTGTAAAGAGTCCGCTCCGGTCGAAGGCGCCCAGCGGCCTCCGATGTAGTTCAAAACGGTTGGGGAGGATATCGTGGTCATTTCATTCCTCGGTTTCATCCGGGTTTCTTCGTGAAAGCCGGTTTGTGGGATCCTATCTGGTCTTGCCGCGATTCGAGTTGCCGGACGTAATTGTTCGTCGTGACGAAACCCAATTATATTCTTTTCGAGCCGAACCCCGGGAATCTTTGCCGGAGATTGCGCCCGGGTCCAGTGGTCCTACGGCGCCGATGGCAGGGCGGTTGTTCCCGCATGCGGCTTGGCGCGGCGGCGCCAGAGGTAAAAGACCGGGATGCCGAGCGCAACCAGTGCCAGGCCCGCCGCGCTCTCCCGGCTCTTGTTCAGCAATAGCGCCGCGTCGGTCGCGCCGGCCAAAACCAGGTAAAGGCCCGGCACCACCGGATAGCCCCAGGCGCGATAGGGCCGAGGCGCGTCCGGCCGCGTTCTTCGCAGACGGAAAAGGCCCAGAATCGTCAAAATGTAGAAGAGCATGACGGCGAAAATCACGTAGTCGAGCAACTCGTCGTATGTCCCCGTAAGGGTCAGCAGGCAGGCCCAGACGGCCTGAACCAGCAGCGCCACAGCGGGGGTATGGTAGCGCGGGTGTACGCGGGAAACCGAAGGGAAGAACAGGCCATCCTTGGCCATCGCGTAGTAGACGCGAGCGCCGGCCAGCGACATCCCGTTGATGCAGCCAAAGGTCGAAATAATGATCGCTCCGGCCATCAGGGCGGTACCTTTGCTCCCGAGCGCGACCTCCATCACGGCCGTTGCGACGCGGTCCTCGGCCGCGTATTGAACGCCGCGAGCGATGGGCCCTGCGCCCTGGGGAGAGCCGGCTAGGGGAAGCACATGGATGTAGATCAAATTACAAAAAAAGTAGATGCTGCAGACGGTCACCGTGCCCACCAGCAGGGCCAGCGGCAAATTCCGGCTGGGGCGTTTTACCTCCGAGCCCGTGAACGTCACATTGTTCCAGGCATCGGAGGAAAACAGCGGACCGACCAGGGCCACCAGAAGGACGGTCAGCGTCGTGAGGTTCCAATGCGCTCCTTGCCAGAAGCTCGTGCCGGCCGCGCTTGGCACGGCCGAGCCCTTGCGGTCCGCGAGCCACCAAACGCCCACGGCGACGATTCCCAGAAGCGCAGCCACTTTCAAAATGGTGAAAACGTTTTGCAGGAGTGCGCCCGTTCGCAACCCAAAGATGTTGATCACGCCCAGTCCCAGCAAGACGCAGATGGCGATGACCTGCTCGCTGGAAATGGCGAAAGCGAAGTGGTGCCCGGCCACTACGAAACTGCCCAGATTGAGCAATAGATTCTTTTCAGAGACCCACGGGAAGAAAACGCCGAGAAATTTGCCGAAGGCGACCGCGACGGCGGCAATCGTCCCCGTCTGAATGACAAGGAACAGCGCCCAGCCATACAGGAAGCCGAACAGCGGGCCCAGGGATTCCCGCAAGTAGACGTACTGACCGCCGGCGTGAGGCATCATCGTCGCCAGTTCGGCATAGCTGATGGCCGCCAGCACGGTCATTACCGCGCTCAAAACCCACGAAACAAGGAAAAGACCCGGGGACCGAACCTCGCGCGCAATCTCAGCGGCCACGATGAAAATCCCCGATCCGATCATCGAGCCCATGACGATCGTCGTGGCGCCGAGGAGCCCAAGCCCCTGCACTAGCTCAGTTTTGCCAGTGGAAGCCTTGCTTGAATCCAGTACCGGCGTTGGCATGGCCCTTGCTCCCCATTTGAGCCCTTTTTCCGGATTTATACAGAAAGCGCCCGGCGCGCAACCGCTCCAGGCTTTTCGCATCCCCGTAAACCCACGAATCATAGATGCGGAACGATGCGGAGTCAAAAAGGTGCAACGCTCAGAGTCAAAGAAGGTTTCCACGGCAAAGACCGTGGCCGGGACCCAAGGTGCCGCCCGATCAATGTGGGAAGAGGGGGCAGGCCGGGCTTGACGCCCTTGTTCAACGGGTGCCGGGTCGCGTTCAGCACCATGGCCAGGTACGCGCAGTAGCCGTTCAGTCCAATCATTTCGATGACGCCCTGTTCGCCGCCCGAATCTGGCGACCGCTTTGTCGTAAGTGGCGTCGCTGACGCTTTGGTTGCGGTGCAACTCATCCAGAAAATCGTAGACGATCGCCTCGTCCTGCGTCATCCCTTCCGGGTGGCGTCCATCCTTCAGCGCTTCCGCGATGCTCGGATTTAGCCCGGCTGTGAGCGCCTCCGGGCAATGAATGCTCCACATATACTCTTGCGATCACTGCCGCACCGCAATCGCCATTATGAATTGCCGCAGCACCGGCGGCAGAACGGACCGAAACTGCAATTGGGTCCCGAGGCGTACCGTATCCAAAAGCACTTCCGGGCTCCGCAGCAGGTCCACATACGGACCGAAGACCCCGCTGGCCGCCTCATCTTTTCTCCCGGTCCGCTCCAGCCATATCTTTCGGAATTTGGCCAGAGCTTCCTTTTGCGCCGCAGTCAGTTTGTCCGCGGGGATTTGTGGCATTCGGTCCGCCAGGGAGGGCGGCGGAAATGGCGGCCCTGACGCGAAAACGCGCAACGGCACAACCATCAGAGCCGACAGCATTAACCAATGGACCAGCGACGCATTCCTACCTGCTCGCGCCACGGGAACTTTCCTGTACGGAGGGATTTTGAATCATGATGGTGCCCAACCCTTTCTTGATCTCGATCTTCGTGCCATAGGGAGAGCTGAGTTTCTGCAGACGCTCCAGAATTTTGGTTCCCATGGCGACATCGGTGAGTCTGGGGGTGCCACGATCAGGACGCGTCAGGCCGAATCCAAGTTCGATGGGGGTGAGGTTGACCTGGGCCGGCTTGCCGTTGCGGAATATCACCTCGGCGACCACGCTCTGCCAGACCAGGGCCTGAGAGGGGCGGTGTTTCCGGCCGAAATCGCTGCGCTGATCGTATAGGTCTGCGGGGAGGGCCTCGAGTCCCAGCCCGTATCTCCGGTACGAATCGGTCGGTTGCGGGAGAACGAGATCATTTTCAAAAATGAAATTGCCGAGACCGTACAGGATCACTTTTCCCTTGTAGATCTCGATGGGCCGGAGAACATGCGGTCCGCTGGCGACGAACACGCCCGCTCCCGCGTCGATCGCGGCATGGGCGAAATCCACGACAAACCGGGCCGGGGCGTCGATCTGCCGGGGCATCTGTTCGTGGGCGTGCAAGTAGACCACCACATAGTCCGCCATCTCACTGGCATTGCGGATCTGCGCCGTTATCGCGGCCAGGTCGCCAGGATCCGGGGTGGTCACCACGCCCGGCTTGTCGCCCTCCTCGAACGTAACCGGCCTGTTGCCGCCGTCATCAAAACGAAGCTTGACCTGCTCGGAGGAATTCGAATTTCGCGCGGCCACGCCAAGCTGCGGCGCCTGATCCATTTTGCGCAGGGCGTCGAACGTTGCGGCCGCGCGGGGTCTCCAGATAGGCGGGAGCGCGAGCGGTCCCGAGATTGTCGCCGATACCGGCGAAAACCGCACGGTACTGCTTATAGGCTTGGATGGTGTCCAGAAGGTCCCGTACCCCAAAATCCAGAGAGTGATTGTTCGCCGCGTTGAAGAGGTTGAATCCCATCCACTGCAGGTCCTGCAGACGATCGGGGTTTGTAAAGACCCAGGTGGTTCCTGCGTTGGCAATCGGGTAGGCATTGCTGCCCGCAAAGGTCCCCTCGACATTCAGGACTGCCGCGTCTCCCTTTCGCACGGCCTTCACCATGCCCATGAACGCAGGGTCGTTGCGATGGACGCTCACCGGCGCCACCATGATGGCATCTGCGACCGCGGTCAGTTGGAAGT
>DATLRW010000112.1:0-28142 GCA_035534495.1 Candidatus Dormiibacterota bacterium | reverse complement strand
CGGGACGAACCAGGCGACCGGCCCGCATGCGGGCCCCGGCCGGCGAGCCGGCGAGCGCCCCCGAGCGAGGGCGCGCCTGGCGCGCCGCGCCGAGGCGCGGGACCGGCAGCGGAAGCGGAAATGCGATGGGCGATGGTCACGATCGTTCGGCACCGTTCCCGGAGACGGATCCATCCTATCATAGGCGAACAACAAGCGAAATAAAAATGTCCGCCGGGAACACGGCGGGCGCGCCGGCCGAACCTGTGGCCACAGGGAAATGACCGAAGGCCCGGCGCGCGGCCTTCGGCGCCGGGACCGGAACGCGCCAGTGGCTCGGCGGCGGGGCCCATTCGCGGCACGACACAATTCGGCGAGCGGTCCGCAAAATGGGCGGCGGGCCGGCGAGCAAACCCTGCGGAGGACGGCGGAATCAGGCTCTCCGAGCGGCTGGGGCAGGCCGGCAAACGGGGCAATTTTCGGGGATTTACTTTTGCGTAAATCGATTTTGTAAATTTACGTCGGGCTTTGGCCGGCATGGGGGTCTTGTGGGCAAAGCTCCCGTCACGCTGCTTCCGGAAGGGACCGGAGAACTCTGCCGCTGGTGCGGCGGAGGGATCGCGCGGAAACGAGAGTGGGGCGCCTCGTGGCTCGAATGCGAATCGTGCGGGCGCCCCCGCGCGATCGAGACGCCGGCCCCATCCAGCGCGCTTCCCTCACGGCCAGATCCTCCCCCAAAAAATCCTCACCTCGACATCGTCCTGGCACGCCATGACGGCATGAATCGGCCTCGCGGCGGCCCGCACAGGAACCGTTCGATTCGCGGCCAGGCGAAACGGGAAATGCGCGGAGCGCGGCGATGAGCCTGACGCGGGGCAGGGAATTGCTCATCGGGGCGCGCGCGGGCCTGCTCGACCCCAAGCACGTCCGGGCGATGGGCAGCGCACGGTGGCTCTACGACTGGATTTTGTGGCGCGTGACGAGCGAGCAGGACGGGGTGGGGCGCGTGCTGGGTGGCAGTCCGGTCCGCTGCGAGGAGATTGCCGCCGATCTCGGCGTCGGCCTGCGGACGATCTATCGCTGGATGGACCGGTTGCGCGGCCCCTACATCCGGACGCGGCACGTCGTCGCGCACGGGCGGCACGGCCTGACGATCGAGGTGCTCAAATCGAAGAAATTCCATCCCGGCCCGGCGTCGGAAACCTCCCGGATTTCCACCTTTTCCACAGCTTCCACAGAGAACCCTGCCAGAAGCGGCAACCGTAACCCTGCCAGATTCGTCAGGGAGAACCCTGCCAGATTTGGCGGTTTCCATAAGGAATATAGAAAGCCTGTTACAGAAAGCTATGGGAAATGTAATTCTGATTTTCTAGAAGATTTACCGGGAGCCGCCGATCCACGCCAGGCAAACCCGCCATCCCCACCCCTTCCGGAAGAGGAAAGGCAAAAGCAGATTTCTCCCGCCTGCGCCGAGGCTTCGGCGGGCGAACGTTGCCCTGGCGATGCCGAGGCGGCTCGCGATGAGCGCGTCGAGAGGGACGCACGGAACGGCGAAGGGGATAACGCTGCGGGGCAACGGCCCGGAGAGATTCGCCCTCCCGATTTAATCGGGGCTGGGAATGACGGTGGGGGCGGCGCGGAGAGGGAACTGCTCGAAGAGTTGCGGCGCCTGATTGCCGGGGAAATGCCTGCCCGGAAAATGCCCGACGGGAAGCTGGACGCGAAAATGCTTGGCGGGAAGTCGCTAGCGGGCGATGGCGAGGCGCGACGGCGGGAGATGCTCGAGCGGCAGAAGTGCGATCTGTTGCGGCGGGCTGAGGGGCGAAGCGTGCCGCCCTGAGGCGCGGCGCGAGGCGGTGCGGGTAGCGGGGCAGATGCGTAGGGGTGACCGAAAGGAGCCGGGAATGAGCTTGCTGCACATGAAGCCGATCACGTTGCTGGCCGAAGCGAAGCCGCACGGGACCAGGGTGAAGTATCTGGGAGGGTGCCGGTGTTTACCGTGCCGCGCGGCGAATGCCGGCTACGAGTGCCGGCGCGTGCGGGCGCGCCGCAGCGGCGATTGGAACGGGTTGATTCCGGCCGGGCGGGCCAGGCAGCACCTGCTGGCGCTTTCCCGCGCCGGGGTGGGACGGCGCACGGTGGCCGATATTGCCGGCGTGCCGCAATCGCTGCTGCACCGGATTCGCACCGGAAGGCGGCGGCGCATCCGCGCCCGCACGGCGCGGCGGATCCTGCTGGTGAGCCGGACGGCGATGAACGACGCGCGTCTGGTGCCGGCCGGGCGCGCCTGGCGGATGATCGATCGGTTGGTCGAGGAGGGGTTCACCCGAGCCGAGATTGCGCGGCGGCTCGGCTACCGTTCGCGGGCGCTGCAGCTGAACCGCGCGCGGATCACGGCGCGCAGCCTGGTCCGCGTCGAGCGCTTCTACCGCCGCATGATGACGTGAGGGGGCGGTGAGCATGTAGTCGTTCAGCTGTCCAGGTCTAGGGCAATCTTGAGGGAAGCGTTGATTTGGGCAACCTTGGGCTTGGGTAGCTGACCTAGCTGGCCTGATAGTCTATCCTTGGATATGGCTCTCACCTGTTCGCACAGGGCTACTGATTCGGATGGCAGACCGCCTTCTCCGATCCTGAGTTCCACGTGGGTGGGGTAAATGCGGACTTTGTTGGAACGGCTGGTCACGGGGACGATAATGACGACCGGACTCGACGCGTTTATTGCGTCTCTACTGACTATGACGACGGGACGTGTCTTGTGAATCTCTGAACCGACGGTCGGATCCAGATTGGCCTTGTACACGTCCCCGCGCCTCATTCACGCCTCCGTGAGCTCTCTTTCATTCAGTTCCAGAGCTTCCCAATCGCTGGGGCCAAATTCCTCGAGAATCAATTTGGCCTGCTTCTGGTAATCCGAGTCTTCCGCCATGAAGGCAAATCTGGCGTCAATTTGTTTCCTACGGATCATTTTCACGTATGCACAAATGGCCGCCACGAAAAATTCGTTGATGGTGCCGGCCGGAACCAGCTCCTTCTCCACAAATTCCTGCGCCTCTTTGTATAGTGGACGCGGCAAACGCACGGTGGTGCGCACCCTTCGGGCAGAAACGCCACGCATGATTCTCCTCCTCTGTCCAATCAGCGAGTGGCCTAACTGGCCTTGTAATTTAGGCATCTATTGTGATGATTGTCAAGGGCACAAAGCTGCATCACCGCTGACCTCATAAGTGGTTGCACGTTGGGGCCACTTGTGATACTAACTAAGTCTCATGTTTTCAATCACAATCCTCAATGGGCGCTGCGTTCGATGTGCAAAAGGGACACATGAATGCGCAAAATGCCCATAGCTGCAGTGATCTGCCGGAGACTAAGCTTATATCTCAGGGTGGAGGACTCCGTGCTATGACGCTGATCGGAGAAGGCGGACGCTAATGGCCAGCCCAGCGGATCAACCAAAACCGGCAATTCCCGAAGTGGTATACGCGATGTTTTGCGGAGGGATCGAGCAGGCAACAGCGCAGAAGGTTGTGAATAGTCTAGCCATAGCGATGGGTGGCAAGGTTAAGCATATTCATCTCCTCTTGCAGTCTGCCGGGGGTTACGTCGGAGACGGAGTGTTCCTCTACAATCTCTTCCGCTCCATACCCGTTGAACTGACGCTCTATAATGTCGGTCAGATTTCGTCTGCAGGCGTGGTCGCCTATTTGGGGAGCAGGAGAAGGAAGACCTCCAGGAGCGCCACCTTCATGCTGCACCGCAGCACCAATAGCCCCCAGTTTGCCACCGCGTCCAAGTTGGACCATATTGCGAAGACTTTGGTTTTGGACGACCAGAGAAGCGAGGAGATTGTCCGGGCACATGTCAGTTTTCCCGCGGAGCTGTGGGATCAGCTCCGCGAACGCGATATTTACCTTTCCGCCGAGGATGCTGTCCGTTTCGGCATCGCCGACGAAATCACCGATTTCGCCCCGCCTACAGGAACACAAGTGTTCAACATCCTAGCCTGATTGGAGTTCAATGGGCCGAGTTCCCACCTTCAAACCCGCAGGCAGCTTCGCAACGTCACCTGGGCGAGTTGCTGTCGCTCCGTTCAGCCGCGCCAGCGGGATTTTTCGAAGGCGGCTTTGACCTTGGCGGCGCGCGCGGCGGCGCCGGAGATCGCCTTGGCGACGACGCTGGAGACGTCTTCCGGGGAGCCGTCGGGGCGCAGCACGTGGATGGTATGAACGCTGCGCGCGCCGAGTTCGTCTTCGATGGTGACGACGACGGCTGCGGCGCTCGCGTCGAATTTTCTGCCGATTTCCTTGGCCATGTGTGCCTCTTGGGTGTCGTTCCGAGGGTCGCGGTCTTTAGCGGCCGGGCCTGCCCGTCGAACCCTCGGTGAAGGCGGGAGGAATCTCTCCGGGGTTTTGCGCTTTCCTGGCGACGCCATGCCGGCGCGTTCCGCTGAGATTCCTCGGGCATCCTGGTCGGATGCCCTCGGAATGACGGCGTTCTTCGATTGGTCGGATAGGTTCGGAATGACGGCGTTCTCCATGGGTCGCCATGGAGGGGCTGTCATTTCGAGCCGCCGCGCCTGCCCGTCGAAACCTCGGTGAAGGCGGGAGGGATCTCTCCGGGGTTTTGGGCTTTCCTGGCGACGCCATGCCTGTGCGTTCCGCTGAGATTCCTCGGGCATCCTGGTCGGATGCCCTCGGAATGACGACGCTTTTTAGGTGGTCGGATCTGGTCGGAATGACGGTGCTGTGTCGGCGTCCTATGTACGGGCAAGGCGTCCCTACAGCAGTTTCATGTTGTGGACGCGGATGCCCGCGGCCCAATAGGTGCCGTGCGGGCGCACGCTGACGACCATCTTTTGCGACGCGCGCCAGCTTCGCCCGATTTTGCGGATCGCCGAGACGTTTCCTTCGCGGCCGACCTCGACCATCTCGCCCTCGCGCAGATCCTCCGCCTGGCGAAAAACGGAAACCAGCGTGCCGCGTGCCATGGCCAGGCGCTCGCCCGATTCCAGCTCGATCTCGATCCAGTCGTCGCACGGCTCGATTTTCACGCGCGCCAGCGAGCCTTCGGGAAATTCGAGCGGCGTGCCGACTTCGGTGCAGCCGCCGGTGCCAAAATTCGGTCCGCCGCCTCCAGAGACGCCGCCCGCGCCGCCCGAAGCCACCGTCGTCAGCTTGCCGGCGAAGGCGTAATTATCCGAGACGACGCCCGAAAGGGTTTCCGCGGCGACGAACATCTGCGCGGCGGTGTCCCAGGCGACGTAGTAGGTCGCGGCGTAGGCGAGGCCGCTGATCGTGCCCGCGGGAAACGCGCGCGCGCCCTGGCCGTAGTCCTGCGTCCAGGAACTACCCACACCACCCGGACCATAGATCCGGGCCGTCGTACTAGATCCTGTGTCTATGGAATCGACGGCGGCGTTGTTCACGGCGTTCGACGGGGCGTTGGCGAGGATGTCGTTCGAGCCCGCCAGGCCCCCGGCGACGGCCGTCGGGCTGGCTGCGGTGCCGAAATAGGTGTAGGGCGAATAGTTCGACGACGGGTATTTGGCGCGCACGCGGAAATAGCGCGTGGCGTTGCCCAGATTGAGCGAGAGCGACTGCGTCTGGCCGAGCGGGTAGACGATGCGCGATGCGCCGAACGCGGGATCGCTTGCCGATTCCAGGAAATACTGGGCCGATGCCGCGGCGCCGCGGCTGGCCCCGACCGTGACGTTGAAGGTGCCGCGCGCGGCGGCGACGGTGAGCGAGGCGGGCGCGGCCGGTGCGGCGAGCGCCTGCGCGGCCGAGGTCTGCGGCGACGGGGCCGTATCGACGCCGACCTGCTGCTGGAGCTGGTTGAAGGAGGCGGCGAAGGCGGCAAGCCAGTCGTAGAGGACCGGGTCGTCGATGGCGAGGTAGCCGAGGCTGGACGTGTTCAGCATGTGAAAAAAATCCTTAACGAGGTGTCATTCCGAGGAGCCCCGACGCCAACAAGACGCTGTCATTCCGAGGGCATCCGACCAGGATGCCCGAGGAATCTCAGCGGAACGCGCCGGCATGGCGTCGCCAGGAAAGCCCAAAACCCCGGAGAGATTCCTCCCTGAGCCTGTCCCGAGCGGAGCCGAGGGGCTCAAAATGACGGCCCCTCGCCAGACGGGATTTAGTGGCAGTGGCCGGTGCCGCACAGCAGCGCGGCGCCCGTGCCCGCGCCGATGGCGAACCATTTGATTGACATTCCCAGTCGCCGCCAGAAGCCGCCGCCTTTGGCGGCTCGCAGCGCGGCGTCGCGCTGTTTCAGGGCGGCCGCGAGCTGCTCGCCGGCGAGCTTGATCTGCGCGTCCTTCGCGGCCAGGTCTTGCTGCGCGGCATGAAGCCGCAAGCTGCACGCCTGGCAGGAAGAGACGAAATCGCGCAACGAGCCGAGATCGGGCTCGGGAATCGTGGCCAGGGCGGCGGGCGCGGGATTTTTCCGGGTCGGGCGCGGGATTTGAATTTCGATGGGCTGCGGCACGGGAACCTGTTTCGGCAGCCAGGCGGCGATCTCGGGCGGCGTTTTCTGCCGCGCCGCCCGGGCGCGCAACGCGGCCACCTGTCGCGCCGTTTGCGCGTCGCGCTGTTTTTCTTGGAAAACGATTTGCCGGCTCGCTTTGGCGTCCCGGTTCAGCGCGCCCTGCTGCTGCCGCACGGTGCTTTCGGCTTGCAGCAGGGCGTCATGCGCGCCGCGCCACGAGTGGAGGGCGATCCCCGCCCCGGCCACGCCCAGGGCGGCGAGTCCCGCCAGGGCGGCGTGTTTCCAGTCCCAGGTCATGATCTATTCCTCGGGGCGCCCGCCGGAACGGTGCCCGGCGCGGCCGCGGGAGCGAGGCATCTGCATGTCCATCTGGCGAACCAGATCGTTGGCCGACCAGTAGAGCGGCTCGCGCGTGGGCTCGCGCAGCGGAAATTCGTCGGCGGAAATTTCGGAGGCGCAGGGGCGGCAGAGCGTTTTCCCCTGCTTCTCCGTTTCGGCCGTGTTGCCGCACCGGCGATGGAAAAAGCAGGGCGAGGGAGCGGAGGAATGCATCGTTACGGACAGTTCACGGGTTGCCATATGCGGAAAAGCCTCCTGGTGGTGCGTCTATCGCGGCTGCGGCTGCGGCCGCGGGGGCGGCTACAGGCCCGAAAACCCTCCGGCGCCTGCGCCAAACGAGGCGAATGGGCCGAAGAGGCGGTCGGGGTGGGTGTATTGCGCGCCCACCATGCCGGCGGGCGACGGGTTCGGGGGAATGGGTGAGTTGACGGTCCGGCCCGGCGGTCCGGGCCAGATGGGCCAACGCTGGCGGGTCATAGAGACCAGTCCATTTATATAGGCCGCCGCGCCCGGATAGGCGGCAGCGGGGGAGTAGGCCGGAGCGGCGTAAACGGAAGCGGGCTGACTCGCGCCGGCGCC
The DNA here is from genome assembly GCA_035534495.1 of Candidatus Dormiibacterota bacterium. Classification (GTDB taxonomy): domain Bacteria; phylum Acidobacteriota; class Terriglobia; order Acidiferrales; family UBA7541; genus JAKASX01. The sequence continues at coordinate 20,759 of DATLRW010000112.1, read as the reverse complement.
GGCCAGGGGACCGAAAAGTGGGGCCATGGGAACGGTTCTCCTTCCTACCGGCCGCGCCGGTTGTCGCGGTTTTTCACGACGAGTTCGCTGATGCCCAGGTTGCTGGTGGTGACCGAATCGCGGATTTCGCGCAGGAGCTGATTCTGCGCTTCGAGGAACGGGCGCAGGGTGACCGCGAAGCTTTCGGCGAAGGCCGAACGCATCTCCATGCGCCAGAAATCGACCGATTTATCGCCGGCGGCGATGGCGCGGCTCTTTTCGCGCAGGAAGCCGAACACTTCGCGAAGCACCAGCAGCGCCAGCAGGCCTCCGGCGCCGATCTGCCAAATGAGTTGATTGCCCACGGTTTTACCTCTCGATGGTTTTGCGACGGCGGATTGCTTCAGGAACTGGTGTACTTGGGAACGCGGGCGAGCACGCTGTCGGGATAGCCAGGGTTTGCGCCGCCGTTCCAGGCGAGCAGGGCGCGCCGGATGTCTCCCCTGGCCCCGGAAAATTTCGCGGCCAGGACGCGGCAGCCGATCTCGATGCCGGTGGGCGGATCGCACAGCGCGGCCAGATGGCCGCCGTAGCCGTGCTCGCGGGCGGTTTCGCCCATCACCTGCATGAGGCCCCAGGAAAAGGCGCGGGCGCGCGCCTCGGTGGGATCTTCGAGCTTGCCCGCGATGACCAGCGGCAGCAGGTAGCGCAAATAAAAATCGGGCTCGTAACGAATCGCCCAGGGATTCCAGGCGCTTTCCTGCTCGCAGACGGCGCAGACCAGCGCCGGATCGAGCCCGGCCGCGTGCGCCTGCCCGCGAACCAGCGCAATGAGCGATGAAGGTGCGATAGAGACCGCCGTCATTCCGAGCAACCCCAACGCGAACAAGACTCCGTCATTCCGAACCCATGCGACCCATCGAATACCGCTGTCATTCCGAGCGCATCCGACCAGGATGCGAGAGGAATCTCAGCTGAACGCGTCGGCATGGCGTCGCCAGGAAAGCCCACCCCCCCGGCGACCCATAGAGACCGCCGTCATTCCGAGGAGCGCACAACGCCAACAAAACGCCCTTATTGCGAACCCATCCGACCCTGCGAATACCGCCGTCATTCCGAGCGCATCCGACCAGGATGCGAGAGGAATCTCGGCTGAACGCGTCGGCATGGCGTCGCCACAAGCAGGCGCGCCCCTCGCCCCCGCCCGGGACAGGGTCTTGTGCCGCGTGCCCTGTGCCGCCGCGCCCCTACGGGCTGCCGAACGGCGCCCAGGGATCGGTTTTCAGGTACAGCTCGATGCGCTCGGAAATCGAGAACCAGTCGCCCGGATTGCCATTCGACGCAATGCCGAAACGCGCCGACAGGCGCTCGCCGGAAATATTGACAGGCAGTTCGAGATCGTCGCTCACCGAAGCGGGACTTGAAAGCTCGAGCGTGCCGGCCAGCGGCACGACGTCGCCCCCGCTCGATGATCCGTTTGCGCCCAGGTTCGCAAAGGTAAATTCGGTCGCGCTCAAAACCTCCAGAACGGCCCCTGGACCGTTGAAGCTGCTATCGGCCACGCCTTCGATGGCGATTGGCTGGCGTGCGAACAGGCCGTGCGCCGCGGCGGTCGTCACCGTGGCGAGGTTGCCGCCGCGCGAAATCGAGGAGATCACGACGGCGCGATCGGCCGCCGGGAACGCGCCGACCAGAAGGCTGCCCTGTCCCTCGGCCCGGGCGCGCAGATAGCCGAACAGCTTGCGGCCGACCGGCGGCGCGCCCAGATCGGAGCCGTCGACGAAATAGGTGGCGTAACGGGCGGGGATCGCCTTGCCGTTGTCGCTCCAGGTGCCCGCGGCGAGCGAAAAAATATTGCCCGAGCCGTCGTTCGAGCCGAGAAAAATGGGAAAGCTGCCGTCGGGCCGGGCGACGGCCGTCGCGCAATTGGCGGCGATCGTCCACGGGACCCAGCCGCGCGCCAGCGGCGCGTCGCGGAACAGCATGAAGCGCGTCACGTCCACCAGCGACTGGGCGCCGTAGGCGAATTGCATGGAGAGCGTCCAGTTCGGCTGCGTCGCCGAGCCGACCGGCACGCCGACCAGCAGCCGCTTCACGTCGGTTTCCAGCACGATCCAGATCGTTTCCGCCGCGCCCCAGTTCACCTGATCCCACACCGGCCCTTTGCCGGTCGCGAGGCCTCGCTGATCGCTGTGAATTTCCTGCGACAGTTTCTGCGGCGGCGAGCCGTCGAACACGTAGACGCCGTTCTGCCCGGCGATGACGGCCGCTTCGTCGCCCAGGGCCACGCCGTGAATCGACGGCGTGCCGACGCGGTTGCTGACCTGCTGGATGGTCCAGAGCGCCGGCTCGTTCACGCCGTCGTCGGCGGTGACGTAGAACGACCGCTCCTTGACGATGTAGAGGTTGTTGCGGAGGACGAAGGCGTTGGTGATGTGCTGGCCGTCGTTCGGGGAAACCTCGATCAGGCCGTTCACGCCGTCGTAGCTCTCGGGATCGTTCACCCGCGAGCAGCGCAGGATCGATCCGACGCCGTTGCCGAGGGCGGTCTGAAAAATCTCGATAGTGTCGATGAGGAAGTAGCCGGACTGGGTCGGCGTCCCATCCGCATAGACCTGAAGAACCAGATCGTTGGGAATGGACCCCATGGCCGGGGTGAGCTGGGCCACGAACTCGGCGTAGCCGCCCGAGGGCGCGGCGCCCGCCTCGACGGCGAGGCCCGCCGTCACCAGGCCGGTCGAGGCCGAAGCCAGATTGACGTGCAGCGTGCCCATCGAGAGGCCGAAGGCCATGACACGCGCCCGCACCGAATATTCCGTGTTCGGCGCGATCAGGGCGATGCCGTTGCCGTCGGCGACGGCCGTCTGCGCGATCTTTCCGCGAACGGGGGTCGCGCCGTCGCCCGTGATGCGGTAGGCGTCGCCCCAGGCGACGCTCGCTGTTTCGCGGCTGCCGCCGGCGTTGTAGGCGAGGTCGGGCGTCCAGCCGAGCGGAACCGTCGGATCGAGCCCGTCGAAATTGTTCCAGCCGCCGTCGAAGGTGAGGTTGAGCCAGACGCCGCTCGCCGCGCTCCAGAATCCGTTCCGCTCGCCCCACCAGAACAGGCGGTTGCTGTAGGCGATCACGCCGGCCTGCTCGGGCAGCTCGATCAGGTCGAACAGGTAGCCGGCCGAGGTGGCGGCGAGCAGATCGGTGTCGGAGAAATCGAAGATGGCGGAGGTCGTCGTGTTGTCGGGAATGATCATGACGGTCGGCGAGCCCTGCGGCGCGCCCGAGGGCGGGATGGTGTAGAAGCTGGGCCCGCCGGACTGGCCCGCGGCGGTGAACATGACGACGCGCGCGGTGACGTTGGACGGCCCGGTGGGAATGTTTTGCAGCCACGCCTTCAGGTTTCCCGCGGCGGTCCAGGTCGCCGGCGGCGAGGGCCGCGTCCAATATCCCTGGCGGGTGATGAAGCTGACCGCGGCCTGGTGCGTTCCGGCGGAAACGCTGCCGGTGGGCCCGGCGGTGGCGCCCATGCTGTTGCCCTGTTCGTTCACGCCGGTCTGCGCGTAGGTGAATTGCGAGGCGGCGGGAACCGAGGCGACGGTGAAAATTCCGTTGAAATCGGTGGCCGCGCCGCTGATGCCCTGGATGGTCGCGCTGTCGCCGACGGCGAGCGTGTGCGCGTACTGGCAGTTGACGGTGACGACGTTCGCGTTGCGCGCGATCGACTGAATGGGGTCCTGGAAATCGCCGGCGATGGGCGCGGCGCCGGGGCCGGTCTGGCTGACGCGGTCGAAATTGGTATCGTCGAACTGGCGCGGCATGTCGGCGCCCACCTTGCCGTCGCTCAAGGCCAGATACTCGCGGCCGAACTGCGTCTGGGAGCGGCCGATGGCGCCCGCGGCCAGCGCCGAGCTGACGATCTGGAGGCTGCCGGCGGGGTTTTCCTTGTAGAGGTTGCCGCGCGAATCGAGCGCGAGCAGGCGGTCGATGCCGCCCAGCGTCGGAAAGGTCTTCAAATAGTTGATGAGCGCGCCGCCGGTGAGCGTGGGGAACTGCGCGGCCAGGCCGGGCCGGGTGCGGACGCCGGCGGCGATCAGCTCGACGTCCTGGCAATCCCACGACATGCCGTCGGGAAGGCCTTCGGGCGCGGCGTTGGGCACCCATCCGCCGAACATCGTGATCGGTTGCGGTATGAAGCTTTCTCCACTCATGCGGCTGAACGCATCCTCTCTCTGTCACTTCGAAAAGCCCGGCCCATCTTTCTGTCATCCCGAGGCCCGGCACTACCGGCCCGAGGAATCTCTCCGGAACGGCAGCCTCAGAAAGTCAGGCCGAGCGGGCCCACGCGGAACGAATTGGTTGGCCTGGCGGCCTGCTGCTGCACGCCGAGCGTTTGCGTCGGCAGGCTCAGCATGCGCCCGAGCAGGTTCGTATCGATCCCGTAGAGGCTCGACAGCCCTTGCAGGCCGGCGAGATTGTTCTGGAGCTGCGCGTCCTGATAGGCGAGCTGGCCGCGCTGCGCCGCCTGGCCGAGCTGGGCGGCCTGCTGGCCGGCGAGGTTCTCCTCTTCGGCGCCGAACCCGGCCGCGTTGTGCGTGCGCGAGACCCGATTCGCCGCCTGCTGGCGCACGGCATCCATCGCCGTCGAAACCGGCTGCATGGCCAGCTGCTCGTACTGATTCTGGATTCCGGGCGAACCCCAATTCGCCAGTTTGTTGTAGCCGGCGCTGATTCCCGGCTGGGCGGCCTGACCAGCGGCCATCTGCTGGCCGATCATCGCCTGTTGCTGCGCGCCGAGTTGCTGCGCCTGCTGTTGAACCTTCGCTTCGCCTCTCGCCATTGTCTTCTCCCGGAAAATCAGTCACTCAATAACCGGTGGCTGGAACCTGCCCCAGTCGCTGGAACCTGCCCCAGTCTCTGGAACCTGACCCAATCTCTAGAACCTGACCCAGTGGCTGGAACCTGAACTAGTGGTTAGAACCTGTTTCAAAACCTTTCGGCTTTGGGGGTCAGGGCTTTAGCCCTGACAAAAAGCCGCAAAGATCAGGGGCTTCCGCCCCTGAAGTCAGGCAATCGGAGGTTTTGAAACACGCTCCAGCGACTCGTGGCTGGTGAAGAAAAGCTTCCTCATCTTCATTCGCCGCTGGCCGCTGGCCGCTCTCTTTACGTTGCCGACCCTTCCGCCGTGCGCGACGCACCGTCGCTGCCGAACGACAGCGGCAGCCAGTAGCAGGCCCAGGCCGGCTCGCGCCAGCCGAGCCGCCCGAGGCGCCGCCCAAAGCCCTTGGCGATCCGCGGCGGCAGCCAGCAGTGCGCGTCGTCGAGGCCGCGCCGCCAGCCCTCGCGCCGCGCCGCGTCGTGCAGCGCCAGAAGCCGGCGAAATCGCTCGCGCGGCGTGGCCGCTTCGGGATCGGCCAGTAAATAGACTTCCGATGTCAGCCGCGCCAGAGCGGCCATCACCGGCACGCCGTCGTCGTCTTCGAGGACGGCGCGCACCAGAAACGATGAATCCTCGACGTCGGGCATGGGATAGCGGAATCCCTGCCGGGCGTGCATCTGCCGCAGGTGGTCGAGATCCTCGGCGCGATATTCGCGAATTTTCATCTCGTTTTCTTTCCGGCTGCGGCGCGTTGGCGCGGCGCTCAGATTTTGCCGCCGCCGTTTTCGTCGAGGACCTGGTCGAGGAATCGTCCGGCCTCGCCGCCGCCCGACGGCGCGGGCGGGCGATCGGTCAACACGTCATTCAGAAAATGGATTGCGTCATCGGCGTGGGCGAAGGAATGCTCGCTCACGGGCGAGCTGCCGATGCGGCCGGCACCGGCGCCGAGGCCGGAATGCCCGCCCCGCTCAGTTACCGCCGACCGCTCGACGACTACGCGGTGCCCGCCATTCGACTGCGGCTCGATGGTCACGCGGCGCACCGCGCCGAGCGCCTTTCCGTTCGTGCCGTTGCGATCGAGGGCGCGCACCTGTTCGAGGCCGCGGCCGAAAATCTTGTTCATGTAGAAGCGGCCCGATGAGGCTTTGTCTTCGAGGTTGGATTCGGGTGCCATCTTCATGCTCCTTTGGGGCCGGAAGCCGCCGGACGCGGCGGCCGGGCCGATTCAATTTCGAGCGCGCGGGAGACCTGATGCCAGCTCTTGCGGCCCCGCGGCGCGCGATGAGCTTCAGGGGCCGAAGCCCCCGCTTCGGCGCGGCTTCTATCGGGGCTCGCGCCCTGACCCCCGAGGCCGCTCGATGCCGCCCCCGCCGAGCGGAGCATTTCCTGCGGCAGCGGCGCGCCGGCCGTGGTCACCAGGGAATTGACCAGCGCCCAGTTTTGCCGCCGCGCCTCGGCGCATTCGGCGCGCAGGCGTTCGATTTCGCCTTCGAGCCAGGCCGTGTGTCTCCAGATAGGGAACCGGTTTTGCCGGTGCGCCCCGGCTTCGGTGTCGGGCCGCGCGGTGGTGAGCCAGCGCCAGAAGGCGCGAATTTTTCCGTTCATCGGCGATCCATTCCTCCCGTTACGCTTTGGGTGCCCCGTTGGGTAGCACCGGCCATGCCGCCGTCATTCCGAACCCATCCGACCAATCGAAGAACGCCGTCATTCCGAGGAACCTCCGCCACCAACAAAAAACGCTGTCATTCCGAGCGCATCCGACCAGGATGCGAGAGGAATCTCAGCTGAACGCGCCGGCATGGCGTCGCCAGGAAATCCAACCCCCGGAGAGATCCCCGCCCCTCGGCTCCGCTCGGCACGCGCCTGTGCCACCGGCCATGCCGCCGTCAATTCACGAGCGGCGCGGGCGCGCGGCCCTCGACCAGCCGGTAGATGCGCACGCCGCTGAAATTGGCGACCAGCTCGCATGCCGCCGGCCTCGCCCCGCTCGCGCCCGCGCTTTCGACCTCGATGCGCGGCCGCGCGGGTTCGAGCCGCGACACTTTCGCCGCCAGGAAGCTGCCGTCGCCGAAAATGACGATCACGACGCAGCGCGGCGCGAAACGCCCCAGGCACTGGCGCACCCAATTCACGATGCGCTTTTTCACGATGCCGCCCAGAGCAGCTTGAGATCGAGCACCTGGCGCAGCCAGGCGAGCGGGTGCGGCTCGCAGGCCATGGGCAGGGTCGCGATTTCGACGCGCGTTTCGAGGCCGTCGTCGCGCCGGGCGTGCACGACCAGCGTCGCGCCCTTTTTCTTCCAGTCGACCAGCTCCCAGCCGGGAGGCAGAAGCGGCGCCATGGCGCTGGCGGCCTGGTCCGCGGTGAGCTGCTCTTTTCCGGCCGTGCCGGAATCTTCGACGTTTTTCATATGCGCATCCACCTCAAGAAAGATCAGCCGTCGCCTCGCCAAACAGGAAGGCTCCGTCATTCCGCGTCCCTCGGCCGAGCAACAAACCCCCGTCATTCCGAGGAACCCCGCCACCAACAAAAAACGCTGTCATTCCGAGCGCATCCGACCAGGATGCGAGAGGAATCTCAGCTGAACGCCTCGGCATGGCGTCGCCAGGACCGGCAGACGGCGCATCGCAAAGCGGAGAAGCACAGATCCTTCGCCCGACTCCATCGGCCCTCAGGATGACGACTTCTTGCCGTGCAAGACGCCGTCACTTCCCCGCGACGGTCCAGTTCGTCCCATCGCAAAACGCCAGCACCACGTCCGCGCCGCCGCCGGTAATGGTTGCGCCCCACGTATTCGTCGTGGAGTCGGTGATCGAGCGCATGACGCCCTCATTGGTGCCGGAACAGACTGGCAGGGAAGCGAAGGCCACCGGGTCGGTGCGAAATGTCCCGGTCACGTCGAGCGTCGCCTCGGGCGTGTTCGTCGAGCCGATGCCGACGCTTCCGCCCATGCTCTGGAAGAAGAGGGGATTCGTGTTGCCGTAGGTTTCGAGCAGCCCGAAGGCCAGCGCGGCGTTGGAATTGTAGTGCCAGGAGATGACGAAACTGTGCGTGTTGTCCTGGCCGATGAACATGTTGGCGTTCTGGCCCGGCTGGTAGATTTCAAAATCCGGGGCCGTGGACATGATGCCGGCGCCGTTATCGCCCACCTGCACGGGACCGTTTTGCGATAGCAGAAGCTGGTCGGTGGACGCCGAGCCGGTATAGCGCCAGATGTTGAAATTGCCGGTGTTGTCCGAGCCGGCAATCCACCAGGGCTGCGCGGTCGGCGCGGTGCCGTCGGAAAAGAGGCTGGAGGCGAAGGGGAACGCCTGGCCCTGGGCGACGAACGTGCCGGGGCCCGACTGCTCGAACGTGGCGATCCACTTGTCGCCGAGCCGGTGCGCTTCCATCTTGTAAGCGGAGGGATACCACTCGACGTAGAGCGGATTGAGCGCCGAGCGCGTCCAGCTGTTGAGGTCGGCGGAAAACGCCCAGCCGATGCCCTGGCCCGTGCCGACGCCGCTGTAGAGCATCGCCCAGGTGCCGTTGAAGTGGAAAATTTCGGGATCGAGGACGTGCTGCGATTCCCACCCGCTCCCGGCCGGGCTGAAAACGGGATTGCTCGCATAGTTGGTCCACGGGCCGGCGGGGCTGCTGGCGGTCGCGTAGCCGATCTGCTCCTCGCCGGCGGCATTGGCGGCGTTGTAGAAAAGGTAGTCGGTTCCCTGCCACTCGAAAACGAACGGCCGGAAAAGCTGCTTCGCGTCCCACGCGCCGGAGGAGCCGGGCGTGAGGATGGGGTTCGCGGCGGACTGCGTCCACGTCGTCAGGTCCGTGGACGTGGCGACGCCGATCGACGACGGCGCGGCCTCATAGGTGGTTCCCTGGCCGCCGTTAAAGAAAAGATAGTAGGTTCCGTTCTGGTAGAAGATGCGCGGGCCGCAGACGTAGCCGCTGTCCCATGTGCCGCCCGCGCCCGGCGCGAGCACGACGCCCTGTTTGGTGAGCGACTGGAAATTCGGTCCCGTGGCGAGGCCGATTTCCGACTGCGTCTCTCCCGAATTCCAGCCGCAATAAAAGAGGTAAATCTCGCCGTTCGCCTCGATCCACGTCTCGCTGTCGATTACGCCCTGGTCGAACGCGCCCGAGGAGCCGGGGCTGAGCACGGCGTTGTATTGCGAGGAAAACTGCTGCAAATCGGCCGGAAGCGCGTTCTGCGCCTGGCCGGCAATGGCGAGGCCGTCGCCGGCGTCCAGATTCACGCCGTGTTGAGCCGCAATCGTCGCCGAGCCGCCCGCGCCGGAAAGCGTCGCGCCGCCGGGCATCGAGACGTTCGACGCCGCCGAGGAGGTGCTGCCCGGCACGTAGGTGGATTGTTGCGCCCGCCCCGCCGCCGGCGCCAGCAGGGCGATGGCGAGCGCCAGGGTGATCGAGATGTTCCGTTTGTGTGTCATGTCAGCGCAGCACCTCGGCCGTGATGGCGCCGCCGCCGGTTTGGCTCGCGAGCTTGACGCGGAGAAAGCGCGCCTTGAGCGCGCTCAGCTTCACCGATTCGCCGTTGACGTTGGTCGAGGTGTATTCGGTGAAGTAGTTCTGGTCGGCGTCGTCGATGGCCGTTTGCACCTCGACCGATACGGCCGACGGGGCGCTCGCGTAGCTGATATCGACGCGCACGTCTTGCGGCGTCCCTGCTGCGCCATCGTATGCACCAGCCAACGCCACCTGCTGGCTCGCCTGCGGCGGTGCGGGCGTTTCGGCGTCGAAGAGGTCGATGGCCACGCCCGGGTAGATGGAATTGGGCGGATTTTGTGCGTTGTAATTCGGCATGGTTGTCTCCTAGGGGCGGCCCGCCCCGCACGTTGCGGGCAGGCGTACGCCCGGAATCTGTTGCGGCCTGTGTGCCTGAAGTTGTTGGATTGGCCCCGGCGCCAACAAATCTTTGTCATCCCGATGGCATCCGGCCAATCGAAAAACGCCGTCCTTCCGAGGAACCGCGCTACCAACGAGACGCTGTCATTCAAAGAAACCGCGCTACCAGCAAAACGCCGTCATCCCAAGGAGCGCCGCTACCAACAAGAGCGCTGTCATTCCGAGCGCATCCGACCAGGATGCGAGAGGAATCTCGGCGAAACGCGTCTCTATGGCGTAGAGCCCGCAGGCACGCACGCCCCTCGACCCCGCCGCGGGACTCCGCCCGCGTCAGCCGCCTATCGCTGCTGCGACGGGACCTGCCAGCGGCGTGTCGGACGTCGTCCCGCGGCGCAATCGCTGCGGCGGATCTCTTCGGCGACGGCCTTCTGCGCCTGAATCGCCCGCACGGTGGGATCGGCGGATGTGACGCGTTCGGCCATGCGCTCCTCGCGCGACTTGCCGGCGTGGCCGAACCGTCCCTTCAGCCCGTAACGGGCGGCGTCGGCGGGATCGTCGCCATCGGTTTTGGCGACGTCCTCGATATCGCGCTCGTCGCGCACCAGCGCGGGGATGCAGGCCGCCAGGGCGCGGCAGCTATCGGCGACCAGCCACTTGCCTTCGCGCAGCATCTGATACATGAGCATCCAGCCGCCTTTGCGGTCGGTGTCGGAGGGCTGCGGCGCGGCAATTTTGCGTTCGGCGAAGATTTCGGCCATCTGCCGCGCCGCGGTTTTCTCCTCGGTTTTGCGGGCGAAGGCGTCGTGGCTCAGGTAAACGGTCTCGATCTTTTCGCCTTCGCACCGCTCGGCGATCTTGAACGCCAGCTCGCGCGGCGTCAGCCGGTTTTCGACCAGCTCCCGGTAGGTGTAAACCGTCTGCCCGTTCCAGGCGTGCCAGTAGACGGCCGAATCGTGCGCGAATCCCCAGTCGATCGAGATCCACCGGGGCCACCAGGCCTCCAGGCGAATCTCCTCGGTGCGAACCAGATGCCGCGCCGGGTCCCAGACGTCGAAAAACTGGCCGGCGAAAATATCCCAGCGGCCGTCGGCGTAGGCGCGGGCGAGATCGGGCGGCAGGGTCTGCAAATCGGCGTAATAACTTTCCGTCAGGTGCGGATTGTCCTCGGCGCGCGCGGGAACGAAAGCGAACTCGCCCGCGAGCGAGGCCAGCTCCCGCGGAAACGCGCGGTCGATCCACAGTTTTTTCACCCATCCGTGGCCGACTCCGCCCGGATTGGTCGCGGCGGCGAAGCGCGGGGCCGCGACGCCGGGCCAGCGCAGGCGCGTGCGCAGGAAATCGAACGTGCGCCGCTCGTTCTTGGTCAGCTCATCGACGGCGATGGCGGCGAATTCGGTCGATTGGTACTTGGCCGGATCGTCCAGGTTGCGCAGCAGGATGCGTCCGCCGCCCAGCTCGGGCCGCAGGCGGAATTCGCGGGTCGCGCCGCGGCGCAGCTCGCCGATCTCGGGCGGGAACTCGGCGAGGAAGCGGTGAACATGCCGGTCCTCGAGCGCCGGATAATCCTCGCAGAACAGGCCGACCTGCGCGCCGTCGATTCCCGCTTCGTGCAGCTGGAGCAGGTAGATGAGCAGCCACCAGCGCAGGATGTAGCTTTTTCCTCCGCCCATGGCGCCTCCGTATAGCACGAAGCGCTTCTCGGCGACGGCTTCGAGAAATTCCCGCTGCTTCGGCGTCGGCCGGAACAGCTCGGCAAGCGGTTTGATCGTGGCAGGCGTTTCGGCTCTCATCTATAGAAGATTTATCGCCCGGCCGCGGCGCGCGGCAGAAGCGGCCGGCGACGTTTGGGGGTTTTTGGCGCGGCCGGCGTTGGAATGGGCTTGCCCTGCGCGATCATGGCAAAGCGCGCCTGCCGTCCCGTCAGGCCGGGCGCGTGGGCGTGCGTTTCGGCAAATTCCGTGGGCGCCTCGTGCATCCGGCGCGCCTTGCGCGTGAGCGCCCCGGGCCGCTTCACGGCGTCTTGCATCCAATGCGTCATGTGCTTCCTCTTCGATCGTTTTGTGCCGCCAGGCGCGGCCCCTGTCATTTCGCGGACCCCCGCTACCAACCAAACGCCGTCATCTCGAACCCATCCGGCCAATCAAAAAACGCCGTCATTCCGAGCGCATCCGGCCAGGATGCGAGAGGAATCTCGGCTGAACGCGCCAGCATGGCGTAGCCCACAAGCAACCCCGTCCCTCGGGAACCCCTTCCGGGAAACGCCCGCGCCACGCAGGGCGCGTCAGGCGGGCGTTTTGCCCGCGACGGCGTTGGTCCTGGGCAGCCCGTCGAGGCTGAGCAGGAAAGCCACGCGCGCCGAATCTCCCTTGGAACCCTCGGCCGCTTCGCGCAACTCCTTGGCGTCGCGCGTGCCGCCTTCGCTGGTCGCGGCGCGGCGAGCCTGCTGCGCGGCGATCAACTCGGCCCAGGTCGGCGGCGCGCGGGGATCGACCGGCTCGCCGGTCGCCTTTTCGAATTCGCCCCACAGCGCGCGATCGGCGATGGGCCGGGCCAGGCGGTCGCGGCTGGCCGCGGCGAGGGTGGTTTTCCCCTCGGGCGTGCCTTCGGCAGGCGCGTCTTCGCGCGCCGCTTCCCGGATCGGAATGACGGCGTTTTCAGGCCGCGGCAGAACGTCCGGCCCGGCCGATTTCGTTCTTCGCCTCATTTTTATTCAATTTTATTCAATGGCGCGAACGTTGAAGGACAACGCTCCGGGCGTGATGCTCGAGGACGAGGGGTTGCAGACTTCCAGATTCACGTTGCCGGCCGTCGGGAACCAGTGAACGACCAGGCTCTTGTAATTGGCCGCCGCGGGATCGGCGGCGGGCGAGGCGAGAATTGCCGTCGAGCCGGTGACGCCGGCCAGGGCCGCCGTCACGGTCGTGGCGCACGCGCCGCCCGCAATCGCCGCGGTCGGTCCGGCGACGGTGGCCTGGCCGAGGACGACGCCGACCGCGCCGCCGGCCGCGGGCAGCGTGTAGGTCTGGTTCGCGGTGAGCGCGGTGTGGTCGAGCGTGGCGAGGTAATCGTCGCCCGTGCCGCCGAACGCGATGGGATGGCCGGGCAGTGTGGCGTCGGCGCCGGCGGGGAGTCCGTAGGCGTAGGGCGCCAGGTTCTCGGTGACGTCGGCCACGTCGCTATAGGAGGAAACCGACGATTGCGGGATCACGTACATGACCGGGGCGTAAAAAATGACTCCGGTCGCCGTGTTGTACATGTTTGCCTGAAAGACGAGATTGCAGGAGCCGCCGCTGCTGATGACGAAGGCCCCCGAAGCCCATACCCATTGCCCGTCGCCGGCAGAGCCTTCCTGGCCGACAGGGAAACCGGGGCTCGCCGCCGAGCTTTGATCGACCGGCTGCATCCGGCAGCCGCCGCTGCCTAAAAATCCCAGGCTGACCGGGGCGTTGGCCCCGATTGTGCCCGTCTTGACCGGAACCCGGTACCAGGCCCCGACGACGATGAAATCGCCCGCGTTGAATGTCTGCGTGAGATCGGCGAAGTAGGGCTGGCCAGTGGCCTGTCCCGCGAAATTGGTTCCGGTCGGATCGGGGACGTCCGTTTCGGTGGCGTTCTGCCAGGCCGAGGGCAAAAACGCGGCCAGGTTCGGCCAGGGGCTCTCGGTCGGGCCGAACAGCCGGCGGCCCGCGTCCGACTGGCCCCAGACCTTGCCGAACAGGAATCCGTACTGGCTCCAGGCCGACGGCTCCTGGGCCATCGTGCTGTAGTAGAGCGAATCGCCGCCGCCGACGAACGTGCCGGGAACGCCGGGGACCTCGAAGTTGGTGATCAGCGAATCGGGATTTTGCACCGTGCCGGCGGTTTGGGGATCGACTTCGATCATCTGGGTGCCGGCGACGGCGTCGGCGACGGCGACGTTTTGAATGTCGTAGAAGCCGGAGCCGGATTCGGCGGTCAGCCAGACCGCCCCGTGGCCGTCGTTCTGATCCTCGGTCAACAGGCCGTTGATGTAGAGCGAGCCGCCGTTCTCGCACTCATTGGTGTAGTACTTGATGTCGCCGTTGTTGATGTGCATGTTGCGGATGTGGATCAGGCCGGGCTGGTGGCAGCTTCCCCCGCCGCCGTTGATGACCATGGCCTCGTATTGATCCGTGCCCGGCGTGCCGTAGCCCGCCTGAACGAGGTCGTTGTTGAAATAGATGTTGAAGACGTTCGAGCCGATGTCGATCGTCGGGCCGCCGGCCGCATTCGAGGAGCGGCTGAACTGATCGTTGTTAAATGTCAGGCTCACCGCGCCGGTATTCGTGTCGCGGACCCCGTTCGAATCGATGCCCAGGCGCATGGCCTGATAGGCGCCGTTGAAGATCAGGTTGTCGAACTGCTTGGGGCCGTTGTTGCCGGAAATCCAGACCGAGGGAAGATTCGGGGAAGTCGAAGAGCCGCAATTGACCGGCACGCTCGCCACGGGCGAATTGCCGATGTAGCTCGGCGTTCCCACGCCGATGATGCGCACGGGCATGTCCTTCACCCAGCCGGGCGGAACGTTTCCGCCGTTCCAGTTGGGATCGCCCGCATTCATGCTCCATATGCCCATGCCGGCGACCGCGCTGCCGCAGGAGGAGTTGGGCGCGACGTAGATCGTGCCGCCGGACGGGGTGAGGCTGTAGAGGTTGTTCCAGGCGGTATAGATGTCGGCGACCGCCGATCCCCAGGAGAGCCCGTTGTTCGAATCGTTGCCGTTGGGCGAGACGAACTGCACGGCGTCGTTCGGGAGCGGTTCGGTCGCGACGCTGCGGCCGTTGACGGTCAGCGCCCCGGTCAGGTTCAGCGTCCCGGCGGTGATGGTGGAAAAGGTGGCCGAGGTCATCGAGCAGTTCGACGGGTCGCAGGCCAGAAAGACGTCCATCGACCGCGTCGTGACGCCGTTGCCGTATATCTGGACGACGTAATGGCCCGGCTGTGCCCAGAAGCCGTAATTGCCGAGCGAATCGGCCGAAAAGGGGTTGGCTACCGGCTGCGTGAGCGCCTGATCGGAATAGATCTGCGCGAGCGGGGAGCAGGGTGTGGTCGTGCGCGTGGCCGCCGCCGTGCAGACGGCGATCTGCGCTGCGGCGACCGGCGTGCCGCGCGGGCCGAGCACGATGTTGTCGTAGCGCACGCCCTGCGCGCTGGCCCCAACGGCAAAGACGCTCGCCAGCAGGCAGCCGAGCGCGAAAATCCGCGCCGTCGCCCCGCGCCGCGCTGCCTGGCCTGTCATTCCGAGGGACGATGAAATCGGCCCGAGGCATGCCCCGAGCGGAGTCGAGGGGAATCTCTCCGGGGTTTTGCCGTTCCTGGCCAAGACATGCAC
Organism: Candidatus Dormiibacterota bacterium; assembly: GCA_035534495.1. GTDB lineage: Bacteria > Acidobacteriota > Terriglobia > Acidiferrales > UBA7541 > JAKASX01. The sequence goes on along the minus strand of DATLRW010000112.1, from coordinate 5,712 downwards.
GCGCGTTAGGCCGGGATTCCTCGCGCATCCTGGTCGGATGCGCTCGGAATGACGACCTGTTTTCTCGCCTTGACGGCAAGCCGCTGTGTCAGCATCCAATCGCACGATAAATCTCCTTGTCCGGTATCTCGCGTAAGTTCTTGGCGGCGCATGGAAGGCGCCGGCTCTTCGAGCATGCCCCGGTTCGCGCCGGCATTCAATTCCCGATTGCGCCGCGCGGTTTGATTCCGGGGAAAAGCGCCCGGTCAGAAGCGCAGCCAGAGCCAGATGCCCGCGGCCATCGCGGGCGCGGCGGCAACGATCACCCAGATCCACCAGCGCGCTTTGCGCGGGCCGGAAACAGCCGTTGGCGGCGAGGCCGTATCGAGATTGCCTGTGCGCGGCGGAGGCGGCGTTACGGGCCGCTCGGGCGCAGCCGCGGCCGCAGTCGCCGAGGCAGACGCGCTTGCCGCTTTTTGTTGCGGCTCGCCATTCCAGTTCACGATCACGGCCACGGTTATTTCTCCTTCCACGCCGACCAGGCCACGAGCAGCGCCCCGGCAAAAAGCGCCAGGAGCCAGAGGAGCGAGGCTGCGACGGCCAGCATGATGTTCATGGGTTGTGACCTCCCGCCCGGACCGCCGAAGCATCCGGACCGCCGAAGGAATTGCCCAACAAAGCGCGCTCATTCCAAAAGACCACTTAACAAGCCATGGTCATTCCGAGCCTCGGCAAAGCCGGGGCGAGGAATCTGCTGTTCCGCGTGGGTGGCACAGGCATCCTGCCTGTGCGCTTTGTTCAGGCCTCACAGGCGAGACGCCTGCGCTACCCACTGCCTCCCGCGACCGGGCCTGCGTGGGTCATCTCGACCCCGGCGCAGCCATAAAAAGCGCTGTCATTCCGAGGGCATCCGATCAGGCATGCCGGAGGAATCTCGGGGTAACGCGCCGGCATGGCGTTGCTACAGGCAAAACATCTCCCGATGGAGTCTCTCCCGAGCAAAGCGAAAGGGCTCGGCGCACACGCGCCTGTGTCCCTTTGTTTGCGCGCCACAGGCGAGACGCCTGCACCACAGAAACCCCATTCCAGGCGCCCGTCAGCACTTGCCGCAGTAGGGAACCGCGGACGATTTCCATGTGCGCGGATCGACCCGCTCGACCGTTGCCGTGGCGGGCCGCCCGCAGCCAAACGCGCAGAGCGCCGGAGCGTTCTCGGCGGCTTGCGCGATGCGACGCAGCTTGCGCCGCTGGGCGGTTCGGCGCTGGTATTCGCGGTTTTTGGCGCGGTAGTGTTCGAGGTTGCGCTCGCGCCAGGCCCGCATGTATTCGCGGTTATAGGCGCGCCGCTTTTCCGCGGCCAGCCTCATGCGCCCGTCACGGCCGGCCTGGGCGAGGTCGGCGCCGCGCACGCCCGCCGAAACCTCGGTGACGGCGGGAGGAATCTCTCCGGAAGAGCCACTTTTTATTTCCGGCCGGAAGCGGGGAAACGGCAGCGTCAGCGTCAGGGGCGGCGGCGGGACGGGCCACGCGGCCCCGGTGAACGAGGCCTGCTCAGCCATGCACCCTCGGCTGGATGTGAGTTGGGGTGCGCCGGATTTCGTGCAGCATCTGCACGGCGATGCGGTTGCCCTGGTAGATCATCATCGCGTGCGTTTCGCCGACCTCGATCGAGAGCCGGTTGAGCGCCTGTTCCCGTTCCATTTTGTCCTGCAAGACGCTGCCGGGCATCAGGCGGCCGCGCCGCATGCCGCCGGCGAGCCAGAGCGCCTCGCCGCGCCGCACCATGGCGCGGGCCTCGCGTTCATCGACGTGCCGGTGCTCGCGCCCGCCGCAATCCCGCTCGGCGACTCGCGAGCGGGTCCAGGATGGTCCAACCAGACAGATGGTTCGTCTCGCCATGTTCGTTAGCAGCCTCTTTTCCGCCGCGCGTCAATGTATCGGAAGTTGTTCATCGTGAATTTTCCTCCCGCGACTTTTGGGAATGGTTTTGCCTGCCGGTGGCATCCCGCAAGGGGCACCGGCATCTTGCTGGTATGCTTTGTTCCGGGTTCAGGGAGTTCAAGCTTCACAGGCGAGACGCCTGTGCCACACCTGCCGGCATGCCCGCCGAAGCCTTGGCGAAGGTGGGAGGAATCTCTCCGGGGTTTTGCGATCCTTACAAATAGATCACGCGCCGGTGCTCGCCGTACGGTTTCCTGCGCCGCGCCTTGTACTGCTGCGCGCGGGTGTAGCGCTCGACGATTCGTTGCCGCGTCATGCTGGCCGCCTGCTCCATGTCCATGGCGAGGTCGCGCGCGCCGCGGCTTCTGGCAGCGAAGGCCGCCACTTCGTAAGCGATCGCGCGCGTGGCGTAGGGAATCTCGACGGGGTCGCTTTCAGCGGCGAGCGCGCCGAGCGCCCGTTCGTAATGAATGCGGACGGTGATCTCGCGCGTCGCGCCGACCAGCTCGATCTGGTCGGTCTCCCATTTCCAGATGCGGAGGTAGCCCATCGGCTGGAAATTCGGCAGCGGGCCGGTGATGCGCTCCATGGGGATGAACAGATCGTCCGAGCCGGTGGCCTGTTCCTCGAGCGTGTAGGGAACGACGAGGTCGGTCGGCAGTTGCGGCGTGGTGTCGTCGGCGATGCGCGGGGGATTGGGGGCAAGGATCACGCCGTTCAGGGTGACGACGGGCAGGTCGATATCGGCGCTGGTCTGCATGACCGAGACGCCGTTGATCGCCAGCTCCTCCTGCAGCGAGCGGTAGGCCGCGTTCAGCAGCGGGAAGAGAACCGGGTCGCTCCACAGGACCCCGTTCGGATCGTTCATCATCGACCGGGCCAGATTCAGCACGTCGCCCGCGGTCCCGTATCGTGTTGTCGCTACAACAGGCATGTGTCACCTCAGCGAACTAACGTGGCTTCCGGTACTGCACGCGTCCCTGTGGTATCATCCCGGCGTGGGCGCGTGGTGTAATGGGAGCACGCGTCCCTGTCAAGGTCGAAGCGCGGGTTCGAATCCCGCCGCGTCCATCTCGTTGCTATCTCAAGGCGGGTCTTGAGACAGGGCAGGTCCCGCTCAGATACCGGTTTCTGTTGACAACCCAACTTGTTGGGTTATACGATTAGGGTGACCTTGACAGGGACGTAAGAGCTGGATTTCGGGCGACTCGAAAGAGCCGCCCTTTTCTTTTGTGCTAGCGTCTATCGCCCTCGATGTCCGGGCGAGGCGGTCCCGGCCCGCCGCGCGGCCAGTCCTTCCCGGTCCCTCGGTTCTGCCAGGCGGAAACGAATTTACTGGGCATGTAGACGAGCCCGCCCCAGGCGCTGACGAAACCGACGACGCCGGAAATATCGGGCAGGGCCTGGTGCCAGATCGTGAGCGCGGTCACCCATCCCAGCGCGAAGGCCAGCAGCACGGCGAGCGAAATGCGCGCGAAGCTGGGTTTTCCGGCGCCTCCATCCGGCCGCAGGTCGCAGAGCGCCTCGGCCAGGAACGCGCCGGCCTTTTGCAGGGAAATCACGGGATTTTCTTTGTGATGGCGGCGTTTGAAGTGGCACAGGCGTCCTGCCTGTGACGGCACACCGGCAGGATGCCGGCGCCACCGGGGCGCGCGGCCGAGGCTCGCGCTTTTTCACCAGCCGCCAGCCGCCAGCCACCAGCCGCTAGAATCTGTTTCAAACCCTTCCGGCTTCGGGGGTCAGGGCTTTAGCCCTGACAAAAAGCCGCAAAAAAAAGAGGGGCTTCAGCCCCTGAAGTCAGGCAGTCGGAGGATTTGAAACACGCTCCAGCTACTTTCTTTACAGCTTTTTCTTGATGTCTTGCCCGAGGCTCGAAATCACGGCGTGTTCCTTGCCGCGGAAGGCGTAGCCCAGCGCGATCCCAACGAAAAACGCCACGGCCACCGCGGCCGCGGCCTTGCTCAACGTGCTGAAAGCCACCAGCAGAAATGTTGCGAACATCGTCTATTCCTCCTTCGGGGAAAAAAATGTGAGCAGTCGTCATTCCGAGTGGCCGGGATTGCCTGGGCATGCCGGATCGGATGCCCTCGGGATAAAAGCCTCTCGGAATGACCGGGAAATTTCGGCTACGCCTGGCGCGCGCGCTGGCGCTGGCGCGGGGCGGCGCTGGTACCGCCGGGGCCCGGCACGATGCCGAACTTTTTCGCCTTGGCGCGATCGAGAATCGCGCCGCAGCTCCGGCAAACGGCCACGGCGGGTTTCACCTTTTCGCCGCAAACCGGGCATTCGGCCATGGCCGCGGGCTCGTAGGCCCATTCGCGTTCGAGGCCGAGCCTTTTCACGGCACGGCGGTGCAGATCGGAGAGCAGGCGGTAATTGTGGCTGCGCGCCCATTCCTGATCGCCTTCGAAGACCAGCCGCTTGGCGACCTGGGTCATGCGTTCGCGCGCCGTTTCGATCTCTTCCCCGGTCGGCTCCTCGCCTTTGGCGAGGAAAACGCCGTGATCGGCGAGGTCCGAAACCAGATCCTCGGCGATTTTCTGCGCGTGAATGGGGACTTCGATCCGGCGGTTATCGCCCATGTCGATGACGTCGACGCGGTCGCTCACCGGGAGCGTCGCGCAGGCCTCGCCCGCGGCTGGCGCGGGAATACGGTAGACGCCATAGGTGCGCGGCAGAAACCATTCCTGCTCGCCCACGTTGCAGATCACCGCTCGTTCACTCATCGTTCCTCCCTGAAAATCAGTGGCTAGTGGCTGGAACCTGTTTCAAAACCCTTCCGGCTTCGGGGGTCAGGGCTTTAGCCCTGACAAAAAGCCGCAAAAAAACAGGGGCTTCAGCCCCTGAAGACAGGCAATCGGAGGTTTTGAAACACGCTCCAGTGGCGGCACAACAAAAAAGCGCCGTCATTCCGAGCGCATCCGATCAGGATGCGAGAGGAATCCCGGCTGAACGCATCGGCACGGCGTCGTTACGGCCACAAGCGCGAGCCCCTACGCGACGACGACATACGGCTGCGCGTGGAAGCGCGGCTCGTCCCACAGAACCCGGTCCACGGAATCCTCGTAATTCTTTTGCCGCTTCTCCTCGCGCCGGCGCAGCGCCGCCATGCCGGCGGCCTTCGGTTGCGCGCGCGAGCGTTCGACCCTCCGCACCACCTCTTCGCAGATGGCCGGGGTCAGCGGCAGAAACTCGCCCTTCGGCGTCTGAATCGTGAAGCAGTGTTCCCAATCGCCCATGACGGGATACGGTCCCAGGGCGGGAATCCGTTCCGCGCCGGACGTTTCGATCGTGTGCCGGTACCAGTCGGCGGGCGAGCCGTAGGCTTCGGGCGGCATCCAGCGTTCGACGTGCCAGCGCTCGTGCGGAAAATATTTCGGCTCCTCGCGCAGCTCGACCACCTCGCGCACCAGGCCTCCGTCGGCGTCGTGGTCTTCCCACTTGCCACCGATCCACCCGAGGCGTGACCAGCCCCAAACGACGCGGAAATTCGGCTCGCCGAAGCGGTTTCGTCCGCCGGCCAGCGTGACGCGCCGCTCGATATCCTTCGGCGTCTGTTTCGTTTCTCTGAGGACTCGGATCATGCTCACCTTGTAGGCGCTGGAAAATCCGTGTCATTCCGAGCGCATCCGATCAGGCATGCGCGAGGAATCTCGGCGTAACGATTCGTTATGGCGTTGCTAGAGGCGGGACAACCACCGCGGAGATCCCTCACCCGCGGACGTGAACTTGGAATGACAAACGTTCTTCACAACGCAGAGCAGAGCAGAGCAGAGCAGAGAGGTGTCATTCC
>DATLRW010000111.1:0-2173 GCA_035534495.1 Candidatus Dormiibacterota bacterium | reverse complement strand
CGAGGCGACAAGCTGTTCGTCCATCGCCGGCGGCACCGGCGTGCGGCGGGGATTGTTCGGGCTGACGTGAAGGGTACGCGGATCGACGCTGCGTAGCTCGGCCATGATCGGCTCCTCTGGGTGGGGTTCATCCTCCCTGTGTTTCGGGAAGACCCCTCCCGCGCGGCGCATCCCGGACCGACGGGGCAAGGGCGCGCGCAGCGCGAGGCCGGAGGCCGGCCCCTTGCGGCGGCGGTCGGCGATGCGGCAGCCGTTTCCTGGCTCCTGTCCTCTTTCCATCCCCCCTTTGCTGATCCCAGTCCCGCTTCCTGGTTTCCGGCTGTGGCGACCAGGGCGGCGTGGGCGGACGGGGGGCCAGGGGTGCTGCCGAAAAGGCCGCAGCCGTGCGGGTGCCTTCCTGGGCGGCTCAGTTCGAGTGTCTGGAAAGGGTGGGAAGGGGAAGTTCGTCCGATGATCTTCCAACGACAGCTTCGCGCCCATTCCGGTCGCTCAGTCGGCCGGCATCGCTTCCCCGAACCGGACATCCCAACGGCTACCCCGACGGGCCGCGGTGGGCGGAAAGCGGGCGGTGGTCCCGAGTGTCATCCGTCAGACGGGTCGGCCGGTGCGGAATCAAGAATTCTGAGCGTGTTCCACGGCAAGGACGACAGGATTTTTTTGACTGACTAGCTTCGTGCCGACGAAGACCACTTCGTAGCCGCTGCCCGCATGGCTCTTGCCGTCCCCGCACTCGGGGATAACCTGTTCGGGTAGAGTCACCCGCTGAACCGACTGATCCCGATTCAGAAACACCCAATCGCAATCCATGCCGAGCTTCCTCCCGAAGCCTGCATGCTTCGTATGCATAGTCTACATCCTGTCGTTGCGCAAATCAAGATTCTTGGTGGCGGGGTCCGGCCAACTTAATGGCTAATCGCGTCCCGTGGTGCACGGACTTTCGTCCTCCCACAAACCGCGGAGCAGCTCCATGCCCCGGACCCCGCGCCCTCATAATGTACAAGGGGCCGGACAGTCGATAGGCGCTGGTGCGGAATACGAAAATTTCGCACCAAAACCAGAGGCCTGAGAAGTAAGGGCCTTTCCGTTGCAGAATTCTGGTGCAGAATTGCAGCCATGTCTATGGCTATGCCCGTGTTTCGACGGTTCCGGCCCGATTGCCCGCCGCGATTGCGCGAGGCCGAGGAAGGACGTTTGGCGCCCGGCTCCGTTATCGACAGTTCCAGGTTGCCCTACCCGTCGGATAGGCGGTATTGTCACGCGATGGCGCACCAAATTGATCACGCGGCGAAAGAACATGTCATCCGCCATCTTGGAATGCCGGAATGCCTGCATGTGCCCGTTGCGGCCGTCGATGAAGCAGCCATACGCGCCTACGTCGGCGAAATCGTCCAGCGGTTAACCCGAGGAACACCGCCAAGAGCGCTGTTGGTTCTCGTGGATGAACCGCCACCGAGAGATGAAAGCCTCCCGATCTGGGAGCATGCAGGCTCGAAGATATTCCATCAACGCGAGCAGGTCTGGGTACATGTGCGGTACGCCCGCTACCGCCAAGCATACCAGAAGGCGTTTCCCGACGAGAATATTGCCAACAAGGTTTTGAGCCACTGCGTGAATCGCCGCATAGCGGCGCTCAAGGGGTTTCAGTATGTGAGGATTACGCCGACCTCTCGTCGGGCAAATTCAAGCAGCGCCTTTTCCGAAGGCTGGGGCGTGGCGCTATATAGTAAACCCAATGAATTGGCGGCATTCAAGCGGCGACGCGTCACAATTCAATATGCAGACCTTACCGACTTGATGCTGATGTTAGATTTGAATCTCGGCGGCGGTATCATGGATGCCGTCAATGTGGCACGAAAACTCATCCTCCCACCCGCGCAGGGCGCACTCTTGTGGCCGAGAATCTAGCCCGCCGAATTCGTAGGGCCAGGTATGTAGTGCCTCGAGTCTTTGATATTGCGGGGGTCTATAACTCCGCAGACCTATCCCCGATAGGATTGCAGACAAGCTGAACATCACCGCGAAATAGGCGCCGCGAAGAAGGCATAGCGCTCGTGCTGTTGCTCCGGCTTTTGCCAAAAGTTCTGCCCCGAAGCAAAGCTTCTCAGCGTTGTCGAACGTCTTTCCGGCACCACGCACAATTACGCTCAAGAACGCACGAACAATCTTCGGAAGT
>DATLRW010000110.1:0-12969 GCA_035534495.1 Candidatus Dormiibacterota bacterium | reverse complement strand
AGAAAGCAGCTCAAGAGCGTTTTCCGGAACAAGATCGGCAACCAGGCCCTGGACGGACAGGGAGGAATTGACCGCGCGCAGCTTGCTTTCCGCCGCGACGGCTTTCGGCAGGGCCTGCCGGGCGTCGGCTTCGTCGAAAAGGGTCTGGCGCTGAAGGTTGGAGAACTCGACGAAATCGCGATCGATGATCCGCAGGCGGCCGACGCCCGCGCGAGCCAGCAGGCCGGCGACGGCGCTGCCTAAGGCGCCGCAGCCAACAATGACCGCCGAGGAATCGAGCAGTTTTTGCTGGCCCTCTTCGCCGATACCGGCAAAGAGGATCTGGCGGGAATAGCGTTCGCGTGTAGCGGAATCCATGGTTGCTCTTCGGGCGCCCGGGACTTCCGATCGGGAAGCCGTGACGCATGCGCCTAGCTTAGCGCGAAGGACCCGGAGACCGGCAACATGGCTGTGCTAACCTTAGTGTTTTAGTGTGTCTATACGGAGTTTCAGGTTTTACGCGTGAGGGGGATTCGGTCGTCTTCATTCGTGGTGACGCTCGTGGCGCTGGGGGCGCTGGCCTTTGGCATTCCCCTGGCGGGCGCGGCGCGCCAGGTTTCGTTTGAGGGGCAAACGGTGACGGCGGTTCGCGTGATCGGAGCCAAGGGTCAGGTCATTCAGTTGAACCCTGCGAACCTGCCCCTGCTCGCCGGCAAACCCTATACCATCGAAAGCGAACGGGCGGCGCTCGAAAAACTCTACGCCACCGGCCTCTATGCGGATATTCGCACCGTCGCGACTCGCGAGCCGGGGGGCGTGCGCATCGATTTCGTGGTTCAGCCAAGCTATTTCATCGGCAACGTGGAGGTTGACGGGCTCAACCCGCCGCCAAGTGAACCCCAGGCGCAGGCGTCATTGGGACTGCGCCTGGGCGCGACCTACGACAACGAGGGGCTGAAAGAAGCCCTCGATCGGCTCAAGCAGACGCTTCGTGACGAGGGATGTTACCAGGCCACATTGAATATCCAGATCGACCGCAACCCGCAGACCCAACTGGCGAACATCATTGTGCTCGTGACGCCGGGGCCCCGCGCGCGCCTGGGCGCGATCACCTTCGATAACCAATCGAGTTTCCCGGACCACAAATTGCTCAAACAGAGCAAGCTGGCAACGGGCACTCCCGTGACGTCGGAGCGAATCACGAGCGCGGTCAGCCGGCTGCAGCGGTTCCTGTCCAAGAAAAACTTTCTGACGGCCCGCGTGACCTCCCGGCGCGGGGATTACGATCCCAAGACCGACACGCAGCCGCTCGCGATCGGCGTGCGCGCCGGACCCGAGGTCCGGCTGACGGTGGACGGGGCTCGCGTCAGCAGCCGGGAAATCCGGAAATTGATCCCAATCTATCAGGAAGGGGCCGTGGACCCGGACCTGCTCGAGGAGGGCCAGCGCAACCTGCTCGACTATTTCGAGCGGAAGGGCTATTTCAACAGCCACGTCGAATACGAAATCCGGGAGGAAAAACAGAACAACCGGGAGATAATCGTCTACAACGTGCAGCCGGGAGCGAAAAGCCGTCTGGTCGGGGTGGCGTTCCGCGGCAACCTATATTTCAGCAACGCGCTGCTCGCCGGCCGGCTGGACATCCAACCGGCCAGTTTCCTTTCTCCCGGACGCTTCAGCCCGAAACTATTGCAGCAGGACGTCGATTCGATTCGCTCCATTTACATGGCCAGCGGATTCCGCGATGTTTCCGTAAAAGCCACCACCACCGACGACTATCAAGGCCGCCGGAACAACCTGTTTGTGCGATTCGATATTCAGGAAGGCCCGCAAACGCGAGTCGCTTCTCTCCGGATCGAGGGCAATCGATCGATTCCGACCGAGGAACTGCAGGGTGTGGTCGCTTCGACCGCCGGCCAGCCCTATTCCCAGGCCAACGTCTCGGGCGACCGGGACAACATCCTGGCCCTCTATTACAACCGCGGCTTTCCCCGGGCCACCTTCCAGTACGAGGCCAAAGAGATTGGCCCCAACCGCGTGGCCCTGACCTACCAGATCAGCGAGGGCTCACAGGTGCGCGTGAAGCAGGTGCTGCTGCTCGGCTACCGGCAAACGCGGCCGGGAGTGATCCGCCGCCAGGTGCAGATCGCGCCGGGCCGGCCGCTTCGGGAAGCCGATATCGTCACGACGCAGGACCGGCTCTACAACCTGGGCATTTTCAACCGCGTGGATATCGCCACCAAGGACCCTTCGGGCGCGATCCCGGATAAGGACGTGCTGGTCGATACGACCGAAGGCAACCGTTACACGCTCGGATACGGCGGCGGGATCGAAGCGCAGCGGCTGCCGAGCACGACGAACGCGACGAGCACGGCATTCAAGTTCAGCCCGCTCGTGATCTTCAATCTGACCCGACTGAACATGTTCGGGCGCGCGCAAACCGCTTCGGTGAAGGTGCGGGCCAGCACGCTGCAATACAGCGGCCTGCTGAGCTACCAGATTCCCAACCTGCTGACGAAACCGAAATTCAACCTGCTCATCACGGGCCTGGCGAACAAGGTGCGCAACGTGAATACCTTTACGGGCACGCGCTACGAGGGCTCCCTGGAGGTGGTGCAGAACTATTCGCGAAGCACCTCGCTCCTCTACCGGTATACGTTTCGCCACGTCCTGGTCGACAGGAACTCGCTTCGCGTCAATCCCGAGCAAATTCCCCTGTTCAGCCAGCCGACGCGCGTGGCCGGTTTCGGATTCACCTGGATTCGCGACCGGCGCAATAATCCGGCCAACGCCACCAGCGGCAGTTTCAACACGGCCGACTTCAGCTTCTATTCCGACCGGCTGGGGTCGAGCGCCAATTTCGGCCGGTTCTTTTTTCAAAATTCAACCTACACGCCGTTTGCCCGGGTTTTGGTTTTTGCCCGCTCGACGCGCTTCGGCCTCGAGGCGCCGTTCAGCGGCACAACCGCCGGCAACATTCCCCTCCCGGAACGCTTTTTTGCCGGCGGCGGCAACAGCCTTCGCGGATTCGGGCTGAACCAGGCGGGGCCGCGCGACCCGGTGACCGGATTCCCGGTGGGCGGGTTGGTGGAGTTGATCTTCAACCAGGAACTGCGGTTTCCCCTGCGGCTGCCGCTGCTGGGCAATTCCGTGGGCGGAGCGTTGTTCTACGATGCGGGCAACGTCTATAGCCAGATCAGCAGCGTCACCTTCGCTTCGACGCCCTCCTCGCCGGACAATTTGAACTATTTTTCCCATACCGTCGGCGCCGGCCTTCGCTACGCGACCCCGGTGGGACCGGTGAGTTTGGACTTCGCTTTCCAGCTGAATCCACCCGAGTTTCAGCTCTCGTGCATCACGGGCACGGCCGGATGCACGAATGGGGTCACGCTATCGGCCTTGCCGCGCTTTCAGTTCTTTTTGAATATTGGATCGGAGTTCTAATGAAGAGAACCTGGTGCATTCTGCTCCTGGCTTCGTGGTTGGCCCCGGCGGCGGCCGCCCAGCAGGTCGTCGATCGCATCGTCGCCCGGATCGGGAACGGCGTGATCACCCAGAGCCAGATCGTCGAGCTCGGCCGCTTCCAGCAACTGGTCGACGGCAGGGAGCAGCCCAGCGCCCAGCGCCTGCGCGATCTGGCCGACCAATGGATCGTCCATCGCGAAGCGGCCCTCAATGCATTCCCGGCGCCCGGCGCCCAGGAGCTTCAGCGCGCTTTCGCCGGCCTGGAGAAGCGATTCGGATCGGCCGCGGCGTTCGAGAAGCGATTGAAAGAGATCGGCCTGACCCGGAGCGAAGCGCGTGGGCTCCTGGGCCGGGAAATATTTCTCAACCACTATCTCGATTACAAGTTCCGGCCCGAAGTGCAGGTTGACGAGCAGGAAATTGAAGCCTATTACCGGAACACCCTGGCGCCCCAATTGAAGAAGACGGGACAAGCCGTGCCTTCGATCGAAAGCGTCGCCGACCGGGTTCGGGAAGTGCTGGTCGAGCGGGGAGTGACCGAGCGGGCCGGGCGCTGGCTCGACCAGATGCAGCAGCAGTGGAAAGTGGATCCCGTCGAGAGCTCGCGCAATCTGTCGGAATGAAAGTGCGATGGGCCAAAATCGGACTGTGGACAACCCTGGCGGTTGCGGGGCTGGCAGCGACGACGGTGGTGTTGTGGAAAACGGGCCGGATAGAGCGGTGGGCCCGCGGGGAACTGATCCGGGGGGTGGAACAGGCGACCGGCGGACGCGTCAGCCTGGGGGCGTTTCACATCACACTTCTCCCCTTCGCCGTCGAGCTGGATCAATTCACCCTCCACGGGCGTGAAAGCGCCGGTGAGGCGCCATTTCTCCACATCGATCACGTCAGCGTAGGCGTGGATCTGCGGGCACTGCTGGAAAGAAAAGTGATCCTCGGCAACGTGACGGTCGACCGGCCGGCCGTCGACATCCAGATCGACCGAAACGGCCATTCAAACGTTCCCGTCCCCGCCCGCCACGGCCCCTCGAAGCCGTGGCCGCACCAGCTTTTTGCCATCACCATCGATCACCTTCGCCTCAACGACGGGCTCATCCGATTGAACGACCGGAGGATTCCGCTCACGGCCGACGGCGGGCGCTTTACCTTCGGGATGGATTATGCGTCGGCCGGACCCGGCCAGGATCTCTATCGCGGCCGGATCGGCTGGAGTCAGATGCGGATTGCCGCGCAGAAGTGGATCCCGTTCCGCTCGGACTGGTCGGCGCAATTCACGCTCGGACGCCGCGGCGGATCGCTCGACCAGTTTCGCTGGGAGTTGCCGCATTCCAGCATTGAAGCCCGCGCCGACTGGCCGGAATGGACCCAGCCGAAGGCCAAGGTGCACTACCGCATCCACCTGAATTTGAGCGACGTGCGAAACCTTCTGCGCAAGCCGCATACGCCGACCGGGATCGTGGATTCGACCGGGGCCTTCGACTACGCGCCGAAAGCGTGGAACCTGCGCGGGCACTACTCCGCGCAAGACATCTCGCTGCGCTACAAGTGGTTTCACGCCTTGCGAATGCGATCGCGGGGAACCCTGCTGGCCGACCCGAGGGAGGTGAAGATCCCCGATTTCCAGGCCTGGGCCATGGGCGGCGAATTCGCCGGGCGCGTCCGCATGGACTTGCGAACGCTCGTTTTCACCGCCCGCACCGCGTCGCACAACGTTCGCCTGGCCCAATTGCTCGGCTCCGTCGAGAACGACAATTTCCCCGTTCAGACGCTGCACTGGGAATCGAACGTCCAGGTCGATTCCGTCACCACCTGGCGGGCCGATTTCCACGACCTCGCTTCGCGCGGCACGATGCAATGGTCGCCGCTGACCCGCACGCCGGCCGGCGAGCTTCCGGCCAGCGCGACCATCCAATACAACTATCAGATGAGCACCAACACCGTTTTCGCTCAAGGCCGGATTTCGACCCCGAATACCCAGGTGAATTTCGACGGAACGATCAACGACCGCGACTCGAACATGACGACGGACGTTGTGGCGAACAACGTCCACGACTGGGACGATCTGATCAATTCTATTCGCGGCCACGACAGCGAACCGGTTCGGATCCTCGGCCGGGCCACCTGGCAAGGCGGCTTGTCCGGCGCGATTACGCATCCTCGGTTTTTCGGGCAAGTACACGCCTGGCAGGCAAGCTACAACCGTTTGCATTGGGACGAAATCCAGGGCGGGGTCGAGTATTGGCCCGGCGGGCTGACGCTCACCCACATGCAGGTCCGCCGCGGCCATTCCCTGGCGGCCATCTCGCTCCATATGGATTTTACCAACTGGGCGTTCCTGCCCGACAGCCCGTGGGACTTCACCGTGCGGCTCGCCGCCGCCAATACCGACGACCTGCAAGGTCTGGCGGGAACGCACTATCCCGTACATGGATTGCTGACCGGCCAATTTCAGGGAGGGGGAACGCATCAGCAACCCGAGCTTTCGGGCGATTTCCAGTTTGCCGACCTCCAGGCGGCGGGCTACCGTTTTGCCAGGCTCAGCGGCCATCTGGAAATCAATCCGGACCTGATTCGCCTGGCGGGAGTGGAGGGAACGTTCGGGCCGGGAACTCTGGGCGGCACTCTCACCTACCGGCGCGCCGATGGAAACGTCGCATTCGATCTGTTCGGGCGCGGCCTTCGCCTCGACAAAATCGACTGGGCTCCGTCGCCCTCGCTGCTACTGGCGGGCCGCATCGATTTCCATCTGACCGGCAGCGGACCACCCCTGGCCCCGCAAGGCCAAGGCACGGTAAAAATCTCCGACTTTCGCGCCGGCGGGGAACTGCTCGGCTCTCTGAGCGCCCGGTTGAACTCGGACGGCAAGCAGGTGCACCTGGCACTGGCCACTTCGCTAGCCAGAGGAACGTTGGACGGCAACGTGGTTCTGACGCTGGCCGACGATTATCCCATCCAGGGCCAATTGACGGCCGCGGGGATCGACCTCGATCCCTTTATCAAGGTGGGATTGCACCTGACCGCGCTCACCGGCCGCAGCCAGGTCGACGGCCGCTTCCGCCTGAGCGGACAGCTTCTCCGGCCCGACACAATAACGGTCGATGCGGACGTATCCCGCCTGGTGCTGGCCTACGAGACCGTGACGCTCAAAAGCGTAGGGCTGTTGCGCCTGGCCTACAAGAAATCCGAGGTGAGAGTCGAGCAGGCCGCGCTGACAGGAATCGACAGCAATTTCCAGTTGAACGGGGTCGTGCGGTTCAACCGCAACCAGCCGCTCGATCTGCGTGTGGCCGGATCGATGAATCTGAAGCTGCTGGCGGGATTCATTCCGGGCATCCAGTCGCAGGGAGGCGTTCAGGTCGACGCCGCGATCCAGGGAACCTTCGGCCAGCCGCGCATCAACGGCCGGGCCAGGCTGGAAAACGCCTCCCTGAGCTACAGCGATGTTCCCATCGGGCTGAGCGCGGTCAACGGGGACCTGGTCTTTTCGAGCGATCACGTCTCCTTCTCGAATCTGAAGGCCGAAACGGGCGGGGGCACGCTGGCGCTGGACGGCTCGGTCAATTTCGCGCACGGCGCCGCCAGCGTCCAGTACGACATCCATGCCATCGCCTCGCAGGTGCGCGTGCGCTGGCCGGAAGGCATGAGCTGGCTGCTCGACGCGAACACGCGCATGGTCGGCAACGCGAAGGGCGCCAGCCTTGGCGGCCAGCTGACCCTGCGCCGTCTCCTGCTGACCGGCGGGCCGAACCTGGCCGCTCTTTCCATGATGGCCCCGCATCAGGTGAACGTCGAAAGCGGTTCGTCCTTTATGCAGAACCTGCGCCTGGATTTTGCCGTGACCTCCGGCGCGGGGGCGCAACTCGATTGGACCGGCGCGCGGATCGAAACCGACGTGAACGTGCGCATTCGCGGGACCTGGAACCATCCTTCGGTACTCGGTCACGTCCATCTGCTCGCGGGCCGGATCAACTTCCGCGGCAACACATACCGGCTGAGCCGCGGGGATATGAACTTCGCCAATCCGCTCGTGCTCGATCCGGTGATGAACGCCGAGGCCACCACGACCATCCAGCAGTACGACATCACGGTCGATTTAACCGGTCCGGCCAGTTCGATGCGGCTTTCCTACCGGTCCGATCCGCCGCTGCCGGAAAGCGATGTCATCAGCCTGCTGGCGCTCGGCTACACAGGGCAAGCCAGCGAGTTGCGCACGACCGGCGTAGCCGGCCAATACGGAGCAACGGCGCTGCTTTCCCAGGCCGTGTCGAGCGAAGTCGGCGGCCGCATTGCCCGGCTGTTCGGCATCAGCCGTTTCCAGATCGAGCCCTACCAGGGAGGCACGGGCACGGAGTCGAACGCCGCCGCGCGGATCGCGATCGAGCAGCAGGTCACTCCCAACCTGACCGTCACTTACGCGACCAATGCCGCATCGAACGCCGAGCAGGTGATTCAGATCGAGTACGCCGTCACGCGGGACATATCGATCGTTGCCCTGCGCGACATCAACGGCACCTTCGGTATCGACGTGGAGTTCAAACACCGGTTCAAGTAGCCGGGAAGCGGGCTGGACCGGCCGGTCCGGTTTGCAGGAGAATCCATCCATGGCGCTCTCATGCGTTTGCTAAATCCGTTCAGCGCGGCCCGCGGCGAGGCCGCCATGGCGGGGCGCCGTCGAGCCAGGGTCCGACGCCGGTGGCGGGACCGGGGCGCGCGCTCGCCCGAGGGGCTCGACCGATGAAGCGCCCTCCGGATATTTCCATTGTGATTCCGGCCTACAACGAGGCCCAACGCCTGCCGCGCACGCTCGAACGCGTCCGGGACTGGGTTGAACGCAAGCGCGCGGTTTCCGGTCTGGAGATCGAAATCCTGGTGGTGGACGACGGATCGACCGACGAGACGGCCAGCGTCGTGGCCGCCTGGCAGGACAGGGTCGAAGGCCTGCGCCTGGTGCCCAACGGCGCGAACCGCGGCAAGGGCTACAGCGTGCGCCACGGCATGCGGGAAGCGCAGGGACGGATCGCCCTCTTCACCGACGCCGATCTTTCGGCCCCGATCGAGGAGGCCGACAAGCTGCTCGCGGCTCTGGACGACGCCGATGTCGCCATCGGCTCGCGCGCCGTCGACCGCCGGCTCATTGAAACGCATCAGTCCGCCGCCCGCGAGACCGCCGGGCGCATCTTCAACGCCGTGGTTCAATTGATGACCGGCGTCCGCTTTCTCGACACGCAATGCGGATTCAAGGCGTTTCGCATGAAACGCGCCCGTGTAATCTTCGGACAGCAGCGCATCGAAGATTTCGGGTTCGATCCCGAGCTGCTGTTTCTGGCGCGGCGGCACGGCCTGGCTGCCATCGAGGTGCCGGTCCGCTGGGCTCACGATCCGGGCAGCAAGGTCCACATGGTCCGCGACAGCCTTCGCATGTTCTGGGATCTCGTCAAGGTTCGCGCCAACGCCCTGCTCGGCCGCTATCCCCGGCGCGCCGGCTAGTGTGGTGAATCAGAAATTCGTTGCCCAAATGGGCGGAGCTTCAGGGGCTAAAGCCTTTGAAAATGCGGGGCTTAATGTCGGAGCTAAAGCTCCGACCCCCTGAAAACCGCGCAACCAACTTCTGAATCACTACGCTAGCGCCGCGCCGCTGCCGAAGTTCAGTACCCCCTCCCGTTCAGTACCAACCCATTCCGTGCCCCCTACCCCGGACTCGCGGAAACCATCAGCGCCCGGGCATCCGGGGCGGCCGCGGCGAAACGTTCACTTTACAGCACAAAGTACTTGACGGAAATAAGACACGGACTACGATGAAAGCATGAACGAGCCCGAACGCTCCCGGCGGGAACGTCCCCACCCGATCCCCATCGATACGGGCGCCCGCGAACAGATTCGCTACATCCGCGACACCCTCGAACGAGCCGGCTCCTTTACCGCCGTTCCCGGCTGGGGCGGCGTCGTGGTCGGACTGACGGCACTCGG
Source organism: Candidatus Dormiibacterota bacterium (assembly GCA_035534495.1). GTDB lineage: Bacteria > Acidobacteriota > Terriglobia > Acidiferrales > UBA7541 > JAKASX01. The sequence goes on along the minus strand of DATLRW010000110.1, from coordinate 3,558 downwards.
GGCGGCGGCCGTCGCCTCCCGCCAGATCTCCCCGAACGCGTGGATCCTGGTCTGGCTGATCGAAGCCGGTCTGGCCGCCGTGGTTGGCATCTGGTCGGTGGTTTGGAAGGCCCGATCGGCCGGCCTTCCCCTGCTCAGCGGGCCGGGCCGGCGGCTGGCCTTCAGCTTCACGCCGCCTCTGGTGGTCGGCGCGCTGCTGACGGCCGTGCTTTGGCGGGAGGGCATCGTGGCGATCCTGCCGGGTCTTTGGCTGGCCTTGTATGGGACGGCGGTCGTTGCGGGAGGGGCGTTTTCGATCGAGATCGTTCCGCTGATGGGTCTCTGTTTTCTGGTGCTCGGAGCCGTGGCGCTGTTTTCCCCCTCCACATGGGGCGATCTTTTCATGGCGGCCGGCTTCGGCGGGCTGCACGTCATTTTTGGCGCCCTGATTGCCTGGAGATACGGTGGCTAAAAGATCCCTGGCCGAACCCGAAGCGCCAAAACTCGACTTCCGGACGCGGCCGTTGCGGCCGGTCGTCCTGGAAACGAGCGAAAATCCGCTCGAGTTCGACCGCCTGATTCATGAGCAAACACGGCTCGGGATTCTGAGCGCGCTGGCGGTGAACCGTTCCCTCAGCTTCAACGAGCTGAAAGGGGTTCTCGGCGTGAGCGACGGAAATCTGAGCGTTCACGCCAGGAAACTGGAGGAAGCAGGCTACGTCTCTTGCGTGAAATCGTTTTCCGGACGGCTGCCGAAGACCATCTATCGGCTGACGGCATCCGGCCGCAAGGCTCTCGAGCGCTACCTGGACCACATGGAAGCGCTAATCCGTCTTACGCGGGAAAGCTGAAGGAAGGCATGGGCTCCATGAGAAATGTCCAAACGAAGGATTCACCCTATGGCGTTACAGACAACGGCATGCGGCTGCTGCACGTCGCCATCATTCCCGATGGCAACGGGCGCTGGGCAGCCACGCGCGGGCTGCCGCGCACGGCAGGACATGAGGCGGGGGTGGGAGCGGTTCACCGCATGGTGGAAGCCGCACCGGATTTCGGAATCGGCACATTGAGCCTGTATGTCTTTTCGGCGGACAACTGGGAGCGCCCGCGGGTTGAAGTTCTCGGGCTTTTTGCCCTGCTGGATCGTTTCCTGGAACGCCAGACCGATTATTTCCAGCAGGCCGGCGTGCGCTTGAATGTAATCGGGCGGCGCGACCGCCTGCCGCCGGAATTGCGGCAGTCGGTCGGCGCCGCCGAGAAACGGACCGCAGGCGGGCGCCATTTGCACCTGCGCCTGGCTGTCGACTATTCCGCGCAGGACACCATCCTGCGCGCCGCCTGCCGGATGATTTCCAGCCTCGAGATTTCCCGCCGCGAATTCGCCAGGGTGCTGGGCCTGGCCAATTACAACGGGGGGCCCGCGCCGGACGTGGACCTGCTCATTCGAACCGGGGGCGAGCAGCGGCTCAGCGACTTTCTGCTCTGGGAATCGGCCTACGCGGAACTGTTCTTCTCGGCCAAGCTGTGGCCGGATTTTCAGGCGCCCGACCTCGAATGCGCCCTTCAGGAATATCACCGCCGAGAGCGCCGCTTCGGCCGCATTCCCGAAGCCGTCTGCACGTAGCCGGCCGGAGAAGCCGCCCGAGAAATCAGCTCCGCCGTCGCGACATCGCAAACGCCTTCCGCAAAATGCGTTGAACCGCGTCATCGAGCCCGTAACGATCGAGATCGCTCTCGCCCACCAGCGCCAGCTCCGACGCATCCCCGCCCGCCACGGGCCCCTCCGATATCGCCTGACAGAGAAAATCGAGGATGACAAAGTGGAAGCGCGTGCGCCCTTGCTGATCCTCGAAGACGCGCTCAAAGGCTTCGATCAGGTCGCCGACTTCAACCGCGAGCCCGATTTCCTCCAGCAGTTCGCGGCGAACGCCTTCGGCCAGCGTTTCCCCCAGCTCGAGCTTGCCGCCGGGAATTGACCATTCGCCCTGCCGCGGCGGGTTTCCGCGGCGGATGAGCACCGCCCGATCCCCCAACAGCACGACGCCGCCAACACCGACGACAGGATGATCGGCATATTCGGTTGAGCGCGGCAATGATATTCTCCCTGGCGGAAACCATTGACAACGGGGTTATATAATAGCCGCAAGAAGCGTGGTTCAGGGACAGAAGGAGGGAATCGTGGTCCGTTGTCCTGACTGTGATGCCGAAATCGATCTCGATGAAGACGAAGTGGAAGAAGGCGAAATTCTGAGTTGCCCGGAATGCGACGCGGAGGTGGAAGTCGTGCAGACACATCCCGTGCAGCTCAACTCTGTCGCGGAAGAGGATGACGAAACCGAAGAGGAAGAAGGCTTCGTCGACGAAGATAAAGACTCGGAGGAAGAAGAAGAAGAGGAAGAAGAAGAGCACGAAGATGAATAGCCGCCGGGCGACCAGGGATGGGGCAGCCTTTTCCCTTCATTCGCCATCCCACCAGACGGTACCATTGTGGCAGGCGGAGTCGGCTACGGGATCACCATCCAAATGCCGGTCGTTTGTTTCCGTTCCGGGAGCGCTCGCTGCGGTTCTCCTATGCCTGCTTCTCGGAATCTCGGCCCCCTCCGCCCTGGCCCGGCAACATCAAGCGCAATTGCGCGCCGTGCGGGGAGTTGTGGTCAACTCCTCCGGCACACCCATCAGCGGCGCCGTCGTCTACCTGAAAAACATGAAAACACTCTCCATCCGCACCTATATCGCTCCCTCCAATGGCCGATACCGCTTCAGTGGGCTCGATCCGAATGTCGATTATGAGATCCACGCCGAGCATGAGAACCTGATCTCCCAGTCGCACACGATCTCGAATTTCGACAGCAATCCGGACATCGTCATCGTTCTCAAGGTCGACCGGAAAAGATCCTCCCATTAAGCGGGCGCACCCGCTCGTTCAGCCCTAAAAACAGGAGAGTGATCCAGGCGCGTGCTAAGGGGCGGAATCGGCACCCTTCGGGGGCGGGTACGCACAAACTGGTGCCGGCGGTGGGACTCGAACCCACGACCTAGGGATTATGAGACCCTCGCTCTACCTCTGAGCTACACCGGCGTGAAACCCGATGGTAAGAGGGCTTCCGAAGGGTGTCAAGCAAAGCGGCCGAAGCCGATTGAGAAGGGGCGGAAGGCGCATATTTCGCGGTGAAACGTCGCTCCACGGAGATTCACATTCATTGAAATCGGCGGGGTCCCGTGCTTCGGAGCGGAACACTGTTCCAAAAATCCAGTACGAGTAAAGAGAAGTTCTAGGGCTATGACGCTAAAGAGTAAGCCAAAACCTTAGTGGCATTAACTCTTAGGTTACGCCGTACTATTGACACTGAATGAGGGGGAGCATAGGCTGGCACCCGAAGTTGTATTAAATCGAGCAAGGCTGGCCTCGGAGCCTAGGGAGGTGCCCGAGTTAACCGTTTAGACACAAGCCTGTCTTCAATGTGATACGCATGTCCGCAAATAGCTATATTGCCTCTGGCAGTCAAATTCGTCCGGAGGCAATAGACAATGCAAAAGTGGCTCGCGGTTGTTGTTCTCACATTGGCAGCGTTGGTTGCA
>DATLRW010000109.1:0-2704 GCA_035534495.1 Candidatus Dormiibacterota bacterium | reverse complement strand
GTTTGCAAACGGCCGCGATCTCCTCGGCGGAGGCGTTGGCCTGCATGACAACCAGCATGCTTTTCTCCGGAAACCCTCGTAGGGGAATAAAAGATGTAGAGGCGAGTGTACCCTAACGCGCGGCAGAGCGGCAAACGGCTGCGGGGCAGCGATGGAGGGGTTGCGCCACCTCACCGGCGGGCCCGAAACGGCGGAAACCGCCTCGATCTCAGGAAGCGCCGACCGCCCGTTCCAGAGGAACGGCCCTCTGTGCAGGCGCGTCGCCGAGGGATGGCGTGAACTTCCCGATGGCCCCGGCTTCGTACGGCGCCTCGTGCTGGCAATAGGGACACCAGGCGAGGAATACATTTGGACCGGCCGATTCGTTTTCTACGGTCTCTCGATCGATCGGGTCGGTCAGGTCGGCCGGATCGGACCGGTGCATCCGGGCCGCGCGCGCAGGAACGCGAAAAGGTCGCGAACAATGCAGGCAGACGACCCCCCAGTAGGATTGTGTTGAAATGTTTTCATTCATCGCAGACCTCATTGTTGAGAACAAGACCTTCCGCCGGCGAAAATCCGACCGGCGAATTTTCCAGACAATTGCCAATTCGAGCGGTGGTAAACATGGCTGGGAAGACTCAACTCTACACCCTCCAATCTGCTCGATTGTTACAATTCGGTTAAAACGCCGAGGGGAAATACACGTTTCCACGGCCGCCCGGCTAGCGTTTGGCGGCGTGGTAACCTATTGATCTGGAGGGACTTATATGGACTAAAGCGCTGCCGCCATTCCTGGCGGGAACAGCGCAGTAAAGGCCTTCCTGAATCGCCATCCTGAATAGAACGGCAAGATTACCCGGTGCAATCCCAAGCCACTGGCCGTGTCGGCGGCCCCGTCACGGTTCCGGTTCGTAGACTTGCACTTCGGCCGCTCGCTTGCCGTTTCGCTGGGCGACGACGTAATAGCGATCGAGTTTCGGGACCAGCAGCGACGTGGCGGAGGCAGCGCCCGTGGAAACGGGAGCGATGGCTTGGTAATGGTCGGCATCCAGTTGGCGATACACGGCAATCCAGCCTTGGGGCGAGGAGCCGACGCCTGCGGACACATAAATCCGCCGATGCGCGGCGTCATAATAAGCATCGTCAACGCCTGCCGGTGCCGGCAGGCTGGTAATCTGCTGGCCCGTTTCCGAATTCAGAACGATGAGCTTCCCCGGTTTATGCGTCACGACAAAAAGGCGGTGGTGAAGTTCGTCGAGCGCGATGGCGTAAGGGGAAGCGGCCCCGTGAAGCGCCCATTGTGCGGTTTCCCGGCGCGTCTTGCGGTTAATGACGGCCACTGCGTCCCGGTCCTTGATCGCGACGAATATCCTGGGCCCGCCCGTTTCCATCGCAAAACCTTTCATGATTCGTCCTGGCACGCGGATGTCTCCCACGTGCCTGTCCGTCCGGACGTTGATGATCCCGAGCAAAACATGGTCGGGTCCGGTGGCCGTTTTGGATCTGCGGTAGTTGCCTATGTAGAGAAGCTGCGTCGCGGGATCGAACCTCATGTTGCCGGCGCTGCTCAAGGTCAGCTTTACGGTTTTGAGCTGCTTGTAGGAGTGGGCCTCCACCCGCAAAATCTTGACCGTACCATTGTTGTCGCCCACAAAGAGTTCGTGCGACGGGGCCCAATAATAGATGCTGTGCGGCATAACAAAGCCCGGAATGGCGTACGCCTGGCGGCCCTGGCGCAGGTCGATCACTTCCACGACCTTGGCCTGTTCGGCAGGAACGAAAAGGCGAAGGTCTCTCCGGTCCATGTTGAAGTGGTCGAAACGGCTGGTGACGTTGGGAATGGGTATTGTCTGCACCAGCTTGAGCGCCGCGCCCTCCCCGGAAAAAGCGGGAAGGGCAAACGCGACAGCTATCAGTAGAAAGAGTGCGTTTTTTTTGCCAAACATTTTGACTGGAACCTCCTTCATAGCATTTCTCATGGCCAAGATATACCACACACCGGTTGCCTTAGATTGAGATCGTCTCAGGCTTCCATGGTGGCTGTATCGCATTCGGACCCGTATGAGTATTGGGGCCGACGAGCATCGGATGTGCATCGGATGAAGGGGGGACGGATAAGGGACGAACACCGGAAGGTGCATTCTTGGAATCCAACCCGGAGACGTGGTGTAACATGATATTCATGAGTCCTTTACCGGCGGTACACACGCCGGGAATATTTAAGGACGGCCTGGAATTTCATTTGTCGGGGAGCCATGCCAACACCAACAACGAATCCGGAGCCGGTGGTCGAGCCGAGCGCTGAACCGAAGGCGGAGAAAAAGCCGCCGCGCAACTATCCCGGCGCGCTGGTCGTTGTGGAGGGAATCGACGGCTCGGGCAAGAGCACGCAGCTCCACTTGCTGCAGCGGTGGCTGGAAGTCGGCGGCTATCGCACGCATTTCACCGAGTGGAATTCCTCGCCGCTGGTTGCCACGGCGACCAAACGAGGCAAACGGCGGCGCTCGCTGACCCCGGTGACGTTTTCCCTGATCCACGCGGCGGATTTCGCCGATCGCTACGAGAGGCAGATTTTGCCCCTGCTGCGCAGCGGGCATCTGGTCCTGGCCGATCGTTATATTTATACGGCCTACGCCCGCGACGGGGCCCGAGGGTGTCCGGCGCCCTGGCTGCGGAACCTGTATCGGTTTGCGACGACTCCGGACATTGTTTTCTATTTTCG
>DATLRW010000108.1:0-9170 GCA_035534495.1 Candidatus Dormiibacterota bacterium | reverse complement strand
TGTTGCTTTGGCTCTCGTTGTTGCCGGCTGCGCCAAAAAGGCCAGTCAGCCGGCCGAGCAACCTGCGGCAGCGCCGGCCGCTCCGGCCGCAACCGTAAACCCGGCCACCGCCGGGGAGATCACCGGTACAGTGAAGTTCGTAGGCACTCCGCCGAAGATGCCCATCATCCGGATGGGCGCCGACCCGGGCTGCGTTACCGACAATAAGGGGGCTATGGTCCACGGCGAACAGGTCGTTGTCGGCAAAGACGGCGCCCTGGCCAACGTCGTTGTATACATCAAGTCGGGCCTGGGCAACTATCAGTACACCACGCCCACAACGGCTGCCACGCTTGACCAGAAGGGGTGCATGTACGAACCGCACGTTGTCACGCTGATGACAAACCAGCCATTCAACGTGATCAACAGCGATTCGTTTACCCACAACATTCACGTCATGCCCAAGGACAATCCTGCCTGGAACGAGGCCCAGCCGGCGGGCGCGGCTCCCATCGTGAAGACTTTCCCGCATGCGGAAATGGCGATTCCGGTCCGTTGCAATATCCATCCGTGGATGCAGTCCTACATCTGCGTTTTCGACAATCCTTACTTTGCCACCACGGGGGACGACGGCACGTTCACGATCAAGAACGTACCGCCCGGCACCTACACGATCGCGGCCTGGCAGGAAAAGTATGGGACGCAGGATCAGCAGGTAACGGTTGGCACGAGCCAGACAAAGACGGTGACCTTCTCGTTTAAAGCGCAGTAAGGCCGGCGGCGCTGGATGATGTCTGATTCAGCCATATATGCATATCTTGTACGGTAGTCAACAGGCCCCGGGGACCCGGCGCGTGGGGGGTACACGGACAGACCCTGCAGCGTCGCCCTCCGGGGCTTGGTTCGTATAATGGGGAAGAGCATTTGAAAGGGACAGTGGAGCAGGGAAGCGGACTCGGGCGCACGCCGCGCGCGCTGCACCAGTTTATCGTTTTCACGACGGCCTGCACGTTTCTCCTGCTGATCGCGGGCGCTCTCGTCACCAGCAACGACGCCGGTCTTTCCGTCCCCACATGGCCGTTCGCTCCGAGCGGCCTCATGCCGCGCATGGTCGGCGGCGTTCGATTCGAATACAGTCATCGCATGATTGCCGGGTTTGTCGGCCTGCTCACCATGATCGTAGCGGCGTGGGCGTGGCGGCGCGAGCCGCGCCGCTGGCTGCGCTGGCTGGCGATGGGCGCTTTCCTTCTGGTCGTCGTCCAGGCCGTGCTGGGCGGAATCACGGTTCTTTTCGATTTGCCCTCGGCGATTTCGACCGCTCATGCGGCAACCGGCCAGCTTTTCTTTTGCACGCTCGTGGCCCTGTCCCTCTTCACGGGGAACTGGTGGCAGAGCGATCTCCCGCTGCTCGAAGAGAATGCCCGGCCCATGCTTCGCTCGGTGGCGAGCGCGACCGTGGGCATTATCTTCGTGCAACTGGTCCTGGGCGCCGCGTTTCGCCATAACGCCTTTGGCGTTTTGCCCCACGTCTTCGGCGCGGGCGTTGTCACCGCCATGATCGCCTGGACCGCAACGATTGCTTTCTGCCGGCACCGGGACGTCGCGCCCGTGCGGCAGGCGGCCAAGCTGCTTGTCGCGCTGCTGGTGATCCAGCTATGTTTGGGCGTGGCGGCCTACTGGGCCGTGCTGTATCAAAACCAGCTGCCGCAGCCCGAACTGCTTACCGTTGCGATCACGGTCGCCCACGTCGTCAACGGGGCGCTGACGCTGGCCGCCGCCCTGTGGCTCTCCCTGGTCGCCTTCCGGCTCTTTGGGCCCTTGGGCGAATGGGAATTGGCCCCAGCGACGGCCTCGGATCATCGGCACGCGGCTTCGGTGAGGTCCTCATGAGCACGACTCGCGTCGATGCCCGCCCGGCCACCCTCACGCGCCCGGTGGCCTATTGGGGTCTCACAAAGCCCGACGTCACGTTTCTGGTCGTCATCACCACGCTTGCCGGCTACTACATGGGGTCGAGCGGTCCCGTCGATTACATCCGTTTTGCCGGCACCGTTTTCGGCACCACGCTGATGGCGATGGGCACCGCCTCGCTCAACCACTACATCGAGCGCAATCCCGATAGCCGCATGCGCCGCACCGCGAATCGCCCGTTGCCGATCGGGTCCTTGCAGCCGCGCGAAGCGCTGGTTTTCGGCCTGGCGCTCGACATCGCCGGAGCCGCCTATCTGGTTCTGCTCGTGAATCCCCTGGCCTGTCTGCTGGGCGTGCTGACCACTGTCACCTATCTGGGCGTTTACACCCCGCTCAAGCGCCATACACACCATGCGACAACCATCGGTTCCTTCCCCGGTGCGCTGCCCCCTCTGATCGGCTGGGCGGCCGCGCGCGGCTCGCTTTCCGTGGACGCCTGGGTCCTCTTCGGCATCTTGTTTTTCTGGCAATTTCCTCATTTCCTGTCGATCGCCTGGATGTATCGCAAGGATTACGAGCGCGCGGGGATTCGCATGATCTCTGTCGGCGATTCGACTGGGACGGCCACCTTCGGCCAGATCATCTGGACGGCTGCCGTGCTCGTGCCCGTGAGCCTGCTTCCCGCCGTCACCGGCCTGGCCGGGATACACTACTTTTTCGAAGCGCTGATTTTGGGAATGCTGTTGGTCCAGGTCTGCGTCTGGGCGGCCAGATCGAAATCCAACGGTCATGCCAGATGGCTGATGCACGCGACGGCGATCTATTTGCCGTTGCTGCTGGCCTTGATGATGCTCAACAAGATTGGCTGATGCGGCCATGTCCATGCCTCCAACCGTGGGCCGTGCCTGGGCAAGCCCGCTTCATGCCGCCGGCGCCGGGTTTCGATTCACGGTGCGTCAGTTTCAGACACTCTCTTTTAGGAGATGCTTGCAACCATGTTGATCGCGGGTTTCCTTGCACTCTTATCGATCGTCGGGTTGATCCTCAGTTTCACGTCGGGGCTGGTGGCCTCAGGTATCGACGGCATTTTCATCGTTCTCGTCTGCCTGCTGATGCTCGCCATTTTTGGCCTCACGACCCTTTCCCTGGCGGCCAAGTCGGGCCTGCTCCCGGTCAGGCGCGGCCATAAATGAATTCTTCCCCGTCCTTCACGATGAGGCTGGCGTGGTTGCACTCCCCGCGCTGAACGCAACCCTGAACGCCTTGAGCGCCGTGCTATTGACGGCGGGGTATGTGTTTATCCGCCGCGGGCGCATTCGCGCCCATCATTGGTCGATGATTGGGGCCTTCGTTCTCTCCAGCCTTTTTCTCGTCGGCTACCTCTGGTTCCATTTCACGCACGGCATCATCCGCTATCACGGCACGGGGTGGCTTCGCGTCGCCTACTTTTCGATCCTGATCCCGCACACGATCCTCGCCGCCACCATTCCGCCCCTGGCCATCATCACGCTGATTCACGCCTTTCGCGGCCACTTTCCGCGCCATCGCCGGATCGCCCGCTGGACGCTGCCCATCTGGCTTTTCGTTTCCGTCACCGGCGTCGCGGTCTACTTCATGCTCTTTCGCTAGCCAATGCCCCGGCGCCGCGCAGGTACCCGAGGCGACACGCCGGAGTTTCGTGTAGACTGAAGATTACATTTGACCGGTCCCAATGTCCTCCTCTATCGATCCCGAACGCAGAGTCCCGACCCGCTGGGTCGTGCTCGTTGTCGTGCTGACGCTTTTGGCCGTGTTCGTCCCTTTTATGTTCTGGCACGCGACCTGGTTTGGAACGCCGCTCAGCAACGCGCAAATTCAGCAGGATCTCACGCATCTGAACAACCCGCAGCAGACCCAGCACGCGCTCTCGCTGCTGGCCGATAAGATCATTCGCGGCGACAAATCCGTCCAGCGCTGGTATCCCGATGTGGCCCGTCTGGCCAGCTGTCCCATCCCGCAAATTCGCGAAACGGCGGCCTGGGTGATGGGCCAGGACAACACGGTTCCCGAGTTTCACCAGACCCTTCTCACGCTTCTCCACGACCAGCAGCCCCTGGTGCGCATGAACGCGGCGCTGGGACTGGTCCGCTTTCATGATTCGAGCGGCCATGCGGAAATCCTTCGCATGCTCACCGGAGAACCGCTGCTGGCACCGCAGGGGGGCAGACTGAAACGGCTGCTGAACGTAGGGCAGGGAGTGAATTCCGATACGATAGTCGCCCGCATTGAGGGCAAGCAGAAAATCGATGTTCGCGCAGGCTCGCCTGGCAGCTTGGCGCGGTGGACGGCCGCCGATGGCGCCACTGTCGCCGCAGGAGACCCGATCGCCGTACTTTCGCCGACGTCCGAGATGGCCCGCGAGGCGCTCCGGGCACTATTTCTCATCGGGCAGCCGGGCGATCTGAACGCAATCGCCCCCTACGCCCGCAGTCTTCCCGGCATGTCCGCCGAAGTCGTCCAGCAGGCCCGCTCCACAATGCAGGAGATTCACGACCGCAACCAGTCCGGTTCCTGACCCGGCTACCCTACCGCGCCTAGTTGGAGTAAAAATTCAGGGGGAACCGGGGCGAGGCCGAGCCAGCCCCTTCCAGACCCGAAAGCCTCCAATTCACCTCGTCCAGCAGGATTCTCAGATTCCACCATTTCGCTTCGTCGGACTCCTGACCGGGCATCAGGGTAAGAAGCGCCGATTCGACATTTCTCCATACCTCGTAGTTGGTCAGGCTTTTCACCTTGGCGGTGTAGGCCGCCGTCTCTTCTACCGCCGGCAAGAAGGGGAGGGGCGCTTTCGCTATATCCTGTCCGTCGGCACCCGCTTTTGTTGGCATGCGTCCCATTTCATACATGTTGTACCTCTCTCTGCCAGGCCGAATATCGCTGGACATGTGAGTTGGGCCGTCCTGCCCGATACTTCATACTTGCACGTCAGAGGCCACAAAAAGCCAACCCCGGGCCCGAGGCAAACCCCTTGCCTCATTGCAATTAGCAGATCCACGAGGAAAACAGGCCGGTCCATTTGCGGAGAATTTCGCCCATTTGCGCAAGTCTGCGCTGCATCCTTACAATGACCCTCTGACCATGACCACACATAAAGTTACCCTGATTCCCGGAGACGGGATTGGACCGGAAGTTTGCCAGGCTGTTCAGGAAATCTTGCAGTCAACCGGCGTAAATATCGATTGGGAAATCATAGACAGGCACAAGCACGGCGTGGGTTACGACAATTTCCTGTCCGAAGCCCTTGCGTCGGTGCAACGCACCGGCGTGGCCTTGAAGGGGCCGATGATGACGCCCATCGGTGGTGGCCATCGCAGTCTCAATGTGGCCCTTCGCCAGGGACTCGACCTGTTCGCCAATGTGCGCCCCATCCGCGACCTGGAAGGCGTTCCCACACTTTTCCACAATATCGACATGGTCCTGATCCGCGAGAACACGGAGGACCTCTATTCCGGAGTGGAGCACACGGTGGTTCCGGGCGTGGTCGTCAGCCTGAAAATCATCACCGAAAAAGCGTCGACGCGGATCGCCCGTTATGCTTTCGAATACGCGCGCTCGCACAACCGGAAGAAAATCCACGCGATCCACAAAGCCAACATCATGAAGCTCACCGACGGCATGTTCCTCGACAGCATACGGAACGTGGCCGTCGAGTATCCCGACATCGAGTACCACGAATTGATCGTCGATAACGCCGCCATGCAACTCATCACCAATCCCCGGCAATTCGACATTCTTTTGCTGACGAATCTTTACGGCGACATCCTCAGCGACGAGGCGGCCGGGCTGGTTGGAGGCCTCGGGGTGGTCCCCAGCGCGAACGTGGGCCATCATGCGGCCCTCTTTGAAGCCGTCCACGGAACAGCCCCCGATATCGCCGGCAAGGGAATATCCAATCCCACGGCGCTCCTGCTCAGCAGCGTCCTGATGCTCGACCACCTCGGCGAGGCCGAGGCGGCCAGCCGCGTGCAGGCGGCTTTGATCCAGGTCTACAAGGAAGGCCGCTGGATCACGCGCGATATCCCGGGCGGACGGGCAACCACCAGTGAATTCGTCGCCGCCGTAATCGGCGCGCTCGGCGCCTGACGCCTTTCGATCGGCCCGCGCTGGGCCGGCGGGAAGGGAACTGGCGCATCCAAGAGGCGACTTAACCACATACACGAACTCGCAAGGGACAACCTTCACTCAGGCCTTCGACGCGGCGGGACGGCCCACGTCTTTGACAAGTAGCTGGTCGGACTCTCAACATCCCGGCACCCTGGCAACCGTCGACCCGACCGTGGGATACTGGCCAAACGGAGCCATCCGGAAAATGACCCTGGGCAACGGGCTGACGGAGACCACGGCGTATAATGACCGCCTCCAGCATTGTCTCAGGGACCTGAACTCCACCGGCTCCTACTACGGCTCCTGCACCGACTCCCAGCCCGGCGGGACGGTTCTGGATCTCGGCTACGGCTACAATGCGGGCTCGTCGGACAACGGCGACGTGATGTCTATCGCAGCCACCGGCCAGCAGAGCTACAGCCGCGCCTTTGGCTATGATCCCCTCAACCGGCTGGCCAGCATGACCGGGACGGGCGGGAGTTGCCTGGGACTGTCATGGTCCTACGATGCCTGGGGCAATCGCACCGCGCAAAACGCCACCAGCGGCACGTGCGACACTTCGTCGCTCGGCTATAACTCGAATAACCAGATCGTTACGCCATCCAGATTTCAGTACGATGCCGCCGGCGACCTCACGGGCGACGGCAGCCAGACCTATACCTACGACGCTGCGGGACGCATCACCGCCGTGGACGGCGGCTCGACGGCAACCTACGTTTACGACGCCTTCGGCCGCCGAGCCCGCAAAACAGTCGGCGGCGTGAACACGGACTACATTCGCGATAAGGATGGGCAGGTGCTGGCGGAAATGGACCCGAACTGGTCCACCGGATACGCCTATTTCGGAGGGCGGTTGCTGGCCGAATATCGCAACTCGACCACGTATTTCGTCACGCAGAACCAGATCGGTTCGAGCAGCCTGCTGACGAACGTCACCGGCGGCGTCGCCGATTGCAACGTGTTCTATCCCTATGGCGAGCAGGACAGCTCGGTATGCAGCACCACAAACACCATCACGCACAAATTCACCGGCAAAGAACGCGACAGTGAATCGGGCCTGGATTATTTCGGCGCACGTTACTACGGGTCGAGCCTCGGCCGTTTCATGACGCCGGACTGGTCGAAAAATCCCGAGGGCGTTCCTTACGCGAATTACTCGAACCCGCAAAGTCTGAATCTGTACAGCTACCTGGGCGATAATCCGCTAAGCGGTACCGATCCAACTGGCCACGTCCAATGCGAGAACGACATCCGTGATACGGCTACGCACGGCTGCGTGACCCCCACGTCGCCTTCGGCCCAACAGCAGAACCCGAACAATGAAGCCGTCGGGAATACAACGGTGGGCGATCTTTCGAAGGTTCTGACCAACGAGATCGGGAGCTTGAGCACACCCAAAGGCGGCGATCCAAAAGAACTTCAAAACGGTTCAGACGCACTCGCTAATGCGCTTATCAATAACGCCAACAAAAAGAGGCCAAACGAGGTGGCCCCAGACACAGGCACAGCGGCGACGCCGCTTGCGACGGCTATGCAAGATGCCTATACGAATCGGGCTAACGGAGGAGCGGACCCGGTCCAGGGGCGGACGTTCTACGGAACAAGTCACATACCGCCGAGTCGGCTCCACAGCCGTCCGATTGGCAGTGGCCGCCAGTCGGTATTTCAATCTTTTGGACCGTTCAAAGACAGCACGAGTCGATTGCCAACGTACATTTACATTTACAACGATCCAGGGCACTGAGGATGGTGACCATGAGGACATCTGCCATGAAGTGCGTTTTGCTTGGGACGCTAATCTGCTTGAGTTGTGCTGGCCATGCGCAGGATCAAGGACGGGTTTTCTTGCCTCCGGCGGCTGAGTGCTTAGCTGCGAAGGGTTTTCTTCCACAGACCAAAGCTACAAAGCTGACGTTCGGCTACCTTCTCGATGAGAAGTCCTACCCCGGAAAGAAGATGCTTTACGTGGTGGATTATCCGGACCCTTCGCGGCCGGATGGACTCGTGTTTACCATCTTCCTGACCGAACGCGATGGCCGCCAGAACTTCAACATCCAAAACAACGCGCGCTTCAGACTATCCAAGGATGCGGATAAGGGGGTGTTTTTTGTGTCCCCACCGCTTGGCGGCACGTGGACCCGCGAGCACCTTGTGTCCGCGATCAAAAAGATCGAGAAGCAGCCGAGGGTCACGCTTTCGATGAAGAACCTGCTCGCGGTGGACTCCTCGGTCAGTTGCGAAGCCTACACCGATTCGCAACCCAAACCGGCTACGAAGTAGAACTGCGTACGGGCCGCAGCCAGCGGCCTGTGCAGCGTCTGGTCGGTCGTGCTGATGGGAAGTTCAGCCAGGCGCGGAGTCGGTGGCTTGTATGGCCGGTGAGCGCGTCCGCTGGGTCGTCTCCGGCGCGTCGCGGTACTTGGTTTAATGTTTGTTTTGAAGTGGAGGCTGAGGCGCCACGCGTGGTTTTGGATCACGATGACGGTCATCGTGGCGCTTCATGTCCCGTTGATTCTGTTCGTGCCCTGGGGTACTAGGTGGGTTCCGGCACTGGCGATAGCGGCCATCGACTCACTGGATTTTTGCCTGGTCCTCTGGATTCTTTCTTTCGTTGGGAATCTCGTGGGAGGTCAGAGGGAAGGGCCGGGAACCGCCGAAAGATGAACGCCGTAGAGCGCCCGAAGAAGCGGTGCCTGCGGCACCGGGAGGGGGTGTGACACGTCACCCCTGGAACTCGGGGACAGACGGGACGTTTTCTGCTAGCGTACGCGGCTGGCTCGGCTCGCTCGCGTCGTAGTCGCAAACCTGCCGCACCACGTGACCCAGCGCGGCAACGCGGGGCAGTCTATTCTCAGGACCGACAGGCAGGAGTGACGGAAAACTTCCCGTCTGTCCCCGTCTGTCCCGCAACGCACGGAAATCTGCAGATGGCAGAGAGGAACGCAGCCTACGAGGGCATACTTACTACCAATCCGTCAGATTTATTCAACGGATCCTTAGTGTCGGTAACAGCCAAGCTTATCGATTATGGTGAAATAGTCTACGACGCCTTTTCTCACTAAGATGAAGGGTTCCATGCTCCGGGGAACGACTCGGAGTTTTCCAACATACCCCGCTTTGGAGGGAGTGTCGTTATG
>DATLRW010000107.1:0-5464 GCA_035534495.1 Candidatus Dormiibacterota bacterium | reverse complement strand
GATTCGATACGACGTAGCATGGGTCCGAACAACCGCCGCGCCCAATTGCTTTCAGCCGGCCGCAGACGGCGGTAGCGGGCCTGTCCGACCCGTCGCCTCCGCTCTTCGAGAGCCTGGCAGACCTTCGGCACGGTAAAGGCGGCCTCGGCCCGGAGCAGAACTTCTTACGGATATTTCCGGCATGGAATACCCGGTCTCCTCACTTTGCCCCCAGCAGGTCCTTCGCCATTTGCCGCGATTTCTCCCGGCACGCCGCATCGGGAATTTTCAACTGCTCGATTCGCGCCAGGACGGCCTCGGCCTGTTCTCTTCGTCCGAGTTCCAATTCCAGATTGCCGACCAGCAGCAGAAAAATCGGGTTATGGGGATACTGGCGCGCCAGCGGCTCGGCCACGCGGAGCGCTTCGGCGTAGTCGTGATCGTAGGTGCGAAGATTTTTTGCCAGGTAAAAGCGCGCTTCGATGGACGTTAGCCGGCCCTGCGCCATCGCCGTGCGCAGTTGTTCGACGCCCTGCTGCTTGCTCCCGCCGGGGATGCCGAGGAAAATCCGCAGCACCTTCACGATGGGCGAAAGCGTGGATACGTAGTAGTTGTAGAGTCCCAGGCCCGAGTTGGCGTCGGCGAGCGCGGGATCGAGCTCGAGCGCTCGCAGCAGATGTTCGCGCGCCTTCACCCCGGCCCGCGCTGTCGCCATCTTGACGCCTTGCACCGCATACATGCGGGCCTCCAGCGCGTATCCCATCCCGGTCCAGAGGTGCGCCCGCGCCGTTTCTCCTTTTTGGAGTTCCTGCTCGCCGAGCCCCACCGCACGCCCTGTCGCCGCCAGGTACGGCTGCCCGTCGGCGCCCGGGGACAATTTCCAGAAATCGACCATCCCGTACGCCAATTCGCTCTGCTCGCAGTAAAACCCCCACCAGCGCGCTTCGGCTTCGATCAGATAACCGAGCGGGTCATCCGGCCGCTTCTTCTCCATCTGCCGCGCGGCGGCCAGTGCCGCGCCCGGATCGCCCGCGTAGATCTGCGCCATCGCCCGCTCGGCGGCCGGGGGCACGCTAATTTCCTGCGGCGCGGGGCTCGCCTCGTTCTGTTTCGGCCGGCGGGCCGCCCTGGCGCTGGTGGATAGCGCAGCGATTATTGCCAATGCCGCGAGAGCGGGCCTCGCCCAGCCGAAAAATCGTTCCCGGCCGGCGGCCCCGCGCCCGCATTCGTTTACGCTCATTGTTCTCCGCGCCACTTCAACATCCCCGCCGCGAACGTGTACATCGTGAAGCATTCCACAGCGAAGGGCAGAAAGCCCAGAAATCCCGGGGCCGGCATTTCGAAGATTTTCCACCTCTGAAACATCGGAAAGATGTAGTGCCACTTCGCCGCGGCCCAGTAATTCCAGAATTCCCACAGGCACCCGCATACCCATCCCGAAATCAGCAGCGCGTAGAGCCGTCCCGTGCGTCCCTTCCGCAAATCCCCCAGGATCGACGGCCATCCCTTCGAGCGGTTGATCGGATCGAGCAGCAGCGCGAACCCCAGCCAGACCGGCCCGAAAAGGTAGGACCCGACATGTCGGGGCAGCGCGACCGGTAGGATCAGCATCGCCGCGCCGGTGGCAGCCAGGACCTGCTCGGCGCGGCGGGAAAGCTCGATCGGCCGCGCCGGCCGGAACCACCCGAACGCCTCCACCAGATCGGCGGTTTCAAAAATTCCCGGCCAGATCGTCGCGAACGACCAGGCATAGCCGAGAAGTGCGGCCGCCCATGCCTTCGGCACGCCCACGTAGGTCCAGTTTTCAAGGCGCAGATTGTAGATCTCGAAAATCAGCCATAAGGGGATGGAAAGAAACACAAGCCCGGCAAAACGCAGTGGCTCGCTCGAAAGCCTCGAGCGCCCGCGCACTGCCCGCACCGCGGCGTCCACCGCCAGGATATAGCCTGTCCATGCGATCGGCGTGAAGTAGGTCGTGACCGGCCTGACCCCGCAAAACATCAGCCATTCGGCGACGGCCAGGATCACGAGGCCCGCCCAGCCGTAGGCGGCGAACTTGTGCCGCCGCGTCCGCGCATATTCGGCCGCCACGACGGCCACGGTCGCGCCGGTCATTCCGGCGCCCAACTCGATCATCGCCACGACGGCGCCTCGCCCCTGCCGGTCCGCTCCGACGTTCTCCGTTCCACGCTCAACTCGCCGCCTGCGCCGCGCGGCCGGGCGCGAGCGATGCCGGCCCGGCCGGCTCGCGGATTTCCGCCCGCATCCGCGGCAGGCACTGTGGATAATTCTTCTGGAGAAACTCGACCAGCCGCTCCCGTACCTGGCACCGCAAATCCCATGCCGTGCCGGAATCGGCCGCGCTCATGAGGGCGCGCAGCTCGAGCGTCTGCTCTTTCGAATCGGTCACCTGCAGCACGCAGACCTGCCCATCCCACTTGTCCCGCGACTCTTCGAGAATGCGACACAGCTCCTGCCGCACGGCCTCGACCGGCACGGTGTAATCGACGTAGAGGAATACCGTTCCCATCAGAGCGGCCGTCGTTCGCGTCCAGTTCTGGAAGGGTTTCTCGATGAAGTAGGAGATCGGCACCACCAGGCGTCGCAAGTCCCAGATCTTCACCACCACGTAGCTCGTCCGGATCTCCTCGATCCGGCCCCATTCCCCTTCGACGATGACCACGTCGTCGATCCGGATCGGTTCGGTCAGCGCCACCTGCACGCCCGCCAGCAGATTTTGCAGCGTGGACCGCGCCGCCAGCCCGACGATCAGCCCGGCCAGGCCGGCCGATGCGAGCAGGCTGGTGCCGAGCTGGCGAATCGACGGAAATGTCATCAGCATGATCGACGTGGTGACGATGGCGACCACCACCACGACGATCCGTTGCAGCACGCGCACCTGCGTTTGCACGCGCCGCGCCGATAAATTGTCTTTGACGTCCACCGGGAACTTGAGCGCCACGGCGTCGTCGACGACGCTCAGCAGGGCGATCAGAAGCCACGCGGCCGAGGCAATCAGCCCCAGGCCGGCGATGTGGCGCGCCGGGCCGGTTACCGTGTGCGGCAGGGGCAGCGCCGGCAGCGTAGCCACCACAGCCAGCAGCGGCAGGATCAGCTTCGCCGGCCGGCGGCTATGGCGGACAAACGAATCGTCCAGCGTGCTCGGCGTGTGCGAGGCGAGATCATCGAGCAGCCGGTAGAGCAGCCAGTGGCCGAACAGAACCGCCAGCACCACGCCGGTTAGAATCCCCGCCGATATCAGCCAGGGGATCAGCACTCCCAATATGTCTTGCAGCATGCCTCCTCCTTGGAATGGGCCACGCAGCGATCACCGTGGGCCTTGAGGGTCGGTTCATTTCCGCGCCGGGAAGCGATCCCGCCGTTGGCCGTCGGGTTTGGAGCCCGGGGAAGGCGGCGGCCTTTCGGGAAATCTTCGGGATGCGCGGGTCCGGTGCGATTCCGTGCTCGTGATTTTCCCCAAACTGTGATTTTTTCCAAAGGATAGTGTGAGCGAACCGGCGGCCGGCGAAAAGAACCTTTTTCCCGCCCGAGCCCCTACGGCGAAAGGGAGAGGGAAAGCAAGCCGGTCGTCGCCGCTGTTGATCCTCGCGAAACCGGCCTTGCATCTGGCCGCGTGGCCGCCGTCCGGTTCGTGCTAGCTTGGACTGGCGGCTGCTTTCATTCCCTTCCGCAACCGCTTCAGCCCGAACCGTTCGACGAGGAGCACGCCATGAATTGCCGCCGCATTGCACTCTATTGCCTGCTGCTGGTTCCTGCCAGCGTGTGGGCCGCGGGACCGCAGTGAGCGCGCCAGGCGCCGGCGCCCGGCCCGTCCGCGCCGCTTTTCGCGCTCACGCCGGCGCAGCAGATCAACAGCCTCATCTCGCACATGCTGGCCGCCTGGCAGATCGGCGATGTATCGCTGCTGCACCGCTACTATGCCGACAATGTTGCCGTTGTCAGCGGTCTCGACCAGCCGGTGATTCAAGGATGGAAAAACTATCGGGCGGACTATCAGGCGCAACGCAAGCGCGTGCAATCGGCGCAGATCATTCGCCGGAATACGTTCGTAGTGGTCCACGGCGACGTCCCTGGGCTTGCTATCGGTGGGAATTTGGCGGAGTGGTCGACGGACAACCGGACGATTTTCGCGGCCACACGACGCTCATCTTCGAGCGCAGCGGCGCCACCTGGCAGATCGTCTTCAACCACACGTCACTCGATGCGCCGGGGCTTCCGCCTGAGCGCGCCGGCCTTCCCGCCGCCGGCCGCTAATCCGGCTGGCCTGGCGGCGCCGTGGCCCCTCGGACGTATGACGGATCAGGGGGTGTTGCGGAGAATGGCTTGCGCAGCGGGCGTTGCCCGAGCCGTTGCCAAGGCCGTGCGGCGGGTCCGCGTCGTGCCGCGCCGCCGCGTTATATCTACAGTCCCAGGCCTAAGAAGATCCACAAGCCGATCGAGGACAGCAGCAACAGCACCATCAGCGTGCCCACGATCCACATCGGCTTCGACATCCCGTCCACTTTTTTCAGCAACGCTTTCTGCTGGTCATTGAGCCGCTCGGGTGTCGTGCGGAACGCCTCTTCTCCTTTGCGTTCCAGATGCGACTTGTAAAAAAGCATGAGCAGAAAGACCACGACGGAAACGCAGAACAGGACAACCAGTATTTGCAGTGGGGAGTTCATCCTCGAGCACCTCGCGACCGGTTCAGGATTGCATTCCGGATCCCGTATTTATTTTCGGCAGGGGATTATATATCAGAATGGCCTTCGCATGCCCTCTGCTTCGATCCTCGGCCGCGTCCCGGCTGGCGCGGCCGGTTGCCGAAAGGGCGCCCCTCTCCGGCCCGATATCACCGCAAAAAGGCGCGGCTCGTACAGATAAAATTTATGGTTTTGGAGATCCTGTAAACCACTTGACGAACCGAAACGAGGTGATATACTGACCGATGCCCTGCCCCTCCAACGGGCAGCTGATCCGAGGAAATCAGAGCTGAGGTTTCCTACGAACACAGGATAGAAAGAAATCGAGCCTCGCGTTAGTCCGCCCCTTATGGTGCGGCGGACTCACCCGGCGCTCGAAGCCGGGTTTTTTGTTGTGGCCCCGCCGGGCGCGGGGCGACACGTTCTTTGACAATCGCAAGAGTTAGGCATAACAGCCACAAGAAGCTCGAGTAGGGCGTTTGTGGAATGGGCCACAGGCTTATCTGCGTGGCGACACGCTAGATAAGTTCTATGGTCAAGCTACTAAGGGCGTGCGGTGGATGCCCTGGCGCCAGCAGGCGATGAAGGACGTGGTAAGCTGCGAAAAGCCTCGGGGAGTCGCAAACAGGCGTTGATCCGAGGATATCCGAATGGGGAAACCCGTCCAGTGAGAACACTGGATACAGCCCGCTGAATACATAGGCGAGTATGAGCTAACCCGGGGAAGTGAACCATCTCAGTACCCGGAGGCAAAAGAAATCAAACGAGATTCCGGGAGTAGC
>DATLRW010000106.1:0-17892 GCA_035534495.1 Candidatus Dormiibacterota bacterium | reverse complement strand
AACGCAATCCGCGAGATCGTACTTCATGTTGTCGCGCAGATAATCGAAACCGAATTCGTTGTTGGTTCCGTAGGTGATGTCGGCGGCGTAGGCGGCGCGGCGCTGCACGTCGTCGAGATCATGGACGATGACGCCGACGGTGAGGCCGAGCGTTTTGTAAATGGGGCTCATCCACTCGGCGTCGCGGCGGGCGAGGTAATCGTTGACGGTGACAATGTGGACGCCGCGTCCCGCGAGGGCGTTTAAATAAGCCGGAAGAGTGGCGACCAGCGTTTTTCCCTCGCCGGTTTTCATCTCGGCGATTTTCCCGTCGTGCAGCACGATGGCGCCGATCAGCTGCACGTCGAAATGCCGCATGCTGAGTTTCCGCCGGCCGGCCTCGCGAACGACCGCGAAGGCCGGTTCGAGGACCCGGTCGAGGGCCTCCTGCAGCCGGTGGATGTAGTCGGCCGTATCGGTCGGCACGTCCTTCATCTGCTCGGCCACTTGCGCGCGGAACTGGTCCGTCTTCGCGCACAACTCCTCGTCGGAGAGGCGCTGCATCTCCGCCTCGAGGGCGTTGATACGCTCGATTCGGGGGTGGAGCTTCTTGACGTCGCGCTCGTGCTTGGTGCCGATAAACGCCGCGACGACGCGTTCGCCGACTTGCTCGCCTAGCTGCTCGAGATCCATAGGTCCTTTAAATTGTCCAGTGACGGGGCGCGTATGCCAAGTCTGGGTAACAACGGCAGGGCGTCTCCCGGGGGCATTCACTCCACACTAAAATTTTACTCTGGCCCGCAGGGCGGCGCAAAGCGGCCCGCTGTCAGCCCAAAAGGCGACGCTATCCCGAGGAGCCCGGGGCGGTCAAGGGGCGACGAGGCATCTCTCCGGCCTCTTTTTGTCCCTGGCAACGCCGCAGCAAAGCGCTAAACCGGGATTCCGAGGGCATCCCTTTTCGGATGTCCTCGGAATGACGACCTTTTTATGGCGCGCATCCGCGATGCGCGGATCGGGGCTTTCCGCCCTCGCGGGCGCTAGCGCCCGGCGGATGCGGCCTCCAGATGCGCCAATTTCAGCCGGGCGGCTGCGATGCGCGCCTTAACCGCCGCGACCGCGTCGGCGAACAGATCCCGTCCCCGCCTCGTTTGCGATTCGACGAGCCCCATGAACCGGAACAGCTCGGAAGAACGGACCCGGTCCATCTCCTCCTGAATTTCCTCGCAGCGTACCCTCGCCTGAGCGATTCTGCGGATCACGCGCACCAGCTCGATGGGAGTTCCCTCCCCCATCACTGTTTCCGGGCAGAATTCGTACTCGGAAACGATCGCCCGCAGCCGCCGTTCGTCGCCGGATTGGTAGGCCTTAGTAGCATGGGCCATCAGGCGCTCGCGGACACTGCGATCGGCGGGCGTGCCGCCCAAATCGGGGTGAACGCGCCGGGCGACGGCGCGGTAGAGCCGTTTCAACGCGGGCGGAGGGTCGAAGTTTCGCGCCGGGCGCCTGCGCAAGATCTCGCTTCGGGAGCGGCTGGCCCGCTTCCGGGCCTGGCAAGCGGCGTCCTGCGCCACCATGTCGTCCGGGTAAATGCTCGCGTAGGCTTCGGCGATTCGCGCCTCGATCTCGTCGAGCTTCGCGCAACGAACCCCGACCTGGCGGAAATAGCGCGCTTCAAAGGGAGCCAGTTCGGCGCGCAGGCGGGAAAGCAGGCGCTCCTGGCGGGCGAGTTCCGATTCGAGCACGGCCAGTTGCGCGCGCTTTCGCTTGAGCTCCTGCGCCTCGGGAGTGCGATCGGACGGCGCGCGATCGAATTCCGCTCCGTCTCGCCATTGGCCGGGCGGCGCAGCTTCGCTGTTCCGCCGATTCGAGCCGGAGGGGAGCGGCAGAAGGACGGGCCTGTTTCCCGCCGTTCGCCAGGCGGCAGCCTGCGCCGAGGGCACGGGGAGAGCGCGGCGCAAGCAGCTCTTCGGCCGAGGCTGGCTCCGGCCGCGACACTTCTTCCCGCGAGCCGGCTTCACCCTCTTCCCCGAAGCCAAACGCCTGGATGCGGCCCGGATCGGCACCGATCCCTCCCTGTCCGGCAAACCGGATGTCCATGAAATGAATCTGAGGCCGACGGCCTTGCCGGCGCGCGCGATACACCCCGCAGACATTCAGGCGCGGACCTTCAGCCGTAGCCGCATTGTAGGCCACAGCAAGCCCCCGGCTGCACTGCGTTCGCGCGCCCGGTTTTCTAGATTGCAATTCGCCCGGAACGGGCCGCACCTCAACTCCCAACCGCTTTATTTCCGTGTAGGTGGCATGGGGGATCGTTGTCACTCGTTTTCATTCAAACCTCGGATCCTAGCGGGACTATACTTTGACCCGGAGGTTCGTCATGAGTGCAAACATGTTGCTGTTTGGCTGGAACCGGTCGATCCCCGGCCGGGAGAAACTGAGTGCCGCGCACTTCGATGAGTTTGTGAAATATCTCAGTGGATTACAGGAGAAAGGAACGGTTCAAGGTTTCGATGTCGTGCTTCTCGACACGCACGGCGGCGACTTGAACGGCTTTTTCCTGATCAAGGGAGAACCCTCCAAGCTCGATGCGCTCGTCGCGTCAACCGAGTGGGTTACCCATATCACCCGCGCCAGCTTTCATCTGGAAGGCTCGGGTGTCGTTCGCGGGGTGACCGGGGACGAGGTCATGAAGAGAATGGCCGCCTGGACCGGCGCCATTCCCTCCTGAACGCGCCGCGCAAGCACTCCGGTTTATTTCGCCCCTGTTCGAGCAATGCTCGTCTGGCCGGGGGAAACTTCCAGAAGGCTGACGTCTCCGGTCCGGTATAGCCTTGAAGCAAGCCTAATCGAGTGGCACCAACTCCCGAATCGTCAGCGGCCCGAAACCCCACCCGCCAAGAGAAAACGCGCGAATTTCTTTAAGACGCTTTTGCCCAGCGGGCGCAAATGGTTCCAGAGCTACGCGCAGACAGCCAGCGCTACGTCTGTGGCGGAGGCGGAGCCGGTGTAAGGCCGTGTCGCCTCATAATTTCAGCCAGCCTGTCCCGGTCTGGCGGGCCACCAGCCGCCGCTTCCATCACTTCGGCGCACTCCCGGAAATACTGTGGACCGATTGCCGCCGGCGTGATCACGCAGAGCGCCTTTGCGTCCTGGCTTTTGTCGTTCTCGAACCGGTGAACCGCGCCGCGCGGAATGCAGAGCGCCTCTCCCGGCCCGACGTGGATCGGTTTCCCGTCGACGGTCCAAGTCAACACCCCGTCGATGCCGTAGACCGTCTCTTCGTAATGATCGTGGCTGTGGGCCGGAGCCGCCAGACGCAGACCGCCCGGGACAACCATCTCAAAGGTAGCCACGCTGCCACTCGAATTCTCTGCGGCGGTCAGGAAGCGAACCGTGAGCGGCCCGATATATATGGTCTCTTCGGCCGGATTGACGCGAAGATCAATGGTTTCCTGTGCCATGTGCCTTCCTCCCATGGTAAACTGCATTTACCATACGCCAACGGTAAATTTCCTTTACGAGTGATGTCAAGCGAGAAATGACGAGCCCAATCAAAACAGAGGATATGCTCATTGGCGCCTTGCTGCGCGTCCCGGCCCAGGCCATCCAGCGCCGCATCATCCGAGAGCTGAATGCGTCCGGTTTCAAAGAGCTCCGCATCCCCCATATGGCGGTGCTGCAGTTTCCGGGTCCGGACGGGGTTCGCCCGGGGACTCTCGCCGAGCGCGCCGGGATGAGCAAGCAGGCCATGAACCAACTGCTCCGCAGCCTGGAAAGTCTCGGTTATATCGTCCGGTCCGGCGCGCCGAATGGGGGCCGCGCGCGAATGATCCGCTTCACCAAGCGCGGACACGCCGCATATGCAAAAATGTCCGACATACTCCTCGATATCGAGCGCGAATGGAGAGACGAGCTTGGAGCCGAGCATTTCGCCCGGCTCAAAGAGTCTCTATTCCGCATATGGGAGAGCCCGCTCGTCCGGTGACTGTCCGAGATAAGACCCGCTTGCCGTGCCCTTGGCAAAACAAAGTCGATGCCGAACTTCGGGGCTGCCGCCAACGTTTTTCGATCTGGCCGTAAGGAATTTCTGCCTGTGGCGGCAACATCATGGCCGCTGCTGGGACACTAAAATCCTTGAACCATCCCTGCATCCCCGCATCCCTGCGGGAGTGAGGAGCGTGAGGGCGCGCGACTGCTCCGATTCGGCCGCGCCTACGAAATAAAGGGGCGGATTTCGTTAAAACAAACGCGCTCTTCGAATTTCGACGATTCCCCACAGCATCGAGCGATCGCGTTCGGCCTGATTGCCCTCCATCCCGGCCGGCGGCTCGGCGAAGCTCCGCCAGACGACGACGGCATTGCCGGAAGCCGCCCGGCGGACGGCTTGCGTGAGCCGCGACCGGTAGGCCGCGCTTGCCCCGTCCAGGATGTTCGAAAGCGCAAAGGCGTCGAAGCTCGCCGGCGCGCACGATTCCAGCACGGATGCGGCGTCGCCCGGCGCAAATTGGATGGAGCGGGCTGCCGTTTGCGGTTCTTCACCGGCCTCGCCGGGAAGGCCCGATGCACCGAGAAACAATGACCATGCGTAGGGGTTGAATGCGTTTCGGTGCCTGGCGAATCCCCTCTCCCAGCGGCCTCGCATCACCGCGCCGAACCGCGCCGGAAGGGAGGAAAGCAGCTCCGGCGCATAAACGGCGCGCAGAATGGCCGTGGACATCAGCGCATCGAAACCTGCGCGAAAGCGGCGCGTATCGAGACGCTCGCGCCAGAATGCCGTCTGCTGGGCGAGGTCGGTGAGCGAAAGAAAATCGCGCAGGACTCCCTCCCGCCAGCCGGCCAGGGGCATGAAACATCGCGCGAAACTCATCGCCCGCTCGGCATCCCCGTTTTCCGCGCGCCCGCCGCGGGCGCGCCGCCGGGCGTAGGCGAGCTGGGCGGGATTGACATCGCAAGCGACCACTTCGTGGCTGCCGGCGAGCCGGAGCGCCGTGGCGCCGGCCGAAGCGATGCAAAACACGCGTCCGCGGCCCTGAAACGCCGCACATTCGATTTCCGCGTCTTCGTACATGTGCCCGAAAAGAAGGCGCGCGGTCCCGCGCGAGGGGCCGAGGCGCCCGTTCCGCCAGACCGTTTCCCCCGTCACAGCCGCCCTCCCGGCATCGCGCCGCAAACCCAGACCAGGACGAGGAATGCGATGTTCTTTACGACCATGCCGGCCGGTTCGTGAATCAAACGGCGCGCCCAGATGAGGCCGTTGGCGTTGAGAACGATCAAAAAAGCCGTTTCCACAATCGCGCACAGGCCCGGAGCGATTCCCCACATCACCCATAGGGCCAGGGCGACTTCGACGACGCCCAGCGCCTTCAGAAGCGGCAAACCGAAGCGCGGCCCCAGCCGCGGCACCGCTGTTACCACCTCAACTTGCGATCGCACGCGGCCCAGGAGCTTGCACCATAACCCCTCGTACAACCAGACGGCCGCCACGCTCGCGCGCAGGACGATCAGCGGCGGGAATGGGATTGCGAGGGCGTGCACGCAAGGCCTCCAGGAGCGATTTTGGCGTTCGGGCGGGGCGGGTGGACCGGCGGAGCTGCCGGCGTCCCAGGAGAAAGCGCCGCGTTCATACCATCAAGGATATGACGATGAAGCTGGCGGGCCAGAAGCTTTTCCACCGGGCGCCACAAGCGGCGCGGGCACAGGCAGGCCCGGTAATTCGTCGTCAGCGAGACATCGCAGCCATCGCCGCGGCTGTCAATCCGATAAGAACCGCCCAGCGCGACAACGCAGTCCTCAATCCCCAGGTGTTGCCGGACGACCTCGAAACGCACCGACCGGGGGGCATCCACCGCTGTGATGCGTTTGTACAAGTCCCCTCCCTGATAGGCGCAGCGGACGATTGCCCCGGCGACGCCCTTATCCCCTTCGGTCCCCGTGGGCGCGGGCAGGAACAGGCGCAGAGGCCACGGCGGTCGCCCCGGGACCTCCTCGTAGAACATCATCTGATTCCAAACGGCGTCGGGGCAGGCATCGAAATGAATTCGAGTCGTGACGGATTCATCGACGGCGTGGCCGCCGAATAGAAAAGTGAGCCGGCGATACCATTTTTGCCGCTGTGCGCCGGGCTGCGGCGCCGCCAGACGAACTTGCACAACGGGTATTCCGGCGTTCGTGCCGTCCATCATTTCACGCTCCCGTTGCGGCCCCGCCGTGGGGCAAAGTCCAGGCGCCTCACCCGAGGCGCGAGGCCAGGAAAGTACCAACCCTCAATGGGGGCTTCAATGAGGCATTCGGACGATTTCCACCGAACAACGAGCGTGCCGGGCCACCGCTTCCGCAACACTGCCCAGCAGGAAGCGGATCAGACCCCTCCGGCCATGCGAGCCCAGCACGATCAGGTCGGCAGGCCATGCGGCGGCTTGATCCAAAATGGCGCTTCTCGGATCGCCTTTCTCCACCCGCGAAGTGGCCTTGAAACCGGCCGCCTGGAGCGCTTGGACCGCCCCCTCGACCAGCTTCTGGCCTTTTTCCGCCTGATCGTTTAGCTCGGGGTAATAGCCGGACGCCATCTCCGGGGGAACGGAGATGGATATGGGCTCAACCACGTGAAGGACGAGAACTTCCGTATCCTCCTTGGGCAATTGCGCCACCAGGGTCTCGGTTGCTGTTTGGGAGAACGCGGAATCATCGATGGCCAGTAGAATTTTCATCGCTGGACAATCCTCGCCCATCGGTTTGGGGCTTGTACACCTGGAAAAACACCGAGCAATGTGGGGGCCGTAGCCAGCGGCCCATATCTCATTGCATCACATTGGGTTAGATGGCGCACCGGCACGGCCGGCCGGGCTCGGACGGCAATTTACGCAGGACTGCGGGGGAAATCACCGAATCAGCAGGGTTCGGTTCCCGGCTAATGCGGAGGATATAGGACCAGACAGAGCGCCCCGCGAATGGATGTTCCGGCCAGCGGCTTGTCGCTTCCGTGACTGCCTTGTCGGTCCAGGTGGCGCAGTCTATGATGGATTGATCGGTCGCGATTCCGTCGAAAGGACCTCAGCAGAATGCCCGAGCTAACGCGCGAAGCCGTCATCGAAGCCCTGCGCAGCGTGCAAGATCCCGAACTTCACAAGGATATCGTCTCGCTGGGCATGGTGAAGCTGGGCGATTTGCGGGACGGCGTGGTTTCACTCGTCGTGACGCTGACAACGCCCGCCTGCCCGCTTCGCGAAAGCATCGAGCGCGATATCCGCGCGGCGCTTGCGGGGCTGGGCGTTCGGGAAGTCAAAATGCATTTCGATGCCGCCGTTCCGCACGGCCGCACGGGCGGCGACAAGGCCGGTATTCCCGGCGTCAAGAATCTGGTTGCCGTAGGCAGCGGCAAGGGAGGCGTCGGTAAAACGACGGTCGCCGTGAACCTGGCCGTGGCGCTCGCACGAATGGGATCGACGGTCGGCCTGCTCGACGCCGACGTCTATGGCCCGAACGTTCCCCTCATGCTGGGCACGACGGAGGAGCCCAAGGCCATTGACGAACGCACGATCCTGCCGGTCGAAGCCTACGGCGTAAAGATGATATCCATGGGACTGCTGAATCCGGGCGACCGCCCCCTGATCTGGCGCGGCCCGATGCTGCACAGCGTGATGCAACAGTTTTTGCGCAGTGTGCGCTGGGGCGACCTCGATTATCTGGTGATCGATCTTCCGCCGGGCACGGGCGATGTGGCCCTGTCGCTGGTGCAGTCGGTGCCGCTTTCCGGCGCGGTGATCGTAACGACGCCGTCGGCGGTATCCGTGGCGGACGTGCGCAAATCCGTGGAAATGTTCCGGCAAGTGAACGTCGAGATCCTCGGCGTGGTCGAGAATATGAGCTATCTGAGCTGCCCGCACTGCTCGAAACGGGTCGACATTTTCGGCCACGGCGAAGGGCGGCGGATGGCGGAACAGTTCGGCGTCCCGTTTTTGGGCGAGATCGAGATCGAGCCGGGAATCCGGATTGGCGGAGACACCGGCAAGCCGGCTACGGCGTTTGGCGAGGATTTTCGCGGCGCAAAAAGCCTGTTCGCCATGGCCCGCCAGGTTGCCGCGCGGCTTTCGGTGGTCAATCTGGGCACGCAGGCGCCCGTCGTCGAAATCCTCTAAACCAAACGAAAAGCGCAGGAATTCTCCTGTTTCGGCAGCCGCGCCGGACTGATCTCTCGACTTGGCTCCGGCGCTCCGCTACGCTTTTCTCATGGACGTCGAATGGCTTCGCCGCTTCTGCCTGGCGCTTCCGCACACGACCGAACAGATTCAATGGGAAGACGCGCTGGTCTTCAAAGTGGGCGGCCGGATGTATGCCGTGGCGCGCCTGGAACCCTCCGAGGCCTGGCTGTCTTTCAAGTGCGGCCGGGAGGAATTTGCTGAACTGGTCGAGCGGCCCGGCGTCCTTCCCGCTCCCTATCTGGCCCGCGCCGATTGGGCCGCGCTCGAATCGGCGCCCGATTCGCTGCCCGGTTCAGGCCCCCATTCGAACAATGCCCTGTCGCGCACTGAAATCGAGGCTCTGCTGCTCCGTTCCTACGAGCTGGTTTTTTCCAAACTGCCGCGCAAAACACAGGCATCGCTCCAGGCGAAGCGGCCTGCCGGTTCCCGCCGCCCGCGCTCGCGCTCCCGCCCGAAGCGCCGTCCCCCTCCGCGCTGAGTCCTCGAAAGCCTTGCCTGCGCCGATGCCCGCCGGCTGGAGTATCCTTTGTCTACTTTCCAAGGAGGTGACCATGATTCGCAGCTATCAGGGTAAAACGCCGCAAATCGCGCCGGGCGCCTGGGTCGATCCGGCCGCGACGCTCATCGGCGACGTCACGATCGAGGAAGACGCCAGCATCTGGCCCGGCGCGGTGTTGCGCGGCGACGTGCATTTCATCCGCGTGGGCAAGCGAACCAGCATCCAGGACAACTCCGTTCTTCACGGAATGAAGGAGCTGTTTTCGGTGATCGTGGGCGACGGGGTGACGGTGGGACATGGGGCCCTGTTGCATGGCTGCACGGTCGAATCGCGCTGCCTCATCGGCATGGGCTCAATCATCCTGAACGGCGCGCGAATCGGCACGGGATCGCTCGTGGCCGCCGGCACGTTGATTCCCGAGAAAACGATTATCCCTCCCGGCAGCCTCGTCATGGGCCATCCCGGCAAGGTGCGGCGCCAGCTGACCGACGAAGATCAGGCATCCATCGACGCCTATGTGGCGCGGTATCTGGAATATAAGAAGGCGCATCAGGCCGAGCACGGCGGCTAGCCCGCCGCCATGACGGAATCGACGGATTTTTGGCCAACCTGATAAACTCGTTGGTTTAGCAACCAGGGGAAAAAGTGACCGAGAAGAAGAAATTCCGCGCCGTGCGCGGCGTGCGGGACATCGTGCCGCCCGACAGTTCCCTTTGGAACTGGTTCGAGCAGACCGCGCGCGGCGTGCTCGAAAGCTACAATTTCCGCGAAATTCGCTTGCCTATTTTCGAGGAGACGGAACTTTTCGCCCGCTCCATCGGCGGTGAAACCGACATTGTCTCAAAGGAGATGTTTACTTTCCTCAACCAATTCACTCCCGAGGAAAGGTATGAGGACCTGCAAGAGCGGATCCCGGAAGAGCTGAGTCGGGACCCCGGAGAAGGGCCCATACAGGCGCTGCTGGAGGAAAACAGCCCGCAGATCCTAAGTGAGGTGGCGCGTGCTGCCGCAAGAGTGCGTCGCCCCGCGGAAAGCCTGACACTGCGGCCGGAGGCAACGGCGTCCGTGGTAAGGGCTTACATCGAACATGGGATGCAGACGCAGCCGGGGCTGGTGAAGCTCTATTACACCGGGCCGATGTTCCGGCGCGAGCGGCCGCAGAAAGGCCGCTACCGGCAGTTCTATCAGATTGGCGCGGAAGTGCTGGGCGCAAGCGATCATCCGGCCATCGACGCCGAATTGATCGAGATGCTGACGGTGCTGATCGGGCGCTGCAAAGTGAACGACTGGACGCTGCTGGTGAATTCGATTGGCGATGCGAATTGCCGGCCCGCCTACATCGAAAAGCTGCGCGAGGAGCTGCACAAGGTAAAGGATCAGCTTGGGCCCGACAGCCAGCGGCGCGTCGAAACCAATCCCCTGCGCGTCTTCGATTCGAAGCTGCCGGAAGAACAACCGATCATCGAGAAGCTGCCGCGCATCTCGGACAATTTGTGCGAGGACTGCCAAAAGCACTTCGCCGATTTGCTCAAACAGCTCGATTTGCGCCGGATTCCCTACAAGCACGAATCACGCCTGGTGCGCGGGCTCGACTATTACATGCGCACGACGTTCGAGATCACCAGCCCTCATCTGGGCGCGCAAAACGCACTCGCGGGCGGCGGGCGCTACGACGGGCTCTCGGAAATGCTCGGCGGGCCTCCGGTGAAAGGCATCGGCTTCGCTCTCGGCGAGGACCGGTTCATCGAAGTGATGCAAACGGCCGGCGGCGTCAATGCCAAGCCCACGCTCGACGCCTTCATCGTGTGGATGGGGGAGCCGGCTTATCCGGCGGCGCTGAGTCTGGCGCGGCGCCTGCGCGGGGAGGGTTTGCGGGTCGAATTGCCGGCCGAAGAAGCGAGATTGAAAAAGGCATTGAGTCTGGCCGAGCGGTTGGGGACGCGGTTTGCGGTGATCATCGGAGAAAATGAGGTCAGCACCGGGCAGTTCACGGTCAAGCGGCTGGACGACGGCAAGCAGTGCAAATTGCCGGAAGCGGACGTGGCGGGACTGATCAGGGCGGCCGCGCCGCGGAATTAGCGCCATGTTGAAAGCCCTGATAGCTCGTCATTCCGAGCCCCGCAGGCCGGGGCGAGGAATCTCTCCGGAGAGATTCCTCGCTGCGCTCGGAATGACAAGCCTCAGGACTGGTAGGCCGTCATGGGACAAAGGGAGCATCGCGATAATCTGCAATTCTCGTCGGGGCACGCACAGGCGGGATGGCCTGTAGCACTGAGGGGCTGAGGAATGCTGGATACGTTGGGTAATTGGAAGCGAACGAATTACTGCGGCAGCCTGCGCGCGGCCGATGTGGGACAGGAAGTGGTGCTGATGGGCTGGGTGCACCGCCGGCGCGATCACGGCCAGCTGATTTTCATCGACGTGCGCGACCGGAGCGGGCTGGCGCAGGTGGTTTTCCATAAAGAGCGAGCGCCCGAGGCGCACGCGAAAGCGGAAGGGCTGCGCGCCGAATTCGTGGTCGCGGTGCGCGGAAGCGTCGTGATGCGGGAAAAGCCGAATCCGCAGATAGCGACGGGCGAAGTCGAGGTGATGGCCAGCGAGCTGTTGCTGCTGAACACCGCCCAACCGGCGCCGTTTCAAGTGGAGGACGAGGTCACGGCGAGCGAGGAAACGCGGCTGCGGTTCCGCTACATCGATCTTCGGCGGCCGCGGCTGCAGCGAAATCTGGCGCTGCGGCACCGGGTGGTGTTCGAAATGCGCCGCGCGCTCGACGAGATGGGATTCTACGAAGTGGAAACGCCGGTGCTCGCCCGGCCGACCCCCGAGGGCGCGCGCGATTATCTGGTGCCCAGCCGCGTCCATCACGGGCAGTTCTACGCCCTGCCGCAGTCGCCGCAGCTTTTCAAGCAGCTGCTGATGATTTCCGGCCTCGACCGCTATTTCCAGATCGCCCGCTGCTATCGCGACGAGGATCTCCGCGCCGATCGCCAGCCGGAATTTACCCAGCTCGATCTGGAGATGTCGTTTCCGCATCAGGACGATATTTTTGGCGCCATCGAGGGCGTGCTCGAACGCGTATGGAAGGCCGTGGGCTTGCCGATTTCGATTCCCTTCCGCCGGACCGAGTACCGCGACGCGCTCGAGCGATTTGGGAGCGACAAGCCCGACATGCGCTTTGGCATGGAATTGCAAAACGCGACGCCGCTATTCGAGCCGGCCCGCGAAACCCTGCACCTGAGCGGCAGCGTGCGCGCGGTGGTGGCGCCGGGCGGGGCGTCTTTTTCGCGCAGGCAGATTGACGAACTGGTCGAGCAGGCGAAATCGCTCGGGGCCTCCGGTGTGTACACGGTGAAGGTGACATCCGAAGGCGCGAGCTCGTCGCTCGAAAAAAACCTGGGCGCGGACGCGTTGGGGAAACTCGCCCAATCGCTCGGCGCAAAGCCCGGCGACTTGATTATCGCCGTGGCCGCGCGCGAGGAGCGCAAGGACGTCGATCCGGCATTGCTGATCGCCGGGCAGCTGCGCCTGGCGATGGCGAATCGATTGCACCTGATCCCCGCGGATCGCTGGGAATTCACATGGATTACCGGCTTCCCGCTCTTTGAATGGAGCGATACGGAAAAACGGTGGGTGAGCGCGCAACATCCATTCACGGGCATCGTCGAAGAAGACGTGGACCGGCTGGAATCGGAACCGTGGCAGGTGCGATCGAAGGGCTACGATCTCGTTCTGAACGGCGTCGAGCTGGGCTCGGGAAGCATCCGAATTCACCAGCAGGATATCCAGGCGCGGGTGTTCCGCCAGCTCGGCCTTTCCGACGAAATGGCCCGGCACCGGTTCGGCTTTTTCCTGGACGCGCTGACCTACGGCACGCCGCCTCATGGCGGCATCGCGCTGGGCCTCGATCGGCTGGTGACTTTGCTGGCCGGCGAGAAATCGATTCGCGATGTGATCGCGTTCCCCAAGACCACCGCCGCCCAGGATTTAATGGCCGATGCGCCCTCGACGGTGGATCCAGAGCAGCTCGACGAATTGGGAATTCGCGTCAAAGAAAGCTGAGGCGGAATAGCGGGAGGGTCGCGATGCACCCTGCTCCGCATGGCCTGGGCTGGGCTTCAGGGGCTAAAGCCCCCGAGGGAGCAGTTGGGTAATGTCGGAGCTGAAGCTCCGACCCCCGAAGGCGTCAGCACAAAGTGAATGGGCAGGATGAACACAGGGCTGAAGCTCCAACCCCCGAAAGCGTGCGCGAAAAACAGGTGAGCGGGATGAGCGCAGGGCTGAAGCTCCGAAAACCGAAAGCGGTAACTTCGGAACCAGAGCGGCGGACCAAGAGGCGATGAGCAAGATGATATTGCCGGAGACGGTGGCGAATAAAATCGCCGCGGGCTAAATCGTCTGAGGGATTTTTCGGGGGTCGGAGCTTCAGCTCCGACATTCAGAGTGGCGATAAAAAGGGGCTTTAGCCCCTGAAGTTTTATGAGCCGACTGACACATCGAACCGGGGCCGGCTACAGGTACTTTGTGACAACCAAGACGTGGCAGAACCGCGCGCTTTTCCAAGTGCCGGAGGTCGCCCAGATTGTCACCGGCCAGATCGTCCATTACCGCAGCGAAGGGGCATACTTACTGCATGCGTTTGTTGTCATGCCCGACCACATTCACCTGCTGCTGACGCCCGCCGCTACTATGAGCCTGGAAAGGGCGGTGCAATACATCAAAGGGGGCTCCTCGCACCGGATACATGCCGAACGGGGCCAGCAGATGTCGATCTGGCAACCTGGATTTCATGACTGGACCGTTCGCGACGAGGCGGACTTCCAAGCAAAGGTGGCTTATATTCACCTGAACCCGGTGCGAGCTCATTTGGCGGACAGCCCCGAGCTTTGGCCGTACAGTTCGGCGAGTGGGAGATTCGCTATGGACGATTTGTCACAGGGATCAAAGCTTTCTTAAGGGGCTAAAGCCCCCGAAGGAGCAGTTGGGTAATGTCGGAGCTGAAGCTCCGACCCCCGAAGGCGTCAGCACAAAGTGGATGGGCAGGATGAGCACGGAGCTAAAGCTCCCGAGGGAATAGCTAGGTAATGTCAGGGCTGAAGCTCCAACCCCAAAAAGCGTGCACGAAAAACAGGGGAGCGGGATGAGCGCGGGACTAAAGCTCCGAAAACCGAAGGCGGTAAGTTCGGAGACTGGCCAGCAAAAGGGTTGCGGATAATGTCGGAGCTGAGGCTCCGACCCCCCGATGCGACGAGAATGAAAACGCGATGAGCAAGATACGGATATTGCCGGAGACGGTGGCGAATAAAATCGCCGCGGGCGAAATCGTCGAACGGCCGGCGTCGATGGTGAAAGAGCTGCTGGAAAACGCGCTCGATGCGGGGGCGCGGTCGGTGCAGGTGGAAGTGGTTGCCGGGGGTAAGCGCCTGGTCGCGGTCACCGACGACGGCTGCGGCATGACGCGCGACGACGCCCTGTTGGCCTTCGAGCGCCACGCGACGAGCAAGCTGCGCTCGGCTGACGATCTGCTGTCGATCTCGACGCTCGGCTTTCGCGGGGAAGCGCTGCCGACCATCGCCGCCGTTTCCCGGCTGGTGCTCGAAACGCGCGTCCCGGAAGAAGAACAGGGAACGCGAATCGAATGGGCGGCGGGGAAAATGGTTTCGGTGAAACCGGTGGGCGCGCCCGTGGGAACGAAAGTGGCGGCGAGCGACCTGTTCTACTCCCTGCCGGCTCGCCGGAAATTCCTCCGCTCGGATACGGTGGAGCTGGGCCACATTGCCTCGCTGGTGACCCATTACGCGCTGGCATTCCCGGAAAAGCAGTTCCAGTTAAAAACGCCCACGCAGGAAATTATCAACGTCTCTCCGGTGGAAAGGCTCGCCGACCGCGTCTACCAGCTCTTCGGCCGGCAATCGCTCGAGGAGCTGATCGAAATCCCCGAAAATTCCGCGCCGATGCAGCCCTCCAACCCGGGGCCGGAAACCGACCCCGGCGAGGCGGCGGAAATTCTCAGCGTGCGAGGGTTCGCGTCGCGGCCGCAAATCGAGCGGCCGAACCGGAATAATATCTACATTTTCGTGAACCGTCGGCTGATCCGCGACCGCCTGATCCTGCATGCCATCGGCGAGGCGTACCGAAATCTGATGCCCGGCGGGGTTTTCCCCGTCGTGCTCCTGTTCCTCGAAATGCCGTTCACGGCCGTGGATGTAAATGTGCATCCGTCGAAGATCGAAGTGCGCTTCCGCCATTCCTCTTTTGTGCACGATTTTGTGCGTGACTCGATTCGGCTGGCGCTTTCCCGGGCGCGAGCCGTCGCCACGTTTCCATCGCACCCCGCCGGTAGCGGCGTGGGGCCGTCCTTTGCGGCGGCTTCCGCCCCGGCAAACGGGCCTTCGCCAGAGCCGGTTGCCGGCCTTGCGCAGCCGGCGGGCGGCGCGCCGGGCGGCGGGTTCGCGTTGACCGAAGGCTTCGCGCGGCCGCCATCCGAGCGGCTGGGATTCGATCCGGGGCAAA
Organism: Candidatus Dormiibacterota bacterium; assembly: GCA_035534495.1. Classification (GTDB taxonomy): domain Bacteria; phylum Acidobacteriota; class Terriglobia; order Acidiferrales; family UBA7541; genus JAKASX01. The sequence goes on along the minus strand of DATLRW010000106.1, from coordinate 2,706 downwards.
CCATCGAGGGTGGCGCGGGCGTCGATTTGTCCGAGCAGTTCCGCCGGGCCGCGCAACAGACGCAACGGGAACCCGAAGCCGGCCCCGAATCGATCGCCACGCTCAAGCCGCTCGGCCAGGTGAACAACAGCTTCATCGTTGCCGTGAACGGCGAAGGGCTCTGGATCGTCGATCAGCATGTGGCGCACGAGCGGGTGCTCTTCGAGCAGCACCTGGCCGCGCGGCGCGCCGGGCAGGTGGCCGGACAGAGGCTGCTCTCACCGATCATTGTCGAGCTCAGTCCGCAGCGCCTGTCCATCTTCGACCGGATTGCCGAGGAGCTGGGGGCCAACGGATTCGATGTGACGCCGATGGGGCCGCGAAGCGTGGCGATTCAGGCGACCCCGGCGGGAGTGGCCGGCAGCGACGCCGAAAAATTGCTCGACGAGATCCTCGACGGAATCGAGCGCGAGAACCAGACCGTTTCCCTCGAAACGGTGCAGGCGAAAATCGCCGCGTCGACCGCCTGCCGCGCCGCGATCAAGGCCTACATGCCGCTCGATCAGCCGAAGATGGAATGGCTGCTGGCCGAGCTTTCCCGCGCCGAATATCCCATGAGTTGCCCGCATGGCCGGCCGGTTCTGCTGCGCTATTCCGTGAAGGAAATCGAGAAGGCATTCAAGAGAATCTAGCGGCGCGACGGCCGCCCCTTCCCGGCGAAGGGTGGGGCATGAGCCGGGCCGCAGTCGGAAGCAAATGACCAGACTGGCGATCGCAATTGACGGGCCGGCAGGCTCGGGGAAAAGCACCATCGCACAGCGCGTAGCCGAGATCCTGGGATACGGCTACATCGACACGGGAGCGATGTACCGCGCCGTGGCGCTGGCCGCGCTGCGCGCCGGCATCGCCATCGAAGATGAAGGCCGGCTGATTTCCCTGGCCCGCGAGACGCGCATCGATTTGCGCGTGGAGGACGGCCGGACGAAGGTATGGCTGGACGGACAGGACGTGAGCGAAGAGATCCGGCAGCCGGAAGTATCGCAGGCCGCATCAGTCGTATCGACGATTGCCGCACTGCGGGAGGTGCTGGTGCGGAAGCAGCAGGAACTCGCCGCCGCCGGAGGGGTGGTGATGGAGGGGCGGGACATCGGCAGCGTCGTTCTGCCGCAGGCCGATCTCAAGATTTTTTTGACCGCCAGCGCCGATGTGCGGGCCCGCCGGCGGGCGGAGGAGCAGGCAACGCGCGGGCAGCCGGCCGATTTTGCCGGGACCAAGGCGGAAGTGATCGAGCGGGACCGGCGGGACAGCGAGCGGCCCGCTTCCCCGCTGGTGGCGGCCAATGACGCCGTCATTGTCGACAGCACGGCGATGGAGCGGGAAGAAGTGGCGCGGGTGATCGTTCTGCTGGCGCGGGAAAAAGGAAAATCGGATCCCTCGCTGCGCCCGGAATAACCGCTCAGTTTATTCAACCGGGGAAAAGACCGGGGCCCGGCACTACGCCCGGCCTTACGAGGGGCTTTGCATCGACGCCAGAAACTCGGCGTTGCTCTTGCTCTTCGACAGGCGGCTCAGCAGCAACTCCATCGCCTCCACCGGCGAGAGCGGGCTCAGCACCTTCCGCAAAATCCATACCCGGTTCAGCTCGTCCGGCGGCAGCAGCAATTCGTCCTTGCGCGTACCCGAACGGTTGATGTCGATCGACGGGAAGATCCGCTTGTCCACCAGGCGCCGGTCCAGGTTGATCTCCATGTTCCCGGTCCCCTTGAACTCCTCGAAGATCACGTCGTCCATCCGGCTCCCCGTATCCACCAGGCATGTCGCGATGATCGTCAGCGAACCGCCCTCTTCGATGTTCCGCGCCGCCGCGAAAAAACGCCGCGGCCGCTGCAACGCGTTCGCGTCGATACCGCCCGACAGCACCTTGCCCGACGGCGGCGACACCGCGTTGTAGGCCCTCGCCAGGCGCGTCAGCGAATCCAGCAGAATCACCACGTCCCGCCGGTGCTCCACCAGACGCTTGGCCTTCTCCAAAACCCTCTCCGCCACCTGAATGTGCCGCTGCGGCGGCTCGTCGAAGGTCGAGCTGATCACTTCCCCCTTCACCGTCCGCTGCATGTCCGTCACTTCCTCCGGCCGCTCGTCGATCAGCAATACGATCAGCGATACCTCCGGATGGTTCGTCGTCACCGAATTGGCGACCGATTGCAGCATCATCGTCTTGCCCGTCCGCGGCGGCGCCACGATCAAACCCCGCTGCCCCTTGCCGATCGGGCACAGCATGTCCAGCACGCGCCCGGTCAGGCTCTCCTTGCCCGTCTCCAGGCGAATGCGCTCCTGCGGATAGAGCGGCGTGAGGTTGTCGAAGAAAATCTTGTTCCGCGCAACCTCCGGGTCCTCGAAATTGATCGCCTCCACCTTCACCAGGGCGAAATAGCGCTCACCTTCCTTGGGCGGGCGAACCTGGCCGCTGATCGTATCGCCGGTGCGCAGATCGAATTTGCGGATCTGCGAGGGGGAGACGTAGATGTCGTCCGGGCCGGGCAGATAGTTGTATTCGGGCGCGCGGAGAAAGCCGAAGCCGTCGGGCAGGCATTCGAGCACGCCCTCGGAGAAGATCAATCCGCTTTTTTCCGCCTGGCCGCGCAGGATCTGGAAAATCAGCTCCTGTTTGCGCATGCCGGTCGCGCCGGGAATATTCAGTTCCTTGGCAATCTTCGCGAGGTCGGT
>DATLRW010000105.1:0-16094 GCA_035534495.1 Candidatus Dormiibacterota bacterium | reverse complement strand
CTCAGGCGCAACAAGGCAGGGCACTGAACCGGCAGCCCGCCCGATGTTGGTCCGGAACCGCCCCCAGCTAACGCAACGAGAAGATCCACCCAGCCCTACAGCGCGTCTACTTTTCACCCAGTGCCAGGGCACTCCTCGGAGGGCACCCCACGCAGGGGAAAGAGCTGTGCCGCTGCCATGCTCTCTTCGCGATAAAATAACGCAAGTGATCCTCGCGCGCTCCGGAGGTTGCCCGGTGGGTGAACTGACGGTTCTCTACGATGGCGCCTGCAGGCTCTGTCGAGCCAGCGCGGACCGCGTCCGGCGTCTCGATCACGGCCATCGCATCGCGCTCGTCGATCTGCGCGATCCGGGCGTCCCGGCGCGTTTTCCCCAAGTGGATGCGGAGAAGGCCCTGCGGCTCATGCAGGCCGTCGATGCCAACGGCCGCGTATCGAGCGGCGTCGACGCCTGGGCGGAAATCTGCCGCGCGCTGCCCGGCGGGCGGCCGGCGGCGTGGCTGCTGAAACTTCCCGGTATCCATGGGATTGCCGGCTCGATCTACGCCTGGGTGGCCCTGAACCGCTACCGGTGGAACCGGGAAGCCTGCGTGGACGGCTCCTGCGCCGTGCACTTGCCGGGGCGCCATTAACGGCTGTTGCCCGCCAGCGACGATGCAAAACCGGCGGCGCACGTCATTCCGGGCCGCCCGTTTTTTCCGGCGCGGCGAGGAATTTCCGCCGCACTCATGCTCGTATAATGGCCGCGGCGATGGAATACCGCCCGGCCAAGCTCGCCCGTTTCCTCCTCGGTCCCAGTTCCGGCTATTTGGTCGTTCGCTGGATATTCCTGCGGGCGCTGGGGCTGATCTATTTTTCCGCCTTTTTTTCCCTGGCCTTCCAGATTCGCGGCTTGATCGGCCCGCGCGGGATTCTGCCGGCCGGCGGCTATCTGGCAGCGGTAGCCAAAGCTCTCGGCGGGCTGCGCTTCTGGTATGCACCGACGCTGCTTTGGACCGGCAGCGGCAACCAGGCGCTCGAACTTTTGTGCTGGGCGGGGATGGCGGCTTCGATTCTGGCGATTGTGAATTTCTGGCCGCGGCTTTCCTTTCTGGGTTGCCTGATTCTGTACCTTTCCTTTGTCGCCGCGGCGCAGGATTTCGCGAACTATCAATCCGACGGCATGCTGCTGGCCGCGGGATTGCTGGCTTTGTTCTTCGCGCCGCCGGGCTGGTGGCCCGGCTGGGGGGCCGATCATCCGCCCTCGCGAGCGAGCCTGTATCTGTTGCGCTGGGAATGGTTCCGGATCTATTTCGAATCGGGCTTCGCGAAGATGGCCGCGCACGATCCCGAATGGCGAAACTTCACCGCCATGGATCGGTATTATCAAAACGGCCCCCTACCGACCTGGATCGGCTGGTACGCGCAGCATCTTCCGCACTGGTTTCAAGCGGCCACGGTAGCGCTGATCCTGGCGGTCGAGCTGGGACTCGCCTGGCTGCTGTTTCTGCCGCGGCGCTTTCGCATCAGCCTGTTCTTCGTGACCACGGCGGTCCAGATCGTCATCATTCTCACGGCCAACTACGCCTTCCTGAACTACCTCGTGCTGGCCGAGGGCTTTCTCCTTCTGGACGATCGGGTTCTGGGCTGTTTGCTGCCAAAGAGACTTTTGTCGCGCCAGGCGCCGGCGGCAGCCGCCGTGACGACGCAAACGCCGGCCGTGCTTTCGCTCGGCCTCGAACCCGCCCAGGCGGGAACTCCAGTGCCAGCCCCGGCAGCCCAGGGGGCGGCCCGTTCGCGGGGCTGGCGCAACTGGCTGGCGACGGGTAAGCTCTGGCTCAGTGGAATCGTTCTGGGCTGGATCTTCTACGCGACCGTCGCCCTATTCATCGGCGGCGCATTGCCGCTGTGGCCCGCAACGGTTCTTTCCCCGTTTCGTTTCGCCAACCTTTACGGTCTATTTGCCGTGATGACGCGCAACCGCTACGAAATCGAGTTCCAGGGCTCTGGCGACGGCAAGACATGGGTTGCCTATCCGTTCCGCTACAAGCCGCAAGATCCGTCGTCGCCGCCCGGCATTTACGCGCCCTACCAGCCGCGCTTCGATTGGAATTTGTGGTTCGCTTCGCTCGGCCCGTGGCAGGAGTCGCCATTCGTGCTGCAGGTGGAGGAGCGGCTGCTCGAAAACGATCCCTACGTGCTGGACCTGTTCGCCGGGAATCCGTTTGCCGGCAAGCCGCCGAGCGAGGTGCGCGCGATGCTTTGGCAATACTGGTTCACCACCCGGGCCACGAAACGCGCGACCGGGCGCTGGTGGCGGCGGAAACTCATCGGTCTCTACGCGCCGGTGATCGACCGCCAACCCCATGGCAAGTTTGCGTCCTTCAAATGCCCGGCGGGATGATCATGCAGCCATACAACTGAGGAGCGCGATGCCTCGCCAAGCGGAAATCACGGCACAGGAAGTACTGGGCGCCCTCACCGCGGAAGGGGCGCCGATGGGCTTGCGCGAGCTCGGGCGTTCTCTCGGGCTTTCCCGCGCCGGCCGCGCAGCCAGAAAACAGCTGCGGCAAGTTCTCGGCGAATTGAAGCGAAACGGAGAGATCGTCGAGATGCGCCAGGCCGGCCACCGCGCTTTCCGCGCCGCCCCCGCTCAGGCGACGCGGGAACCGCTTTCCTCTCCAAGTGGCGGCAGCGGGCATGCGCGGCGGGAAGAGTTTCCAAAGGCGAAAAAGACGGCGCCGCGCGATCCCAACCTTTTTACGGGCCGCATCATGCTGCATCGCGACGGCTACGGATTCGTCGTGCCCGACGCCCCGCTCGGCATCGAAGGCGATCTCTACGTCCGGGCCGACAACACCGGTGATGCAATGCACGGGGATCGGGTCTTGGCGCGCATCGAGCGCCGCCGTCCCGACGGCCGCGCCGAAGGAAAAGTCGTTCGAATCATCAGCCGCGCGCACCCGACCGTTGTGGGCATATTTCGATACGCCGCGCGTGGCGGCGTGGTGACCCCGCTCGAGCCTCGCCTCGCGCAGGAGGTCGTTCTGGTGCCGCCCGGCGAGGAAATATCGGAGCCGTTGCGGCAGCCCGGTAAGCCGCCCGCGCGCCAAGCGAATCTCGACGGGGCCGCGGTGAATGTCGAGCTGACGCGCTTTCCGCGCGGCGGCGTGCGGGCCTCCGGACGCGTGATTGAAATTCTCGGAAAACCCGGCGAGCCGGGCGTCGATGTCGAAATCATTGTCCGCAAGCATCATCTGCCGCATGTTTTCCCCGAAGAGGTTCTGGCCGAGGCGCGCGAGGTCCCGCAGGCGGTTCCATCCGATGCCCTGGCGGGCCGGGAGGATTTCCGCGCACTGGCCATCGTCACGATCGACGGGGAGACGGCGCGGGATTTCGACGACGCCGTTTACGTCGAGCGGTTGCCCGGCGGCCATTACCAGCTCCAGGTGCACATTGCCGACGTGGCCCACTACGTCCCTCGCGGCTCGCCCCTCGATCAGGAAGCGCGGCTGCGCGGCACGTCGGTCTACTTTCCCGATCGCGCCATACCGATGCTGCCGCACGATCTTTCGAACGGGATCTGTTCGCTCAATCCGCGCGAAGACCGGCTGGTGATGAGCGTGATCATGGAAATCGACGCGGGCGGCCGCGTGGTCGATGCGCGACTGACGCCGGGCGTGATTCGCTCGGCCGAGCGGATGACCTACGACAATGTTAACCGGGTCCTCGAAGGCGATCCCGACGCCACCCGGCGCTACGAGGCGCTGGCGGACCGTTTCCGCCTGATGAAGGAGCTGGCCCTGGTGCTCTACGGCCGGCGCCAGAGCCGCGGGGCCATCGATTTCGATCTGCCCGAACCCGTGGTCCAGTTCGACGAACTGGGCCACATGCTGACCATCGCCCGCAGCGAGCGCCACATCGCCCACCGCCTGATCGAAGAATTCATGTTGCTGGCGAACGAACAGGTGGCCCGGTATCTCGAAGAGGCCGGCCTGCGGTCGCTGCACCGCGCCCACGAAAAGCCGGATACCAAGAAGGTCATCGAGTTCGAGGAGCTGGCCCGCGCGTTCGGTTATACGCTCGGACTGGGCGCCGTGCTGGACCGTCCCGTCGCCGTCCGCCACGGCCGCCTGGTGGCCCAGACGCGTTCGGGCTATCGCGGGCGCCGGGAACGGCCCATGGCGGTTCGCGTTCCGCTCGATATCGACATCCGTCCCGCTCACTATCAGCGGCTGGTGGAAAAGATCGCCGGCCGGCCCGAGGAGCGCATCCTTTCCTACCTCATGCTTCGCTCGCTCAAACAGGCGCGCTACGCCGCCGAGCCCATCGGCCATTTCGCCCTGGCCATCGACTTCTACACGCATTTCACCTCGCCCATCCGGCGCTATCCCGACCTGATCGTTCACCGAATTCTGAAATGGGCGCTGGAAAATTCCGGCGAAAAAGCCCTGGTCGGCCCCTACCGCGGCGGGGAACTCGAAGAGGTGGCCACCGAATCCTCCGAGGCCGAGCGGCGGGCCGTTGACGCGGAGCGTGAGGTGATCGATTGGAAGACGGCCGAATTCATGCAGCAGCACCTCGGAGAAGAATACGAGGCGATGATTATCTCGGTGCTGAAATTCGGCTTCTTCGTCGAGCTAATGGAGGTTTTCGTCGAGGGCCTGGTGCCAATCGACCGCATCGAGGAGACCGCCGGTGAGCCCTGCTTTTTCCGCGAGCCGGATCACGCCATCGTCAGCCGGAGCCGCCGGCGCCGCTTTCGCCTGGGCGACCGCGTGCGTGTTCGCGCCGAGAGGATCGACCCGCTGTTCCGGCGGGTCGAATTCGCGGTGATTTCCGAAGCGTAGAACGTGGCAAGCGGCCGCCGCGCCGTCCAGGGCTATGGAGGGGAGAGCGGCGGGAAGAAGCAGAACGGCAGATCCCTTGCCGTGCGCAGGCCCGCGGGGGCGGCCAGCAGGGCGGGGATGGCGTTCACCGCAATGGAGGCGGTGGCCGTATCGCCGTGCGTTCCGCCGGGAATGACCATGCGCAGGTTCGGCTCGCCGCTGAGCTGGATCGTGTCGCTGGGGTCGGCGGCGCCGACGTACATGTTCAATTCGAGATACACCCGCTCTTCGCCATGGGCCATCCCGCGGGCGATCTGGTGGATGCCGGAAACCTGGCCGGTCTGCACCTCGATAAATTCGCCGCGGAACGGCTCGGTCGCGATCACCGGCTCGATGGTTTCGGTGATCGTATCGACGTCGAGGCCCAGCCCGTCCGAAAGCATGGCCACCGATTCCGGCAAGCCGACATGTTTGACCGAGCCGGCATCGACCTCGCGCTGAAACTCCTCGACCGTCAGCCCGACGCCGACCTTCTTCTGCAAGGGGAGCCGGCGAAGGCTCACGTCGACGATGCGCACGGCTTTCGCGTGATCGACTCTCTGGCTCGCCGCCGACAAACCGAGCATCAGCTTGTCCATGACGAAACCGGGATTGACGCCGGTGCCGAGAAGCGTCACGCCGGATTCCTTGGCCGCCTCGTCCAGCTTGGCCGCCAGTTCGGGGTGCTTGCGGAACGGATAGGAAAGCTCCTCGCACGCCGAGACCACGCACGCCCCGGCCTCCAGGCACTCCATCAACTGACCGGCGACGTCGACCAGGAACGACGAGGTTGTGTGAACCACGACGTCGGTCGGGTGAGAAAGAACCTCGGCCGGATCGGCGGACACCGTCACGCCCCAGGGGGCGTCCTCGGCCCCGACGACTTCGCCGAGATCGCGCCCGACCTTTTCCGGATCCTTGTCGATGGCGCCCGCGATCACCAGCGCTTGCTTCTGTCGCATCAGACGAACGATGGCTGCGCCGATGGGACCTACCCCGTATTGCACTACCCGTATTTTCTTTTTCATTCGAGCACTCCGGTGTGAATGCCCATTATCACAAAGAAATATCCCCATTCAATCTTTTTCGCCAACTTTCCTTGGAATGGCGTCCTACCGGCAAACGCGGCGGGGGAAGCCATGGGCGTGTCCGAGCCGCCCCGGCCGGGCTGGCGCGCCTTGCAGGCGCCGGCCGCGGGGGCCATAATTCGGCCGTGCCCTCCGGGTCCCGCAAACGCCCCTGGATCGCCACCGCAGCGCGCGTGGCCGGCAGTGCGGCGATTTTGGCGCTGCTGTTCTACTTCGTTCCGTTCGCCGAGGCATGGCAGGCCTTGCGCCGGCTCCCGCCGCTGTACTGGTTCCTGGTGCTCCTCGCCTATCTCTTCCTGCATCTGGTCGGCGTCAGCAAGTACGAGCTCATGCTGAACGGCGCCGACGCCGGGCTGAATTTCCCGCAGGCGACGCGCTGCTATTTCGCCGGCCTGTTCAGCACGCTATTCCTGCCGACGGTCGTGGGCGGAGACCTGGTGAAGGCGGGATTGGCGCTGCGGCTGGCGCGAAACAGGGCCGGGGTTCTGGTGGGCAGCCTTCTGGACCGCCTGCTCGACGCCGGGGCGCTCGTGGCCCTGGCGACGCTCGGCGCCGCCGTGGCCCCGACACTCGAGCCGGCCGACCGGCGCGGATTTCTGATCGTCCTGATCGTGGTGGTGGGATCGGTCGGGGCGGGCGCGGCCGTTGTGATGTTTCTGCCCGGGCGCTTTTTTTGCTACCGCAACCGTCGGCGTCTGGTGCGGCTGCGGCGCGCGGGACGGTCGGTCGCGCGGCATCCGGGGCGCGTCGTCGGCGCGCTGGGCCTGGCGTTTTTCGTTCAACTGGGTTTTCTTTCGCTCACGACGCTGATCGGGGCGGCCTGCGGCCTTCACCTGCCGTATCGCGCGTGGCTGTTCGCATGGCCTCTGGCGAAAATTTCGGCCTTTGTTCCGCTGGGGCAGGCGGGAATTGGCGTGCGGGAAGCCGCTCTCGCCGCATTCCTGGCGCCCTTCGGCGCGGCCGCCGGCGTGGTCGTCGGCGTCGGGCTGGCCTGGGACACGATCATCATCGCGGCCGGCCTCATTGCGGGCGTCGTCTCGCTGGCCGTCGGCCGATTGCCCGCGGCCAAGTCGCGGCCGATCGAAGTGGCGATCCCGCAACGCTACGGCGTCGGCCCTTCCGGAAAACCGCCCGCCAGCAAAGCCTCCCTCACCGGCCTCTGATAACCGGCCGGGGAGAGTTGCGCCAGGGGAACATCGTAGGAGGCGGCGCCGGGCGGCGGCGAAATCGAATAGGTCGGTTCCCATGAGGCGGGATCTTCGTAGAGCGGCTCCAGGGCGGCGTCGGCCGGAAGGCGCTTGCCCGTTCCCGGTTGCATCGCGAACTGCGCGACCGATTCCAGAACCATCTGATCCCAGAAGTGGTGCATGTAGAACGCGCTGAGGACGTAACAATTCAGGGCGCAGCCGCGCCAGCATTCCTTCCACGCGCCGAATTTACGTTCGCCGGCCCGGTAGACCGCTTCGACCGAACCGAGCTCGAGCAGATTGCCCCCGATGCGGCCCAGCGGCTGGCACGGGTAGAACACGTCGCCGTTCGGATAGACATGAGGAATGGCCGTCGCGTAGCAAGGGAACGGCCGCCCCAGCAGCAGCGTTTCGATCGATTCCATCGAGCCGAGAATCGGGTAGCCGCGCCGCTTGAGCTCGACGACATGGCGGACCAGGCGTTGATAATCGGCCCGCGCCAGCAGGTTGCGGTCGGGAAGCGAGTCGGTCGTGGCGGAAACCGGGGCGAAAACGACATCGTGGCGGAAGCAGAATTCCATCACCCGGTAGGCTTCGGCAATCGTGTCGCCCGTGATGACGCAGTTGACCATGATCGAGACGCGGCGGCGGCGCTGCTGGCCCGCGTAGTGGGCGATGATCTCGTAAATGCGGCGGGCCTGGCCGGGGCCGGCATTCAGAAGATCGTCCCAACTGGCGGCGTTCATCGAGTCGAGGGAAATGATCAGGCGGTCGGCGTAGTCGAGCACCTCTTCCCGCAGGGGAAGCAGCAGCCCGTTGGTGCCGAGATGGATGGGAAAGAAACGCAGCCGCCGCGCCTCGCGAAGAATTTTGACGATATCCGGGCGGACCAGCGGCTCGCCTCCCGTGAAATAGATCGCCGACATCTCCCGGCGCAGGCGTTTGAGAACGGCGAACGCGCCCTCGGTATCGAGATCGACCGTATCGCGGATCGGATAGTGTTCGGTGCAGTAGAGGCATTTCAGATTGCAGCGGTGGGTGACGTAATAGGAGGCGATCAGGGGGCGAAGATTATAGTCCCCGCGCTTCACGCGGCGCCGGTTGGCGCGATAGGTGACGAGGGCCTGGATCGCGCCCCGCAAATTCTTGCTCATCACCTGCCAGCGGCTGTCGTGCTCGAAAGGATGATGGGACCCCGGGATTTCTTCGGGAATGATTGCGGATGAATGGCCGAGAGAAGCAGGCGAATTTGTGATCATGAAGCCATTATCCGGATCGGGTGCGCGGCGGTAAAGTTTCGGGCCATGCGCCAATGCATCAAAATGTCGGCAGCGTTACGGAAAATGATCGGCGCGGATAGCCAATTTGACAGCTTCCACCAGAGTTATTGGGGGCCGAAGGGGGTAACCTGCGAGGTCACAGGGCCGCAGGCGATGCAAATCGATGCCCGCACCGGCCCCGCTACGAAGCCGTACACGACGAACACATTGATGCCCGCCGAGATTAAACCCACGGAGCTGCTCACCGGGGTTCAGCCCCAGGGCGGCCAAATGGTGACGGAGTGCGAGAATTACTCCGCCAAGGGTGTGGGTAAGGGCAAATGCAAGTGAGGGGGTCGCCATGAGAGCTCACGCAGCGGTGATTGCAGGCACCGGGCTTTTGGCCCTTGCTCTCTTCCGTGGCACCGCCCCGGCACAGGCCGCACAACATGCTACGCCGGGGACGAACAACGCGCCGTCGGTGATGACGATTGACGTGACGGGCAGGCCGATTCCCGAGGCGCTCGACGTAATCGAGCAAAGGTACGGCGTCGCCATCGATTATTCCGATCCCGTGTACGCCAGCAACGTCGATACGCAGCTACTGTATTCCGTGCATGGGAAGCCGCTCACGGTGCCCACCCTCATCGCCAGGATTCGAACGTTGAAATTCCAATACATCGAGGTAAATGGAAAAGCAGAGACCTGCCCACCGCCCCCGCAGGGAAGACGCATCCCGTGCTACATACCCAACCAGCGCCGCCAGCCGAAGGGCGGCATCACCTTGCTTATTCAACAGCTGCTGAAGCACTACGCGGCCCAGGGCGGTCAGGTCTTCGGCGTGAGGAAGCTGGAAGGACTGACCGGGCCGCAATGGGACGTCTACCCTAAAGAGGCACGCAACGCCTTGGGCACGTTTGTTCCTCAGACAGATTTCCTCGGCGCGACCATCAATATTCCAACAGCAGAGCGAACGGCGAGCGAGATGCTCGGACAGATCGCCCAGCAACTCACGCAGAAGTGGGGCCGCAAATTCCTGAGTGGGGAGGAACCGATCTACGCCACGACTAGGGGGAAAGTGAGTCGCGGCGCGGAGGGCGTGACGGCACGGCAGGCGCTGGTCAACGTGCTAGGAGCCTTCGGCCCCCCTCCATTCGTGTGGAGGATGTTCACCGGTCCTGGCACTACCGAGTACGTCATAAATATTGCCTCGCTGCCCTATCGCGAGCCGCCGCGGCCTCCCACCCCGCGGCCCGTTCCGGCCCGAGTTCAGTCGGCCCGGCCCGCGCTGCCTCTCTTTTGGATGGCGGCCACCCGCGTGCCCAAGCTGGCTTTCGACGTCCAGGGCGCCCTGGCGAAGGCTGGCTACCTCCAAACTGCCCCGACAACAAAGTGGGACGCGAATGCGGTGGCTGCGGTGCGCCGGTTCCAGGCTGCGAACGGCCTGCCGCCCACGGGCAAGCTCAACGTGCCCACTCTCGCCAAGCTCGAACCATTTCTGCCTGAGGGTCCGGCGCGCGTCATGCCGGCGAAGCCCGCGATGGACTACGCTCTGGCCTACTGGCTGGGAAGCACGCCGGAGGGGCGGAAAGAAATCGCGGGGGCTCTCACAAAGGCGGGCTTCTATAACGGTCCCATAAGCGGTTCGGAGAATAACCCCCGGGCGGATGCGGCGCTGAAAGCCTTCCAGGCGGCCAATGGGCTGAAGCCGGACGGGTGGTTGACCTATCAGACGGCAGAAAAGCTCGCGCCCTTTTTGGCAAATCCGAAGTAAGTACGACCTGCCCGATTCCCCTCGTCGAACCGGAAGGCGAGGAGTTTGATCTCGGGCGCTTCGCGTGCAATCCTCCCGTTGCCATGCCGCTCGCCTCTCATCTCCACTGGCTTCCCCTTGCCATCTTTCTGTTGACCTACGGTTTGATCGCCATCGAAAGCAACCTGGGCTGGCATCTGCACCGCCCGGCGACGGCGTTCTGCGGGGCCGTGGCCACCATGCACCAAGCCATGATCACCGGCGGGCGTACGGCGCCCCCGGGGTATCCGGTCTCGCTCGTGCCGTATACCACCAACCAGCTCATATATGTCGTTTACCCGACGGAGATATATTCTGAGGTCGAACCGCAGAGCGGCGCCACTGTTAAGGAGTGCGAATACGACTCCAACTCGAAGGTGGGTAAGAAGAAATGCAACCCATGAGGAGGAGATTCATGCTTTCCGGCAGACGGCTGCTCGCGGGAACTGGAATCCTGGCTTACTTCCTCTGCGGCGCCCCGGTCGGAGCGCAACCGGCACAAGCCGGCCCGACCACCGAAACGATCGATGTCACTGGCGCCCGGCCGGTGGCCAGGGCGATGGACGTGGTCGAAAAGAGGTACGGCGTCCTGATTGACTACGCCGATCCGCAGTACGCCGCCCCCCAGGACATCGAACGCGTCACTTCCCGCCCCGGACGCATCATCCCGGTCCCGAGGGTCCGTACGATTTCCCTCGAGTACTGGCAGGTGAACGGCAGGCCGGACGGCCTCTCGTACCTGGGCACTTGCAACGCGGCCACGCTCGGATGCGCCCCGGTCATGACAAAACCTGAGGTCGGGATCACGGGGCTTATCCGCCAGATTCTCAACCAATATGCAACTGACGGCGGGCAGGTTTTCCTGGTCAAGAAGCTAAAGACGCCTTACGCCACACGCTGGGAGGTATATCCCGAGCAGGCCCGTGGCCGCTCGGGAACATTCGTCTACCAGCCCGATGTCTTGAGCACGGTTGTCAACGTTCCATCCGAATCCTCCGCGGGTGGGATGCTGGGAGCGGTCTGCGAACAACTTACCAAGGCCTGGGGTTACAAATTCGGCGTCGCGTCCGCCCCGAGCAACGCATTCCTGCGCCCGGAAAAGACGTTGCCCCTCGAGGGCGTTAGCGCATGGGAGGCCTTCGCGAGGATGACCGGACCAAGCAAGGTCCTGAGGCTCTTCTACGCCCCGGACGACGGCATGTATTACGTCAATATCGCCAACATCCCCTATCGCGAGCCGCCGCGGCCGCCCACCCCGAAGCCCGTTCCGGCCTCGGTTCAGCCGGCCCATCCCCTGCCGCCTCTCTTTTGGATGGCGGCCACCCGCGTGCCCAAACTGATTTTCGACGTCCAGCACGCCCTGGCGAAGGCCGGCTTCTTGCACACCGCCCCGACGACCAGGTGGGACGCGAACGGAGCTGCCGCGATGCGCCACTTCCAGGCCGCGAACGGCCTTCCGCCCACCGGCGCACTCGACCTGGCCACCATCAAGGGGCTCATGCCGTTCCTGCCAGAGTCGCCTGCTAGGGTTGTCCCGGCGAAGCCCGCGATGGACTACGCTTTGGCCTACTGGCTGGGAAGCACGCCGACGGGTCGAAAGGACATTCAGGAAGCGCTCACCAAGGTAGGCTTTTATACTGGGCCTCTCACCGGTCAGTGGGACACCAAAACGCGCGAGGCGGTGAAGGCCTTCCAAGCCGCCAACGGAATGCCGCCGAATGGAATCCTCGACTATCAGGGCGTGGTGAAGCTAGCACCCTATTTGCCAAAGTAGGCCTTACGCCCAGGCGGGAGGTCGCGAGTCCAGATCTCCGGGGACGTCAGATCCTCGTAGCGATGCGCCGCGCTCGCAGCCGAACAGCGTCCGCCGCTGCTGACAGCCTTATCAAACTTTCTTCGTGAGATTGTCTTTCGGGTGGAGTCTGCGCTCTATCCGGATCTAACATGCGTCGGGCCGTGCGGGATCGCCCGGCACTTGTCTCGCCGGCGAACTTCCGGCTAGGCTCGCCACAGACAGATATGACTCTCGCCACCCAGCTCCACTGGATTCCCCTTGCCATCTTTTTATTGACCTACGGTTTGATCGCGATCGAAAGCAACCTGGGCTGGCATCTGGACCGCACGGCGACGGCATTCTGCGGGGCCGTGGCGATGGTGCTGGCCGGATCGGTGCGGCCGGCCGATGCGGCGCAAGCGATCGACTGGGGCACGATCGTCTTTTTGCTCGGGATGATGATCCTGGTGGCGCATTTCCAGGTATCGGGATTTTTCGGCTGGGTGGCGGCGTCGGTGGCCCGGGTAGCCCGAACGCGCTTTCAGCTGCTGGCTCTGATCGTTTTCACTTCCGGGATCCTTTCCGCCTTTTTTGTCAACGACACGATCTGCCTCATCTTCGCCCCTCTCGTGCTCTCCGTAACGGAGGAACTGGATTTGCCGCTGGCCCCCTACGCCATCGCCCTGGCCATGGCCGCCAACATCGGCTCGGCCATGTCGGTAACGGGAAATCCGCAAAACGCGCTCGTGGGCGTGTCGGCGCACTTCACCTTCCTCTATTTTCTGGGCCACCTGGCTCCGGTTTCGCTCGTCGGGCTGGGATTGGAGCTGGCGATTCTGGCCCTCGTCTATCGACACCAGATCTTCGGCCCGTTGCCGAAAGCCCCCGCGCCCGCCGCCGGGCCGATCGACCGCACTCTGCTGGCCAAATGCGGGGTGGCGGCGGCGCTCGTGGTGGTTCTTTGGGCGATGGGCTATTCATTTCCACTGGTGGCGATTTCCGCGGCCGCGGTGATGATGGTTTTGGGAAGAGTGCCGTCGCGCAAAATTCATCCGGGCGTCGATTGGGAACTTCTGCTGTTTTTCGCTTCCCTGTTCGTGGTCATTCGCGGCCTGGCCGCCTCGGGCGTCGTCGGCCGGATGGTCGAGGTCTTCGAGCCCTGGCTGGGCGGCGGCGCCGTGGGTCAACTCTTCGGCGTTAGCGGGGCAATGCTGGTGCTCTCCAACGTCGTCAGCAACGTGCCCGCGGTGCTTCTGTTCCGGCCCCTGGTCCCCGCGTTTCCCCACACGCGCTTTGTCTGGCTCACCCTGGCATGCACGGCCACCCTGGCCGGCAACGCCACCCCGTTCGGTTCGGTGGCCAGTTTGATCGTATTGCAGCACACGAAAAGCCGCGGCGGGGTGGCATTCGGGGAGTTCGTGCGCGTGGGACTGCTGGTGACTCTGGTCACGACGGCGGCGGCGATGGCGATCCTCGCCGCCGAATACAGCTTGCTGCCGCACCCGTGAGGCATCCCGTTCTGCTGCAACGGGACGCCTCGGCGGGAGGGCGGCGACAGGTTACTTGCGTGCCTCTTGATAGTTCTGGGCAGCCTGTTCCCAGTTGATCACGTGCCACCAGCTCTCGATGTATTCGTTGCGGCGGTTTTGATATTTCAGGTAGTAGGCGTGTTCCCAGACGTCCAATCCGAAAATCGGCCGTGATCCATCGATCACAGGATTGTCCTGATTGGGTGTGGATTCGACGGCCAGGTTCCCGTTCTTGAGCACAAGCCACGCCCAGCCGGAACCGAAACGGCCGAGCGCCGCGGCGGTAAATTTCTGCCGGAAATCGGAGAAGGAACCGAAAGCCTTACCGAGCACCTCGGCAAACTCGCCCTGGGGCTCGCCGCCGCCGCCCTTTCGCATCAGCTTCCAGAACATTGAGTGATTCATATGGCCGCCGCCGTTGTTGCGGACGGCCGTGCGGATGCTTTCGGGAACCTGACTGATTTTGGAAAGCAGTTCGGCCACCGAAAGCTTTTGCAGATCGGGTTGATTCTCGAGGGCCTTGTTCAGGTTGTTGACGTAGCCGCCATGGTGCTTGGTGTAATGAATCTCCATGGTCATTTTGTCGATGTACGGCTCCAGCGCGTCATACGCGTAGGGCAAGGGAGGAAGTTGGTGTGGATAAACGTGAGCGGGTTGGGAAGCTGTGGATTGAGCCATCATGTCCTCCTGACTTACGGAATTGAAATTGAATCCTCGTTACTGAGATTCGGAAACCCGCCCGGAGGACGCATTTCCGATTATCGCGCCTGATTTAGGTCGAGCGGCCGGCCCTGGTTGGCAGGCCGCCGTAGGGGAAGGATGAAATTTCCCGGTACAGATTCATATTTTACTCCGCCGGCCGCCGCGACGCTACAGGCGTCCGAACGCAGCCGGCGCGCTTGCTTTCTCATTTCGTGCATCTAAACTGAATGGCATAGGCCAATTTTCCGGGATTTGCGCCACCGGGCCGGAAAGACAGCCCCTCTTTAGGGATGCCCCGCGGAATCCAAAATACAAGGCGGGTCGGAATATCGACGACCGTTGCCGCACGGCGCCGGCGCAAGCGAAATGAGCGGTTGGAACGGGGATGCCTATATGTTACAATGCGTAACGGTCAAGCGGTTTTTGACCGGGCCCAATCGTCTTTTTTGGGTACCGCAATTTTCCAGGACCCGAAATACGTGGTGAGTGTGCAGACCGCTCCGGATTCGAGCGGATCTTGAGGGAGGAATTCAATGGAAAAGAGAGCCACCCGTTCATGGTGGGTTTTTCTGATTGCGATCGTTTTTGCCGGGGTGGTGGCTGGCGGGGTGCTAGGCTCCTGGGCGTCGCGAAACGGCTATCCCCTGTTCACCACCGGGGTGCTGACGCCGACGCTTGCGAGCAACGGCGCTACGGCGCCACCCGCTTCCGTCGGGCCCCTGCCCGACAGTTTTGCTCCGATCATCGAGCCGGACCTGCCGAGCGTTGTCTATATCTCGACGACGACGGTCGTCAACCGGAAGACCTACAATTCTCCATTTTTCAATGACCCGTTTTTCCAGCAGTTCTTCGGCCAGCAGCAGGGCCCCGCGGTTCCGCAGAAAGAGCATGCCCTGGGTTCGGGCTTCATTGTCCGGCCCGACGGGATCATTGTGACCAACAATCACGTTGTCCGCGGCGCCACCGACATTCGCGTGACCCTCAGCGACAAGCGCGAGTTCAAGGCGAAGGTGCTCGGCACCGATGCGCGGACCGATCTGGCCGTGCTGAAAATCGACGCGACCGGGCTGACTCCACTCCGGTTCGGGAACTCGTCTCAGCTTCGCGTGGGCGATATCGTCTTCGCGATCGGCGATCCGTTCGGGGTGGGTGAAACCGTTACGATGGGAATCATCAGCGCCAAGGGGCGCAGCAACGTCGGGATCGAAGGGCCCCGGAGCATCCAGAACTTCATCCAGACCGACGCGGCCATCAACCCCGGCAATTCCGGCGGGCCGCTGATCAATACCCGCGGCGAAGTGATCGGCATCGACACGGCCATCGTGACCGGCGGCAACGGCAGCGAGGGGAATCTGGGTATCGGCTTCGCGATCCCGAGCGATCTGGCGCGCAGCGTGATGACGCAGCTGATCGAGCACGGCAAGGTGACTCGCGGCCAGCTCGGCGTCAACATTTCCGACGTCGACGCGGTCATGGCCAAGCAGTTCGGATTGCCGAAAGCCGAGGGGGTCATCGTCGATAGCGTCGAGCCGGGCAGCCCGGCCGCCAAGGCGGGAATCCAGCGGGGCGACATTCTCCTGGAGTTCAACGGCGCTCCGGTTTCCAGCATGAACGACCTGGTCCTGCAAGTGACGCAAGTACAGCCGGGGACCAAGGTGACCGTGCAGGTATTCCGCAACGGGAAGACGTTCAATGTCTATCCCGTTCTCGAGGAAGCCTCGACATCCACCGGCACGCAGCAGTCGTCCAACGCCGGTCAGGGCAGCGCGCTCGAAGGCGTCCGGGTAGAAGACCTGACGCCGCAAATCGCCAGCCAGCTGAACCTGCCGGCCGATACCTACGGCGTGGTCGTCGTAGCGGTCGATCCCAACGGCCCGGCCGCCGGGATCTTGCAGCGGGGCGACGTCATCCAGGAAA
>DATLRW010000104.1:0-5308 GCA_035534495.1 Candidatus Dormiibacterota bacterium | reverse complement strand
GCCGGCGGTTTCGAGCGTCCGGCGAAGCAGAAGATTGTCCTCGAGGCATTTTACGGTCCGGATGCGCCCCGAAAAAGAACGGCGACCTCCGTACTGTTTAAATTGCGTGTCGCAAGAATTGCATAAGTCTCCATAGGAATCGTACAGGTCGCAGGTGGAAAAAGACGGGTTCATTCCTATTCGCCTTATCTTTCAGAAGTATGAAACGAAATATACACAAATCATACGACAATCCGATATCCATAGGCAGCGTTTTGCAGTGGTCCCGACTACCCGGGATGTCCCCATCCACAAGTGGAACGCGGTTGTTTCGGGTTGTAGCCCCGGATGGGTCAGGAGCCCGGAGCCTCGCGCCGGGACAGGCTGCGCACGCGGGCGAAGACGGGCAAGGCCGCGAGTTCCAGCGTCACGCAAAAGATCACCACGGCGGGGACGGAGACATCGTACAAAAATCCCATCGCCGCGCTTCCCACAAACCAGGCGATCCCGTATACGGCGGTGAACAGGCCGTAAGCGGAGGGCCGCCGTTCGGCGGGCAGCGGGCACCATCGGCGCCACCGCCGCCGGTATGATCGATTCATGCACGCCCATGCCCAGTCCCCAGAGCCCCGCTCCCACAACGGCCGCCCGAAAGCCCCCCAGAAAAACCAGCGGCGCAAACAGGGCCGAGGCCAGCGTCAGCGGGATCAGCACGCCGATCCCGAACCGGTCGAATAGCCTTCCGAAAATCAGCGACCCCGCTCCGCTCACGGCCATCGCGATCGAATAGACGATCGGTATCCAGATCTTGGGGAATGCCTCGGCTTTCTGGAAATGAAAGGCGATCAGCTGGAAATCCGCGAATCCCGCAGCCACCAGCGCCGCGCCAGCCAGATACACCCAAAAGACCCGCGAAAAGCTTTTCTGCTCGGGGCCGGCGGCCGGCTTTCTGGTTTCGAGATGTTCCGGCTTCGGGTAGAGTAGGCGCGCGGCGAGCAGAATGGCGAGCGTCAGCAGGGCGGGAACCAGTAGCATGGCGAAGGCGCGGCGGTAATCCCCGCGCCAATACAGAATCCCGGCCACGGCCAGCGGTCCGATCAGCGCCCCGGCCTGGTCCATCGCTTCGTGAATGCCGAATCCCAGGCCAAGGCCGATTTCTTGAGAGGCCTGCGCTAGCATCACGTCGCGCGGCGGGTTGCGGATGGCCTTTCCCATCCGCTCGGTCAATATCAGCAGCGCGGCCATCGGCCAACTGCCGGCAAGCGCCAGCAGAGGGACCGAAACCATCTGGACCACGTAACCGAAAATCGCGATCGGCCAGAACTGCTTCGTCTTTTCGCTGAGCGGCCCGGAAACCAGGCGCAAGCCGTAGCCGAGCAGCTCGCCCAGCCCGGCGACCACCCCCACAACCGCTCCACTGGCCCCCAGCACCGCCAGGAAAGGCCCGGTAACGCTGCGCGCCCCTTCGTAGGCGAAATCGGCGAACAGGCTGACGACGCCCAGTAGCAGAACGAACCGAAACGCCGTCCCCGCAACGGCTTTGCCGCCCGAAGCCTCATGCTGCCGGCGCATGCCGCCCCTTTTTGGCTCCATGGACCGATACCACGCCTTCGCATCCTGCCACAGGTCGGGTCAACTTGTCGTTATTTTGCAATGGCCGGCTAAAGGACGCTCCAGGAGGGGGTTGCGGGCCTGCCCGGGCGTCATTTCCGCTCGCCGCACCGGTTTCCGGCGGCCGATTGCTGCTTTCCCCATGCGAGGTTTCGCCAGGTTTTGTACAATCCCCTCCTTGTCTCGGAGGAAAATGATGCGCACCTGGAATCTCGCCCTGGTTGGTTTTGGAAACGTCGGCCAGGAACTCGTGCGCCAACTCGTCGCCAAGCGAGCCGAACTGCGCGATCGCTACGGCATCGACTGGCGTCTCACGGGAATTGCTTCGCGCCGTATTGGCTGGCTCGCCGATCCTGCCGGATTCGATCCTGCCCGCCTGCTGGCGGGTCCGCCCGAGCCTTCCCCGGATGGCCCGCAAAACGTCCGCGAGTGGCTTTCGGCCGCGAGGGCCGATGTCCTCTTCGAAGCCTCCTCGCTCAATCGCTACTCCGGCGAGCCGGCCACCGATCACCTTCGCGCCGCGCTCGAATCCGGGGCGCATGCCGTCAGCGCCAACAAGGGCCCGGTCGTCTATGCCTACAAGGAGCTGAGCGACCTCGCCGAAAAATGCCAGCGCCGCTTCCTATTCGAATCGACCGTCATGGACGGCACCCCGGTCTTCTCCCTTTTTGCCTACGGCCTGCCGGCGGCCGATTTGCGCGGTTTTCGCGGCATCCTGAATTCCACCACCAACGTCGTGCTCACCGAGATGGAACGCGGCATCAGCTTCGATGCCGCCGTGAAGAAGGCCCAGGAAATGGGCGTCGCCGAAACCGATCCCACAGACGACCTGGAGGGCTGGGATTCGGCCGTCAAGGTGGCCGCCATGGTCACCGTGCTCATGCGCCATCCGATGGCGCTCTCGGAGGTTGACCGCGTCGGTATCGGCGGCATCACGCCCGAGAAGATTCGCGAAGCGCAGGCCGCGGGCCGGCGCTACCGCCTGGTTTGCCGGGCCGAACGCACGCCGGAAGGGGTTCGTGCCTCGGTTCGCCCGGAATCGCTCCCCCTCAGCGATCCCCTGGCCATGCTCGAAGGAAACACTTCGGCCCTCTATTTCGATCTGGACGCCTACGGTCTCTCGGTCATCGAGCACAAGGCCGGCGTCGTTGCGACCGCCTATGGCATGCTGGCCGATTTCATCCGCGCCGTATCGCTGGGTTGCTGAGTGTCGCCCCTGTACCGATTCACCATGCCCATCCAACCGAATCTTTTCCTTTTCACGCGCTGCGGTATCATTCGCTGAATCCCGAGGTGTACCCGATGCGCAAATGCATCTCGCTCGGCGTGATGGTCGCCTGCTGCCTGGCGCTCGTCGGCTGCGGTCTGTTTGGCGGGCACAGGTGCAGCCAAAGCGCCAGCGCGCTGGTCTGCGGCGAGGCCCGTTTCGAGTTCCTCTCTCCATCGCTCGTCCGGATGGAATATTCTTCTTCCGGGCGCTTCGTCGACGCCCCCACCGCCGTAGTCACCGGGCGCCGGTGGCCGGCGACGAAATTCTCCTTCGCGCAGAGAGGCGGCTGGCTCACAGCCACCACGGCCAACCTCACCCTCCACTATCACGTGGGCTCGGGCCGCTTTAGCCCGCATAATCTGGAAATCGCGTGGCAGGAAGACGGCAGCCCGCGCGCCTGGGTTCCCGGCCGGGACGATCCGCTGAATCTCGGCGGCATCTCCGGCTCGCTCGACGGGGTCGGCCAGAACCATTTCCCCGATACCTCCGACGGCCTGCTGAGCCGCAGCGGTTATTTCCTGCTCGACGACAGCCGGACGCCCGTCTGGGATTCCCAAACGGCCTGGATCGCGCCCCGGCCCGACCCGGGCGGCCAGGACTGGTATCTGCTCGAATACGGCCGCCATTACCGCCAGGCGCTGGCCGATTACGCCCGCCTCACCGGCCCGGTTCCCATGCCGCCGCGCTACGTTCTCGGCGCGATGATCACCGACCTCAACTACGAATACGTGCCGTCGAGCGATCTGGTCCGCAACTATCCCTATTCCGACAAGGATGTCGAGAAACTGGTCACCCGCTTCCGCGCCGCCGGGATCCCGCTCGACGTTCTCGCCCTCGATTTCGCCTGGCATAAATACGGCTGGCAAGGGGGCTACGACTGGAGTCCCATCTTTCCCCATCCGGATCAGTTCCTGCGCTGGGCGCACGGCCAGGGCCTCAAGATCGCCCTCAACGATCACCCCGGCTATGCCGGAGAGACCCATACCGTGCTCTCGGACGACGATAGCCACGCCGCCGAAATTCGCCCCGTCCTTTCGCTTCCGGCATCCGCGCCCATCCGGTGGAATCTGGCCGTCAAGCGCCAGGCGGAAGCCTTCATGAGCATCCTGCATTTCCCGCTGATGGACGAGGGAGTCGATTTCTGGTGGGTCGATGGCGGCAGCGGCGCCGCCGATATGCCAGGTCTCAATCCGCAGATGTGGACCAACCGTGTCTATTACGATTTTTCCCGGCAGCACACCGGCAAACGCACCTTCATCATGAGCCGCTACGGCGGTTGGGGCGACAACCGCTATCCGGGCTTTTTCACCGGCGACACGGACTCCGAATGGGACGTTCTCGCCTTCGAGATCGGCTACACCGCCCGTGGCGGCAACGTTCTGGAGCCCTATATCACACACGACATCGGCGGGTTCTCTGGAGGGAAAATATCCTTCGACCTCTACGCCCGCTGGGTCGAATTCGGCGCCCTCAGCCCGCTGGTTCGCCTCCACAGCAGTTTCGAAAATCCCCGCGACGGCAATCTCCGCATGCCGTGGACCTACGGCCCCGCAGGAGTAGCCCTGGTGCGGAAATATTTTCGCCTGCGCTATCGTCTTCTGCCCTACATCTATACTCTGGCCCGCATCGCCCACGACGACGCGCTGCCGCTGGTTCGCCCGTTGTATCTGCAATATCCCGCCGACGCGCGTTCCTACGCCTACCCGAACGAATATTTCTTCGGCAATGAAATCCTGGTCGCGCCCATCTCCGACCCCTCGGGCGGGGAGGAGATCTATCTCCCTCCGGGTTCCTGGACCGATTTTTACTCCGGACAGATCTATGCCGGCGGCTCGGTCCTGGCCATCCGCGCGCCGGTCGATGTGTTGCCTCTTTTCATCAGGACAGGTTCCATCGTTCCGCTCGCGCCCGATCTGGCCTATTCCGATCAGAAGCCGCTCGATCGCCTCACGCTGGCCGTCTTCGGCCCCCAGTCCGCCAGCTACCGCCTCTATGAAGACGACGGCGTTTCACTCGGCTACCGCTCGGGCGAGTTTGCCTGGACCCCGATCTCTTTTGAGTCCTCCGGTTCGGGCCAGTGGCAGATGGAGATCGGCCCGACAGAGGGGAGTTTCAGCGGCCAGGTGACCCGCCGCGCCTACGGCATCGAGCTGCACGGCCTGCCCGAGCCCACCGTCATCCGCGTTGACGGCCGCGCGATTTTCCGCCAAGCCGCCGCGACGCCCGGCTGGTCGTGGGACAAAGCGACAGCGGTTGCGACGATTCGCCTCGATTCGCGCTCGATTCGCGCCCCGATTCGCGTCTCGATCTCCACGGCGCCCTGATTTCCGTTCGCGGGGTTGTGCTACAATTTGCCGCGTCCCGTTTCGCAACTGGCGCGCCGTTGGCGGCGGTTGAAGCGGGAGGAAATTTGCGTCGAATTTTCCGATGGGTGCGCGACGGCAGACC
>DATLRW010000103.1:0-7534 GCA_035534495.1 Candidatus Dormiibacterota bacterium | reverse complement strand
ACAGGCATTCGAAGACGGCTTCGGCATGGACGGCAGCTCGATTCGCGGTTGGGCCTCCATCCACGAATCGGACATGCTCCTGATTCCCGACCCGAATTCCGCTTTCATGGATCCGTTCCGGGACGTACCGACGCTCGTCATGATCGGCGATGTGGTCGATCCGATCACCCACCAGTCCTATGCCCGCGATGCGCGTTTCATCGCCCGCAAGGCGGAAGCCTATCTGGGCTTCAGCGGCGTCGGCGACCAGGCCTATTTCGGCGCCGAGGCCGAATTCTTCATCTTCGACAACGTCTACTTCGATCAGAGGCAGAACGAAGGGTTCTACCACATCGACGCTGAAGAGGGCCGCTGGAATTCCGGCCGCGAAACCAACAACCTGGGCTATCGCCCGCGCTACAAGGAAGGGTATTTCCCGGTCCCCCCCACCGACCACTACCAGGACCTCCGCACCGAAATGGTCCAAAAAATGGAGGCCTGTGGGCTGAACATCGAGTGCCATCACCACGAAGTGGCCACCGGCGGCCAGGCAGAAATCGACATGAAGTTCGATACGCTGCTTCGCTCGGCCGACAACATGATGCTCTACAAATATGTGGCCCGGAACGTCGCCTATCAGTACGGCAAGACCGTCACCTTCATGCCCAAGCCGCTCTTTCAGGACAACGGCAATGGCATGCACACACACCAGTCGATCTGGCTCAAGGGGAAACCCACTTTCGCCGGCGATCAGTACGCCGGTTTGAGCCAAACGGCGCTCTGGTACATCGGCGGCCTGCTCAAGCACGCGGCGGCGATTGTGGCGTTTGCCGCACCAACCACCAACTCCTACAAGCGGCTCGTCCCCGGTTTCGAAGCGCCTGTGAACCTGGCCTATTCGCGTCGCAACCGGTCGGCGGCTGTCCGCATACCGATGTATTCGCCCAATCCCAAGGCGAAGCGGGCCGAGTTCCGTCCGCCCGACCCCTCGTCGAACCCCTATCTCGCCTTTGCCGCCATGCTTATGGCGGGGATCGACGGGATCGAGAACAAAATCAACCCCGGAGAACCGCTCGATAAGGACATCTACGATCTCTCGCCCGAGGAGCTGAAAAGCGTTCCCTCGCTGCCGGGATCGCTGGAGGCGGCTCTGGAGGCGCTCGAAAAAGACCACGATTTCCTGCTGAAGGGTGATGTATTTACCGAAGACATCATCCAATTGTGGATCGACTACAAGATGAAAAATGAGGTGACCGCCGTCCGCATGAGGCCTCATCCTTACGAATTTCAGCTGTATTACGACATCTAACCGTCGAACCATCGCCTGTCAGCCGGCGGGGGCGGACCGTTCGCCCCCGCCGGTTTTTTCTCGCCAGTCTGGAATTGCTCCCCTGTTTTTCTGCGGAACCGCGGGGGCCCTGAAACGATCTCCAGGAAATACCTGATAGAATGCACGGTGCGCTCAAATGGTGCGGAAGAAGCCCGGCGACGGGGCTGTACCGGCGGCGCAATTGCCAAATGCATTGAATTTCGGGTTTTGGAGCCGACTCGTGCGTAAAACCACGCTTCCCGTGTTTGGAATTGCCACCCTCCTGCTTGCGGTCTGCATGACCGGATGCGGCGGCGGCACAAACTTTGGCCTCATCGTCAACCTCTCCACTTCGCCGGCGCCGACGATTGACCAGGGCCAGGTCGTTACCGTCAAGGCCACCATCGTCAACGACTCGTCGAACAAGGGTGTGACGTGGAGCCTGAGCGGCTTGGGGTCGCTCTCCAACGCAACACCCACTTCGGTCACCTATGTTGCGCCCTCCAGCGTTACCGGTACCCAGAAAGCAACCATAACGGCTACTTCCGTCGCCAACACCAGCGTCATGACCTCCACCGCCATCCAGGTCAATCCCCCGCCGACCATCACGACGACGTCGCTGCCCGCGGGCACGGCCGGCACCTGTTATGGCCAGACATCCACTTCGTCAGGCGTCACCTGCAGTGGCGAGGCGCTCAGCGAAACCGGTGGCACTGCGCCGTACACCTGGGGCGTCATTGTCGCGGGGCTCCCGCCGGGATTGAGCCTCAATCCCGGCGCCGGCGTTGTCACGGGAATCCCGACGGCTCCCGGAACCTACACCCCGACATTCAGCGTGACCGATGCCGTCGGCCTGTCGCACAGCGCCACGATCAGCATGTCCATTGCGCCGCCTCCATCCCTGACGGTTGCGACCACATCGCTCCCCACCGCGGCCAAAGGCGTGCCTTACAGCGTTACGCTGCAAGCGGCGGGCGGCGTCGCTCCCTACAACTGGGGTTATTCGGGAGTCTTGCCGGGCGGACTATCTTTGAGCCCGAGCGGCGTCATCAGCGGCACGCCCGCGGCAACCGGTACGTCGAACTTTACGGTCCAGGTGACCGATTCCGAGGGGCCCACGCCGGTCACGGTTCCGCAAGCGCTTAGCATCATCGTGAACACCACCTCTTTCTCGGTCTCTACCACCGCCCTGCCCGACGGAACCCAGGGCATCGCCTACAGCACCACCCTGCAAACGAGCGGCGGGGTCGGTCCGGTCACGTGGTCTATCGTGAACGGTTCCCTGCCCGGCTGGGCTACGCTCGATACAAGTACCGGCGTGATTTCCGGCCCGGCTGCCGCCGGCACGAGCAGCTTTACCGTGCAGGCAACCGATTCGAACACGCCCGCCGACATCGCCACGCAACCTCTCTCGATCACGATCTCCGCGACCACCGCCGACTCGCTTCTGAAAGGCCAATATGCCTTCTCGCTCGGCGGCCACGATGGCGGGGTCGTCGGCAGCTTCACCGCCGACGGCAGCGGCGCCGTCACTACCGGCAGCGAGGATCTGGTCGGCGCCACCACGGCCTTACACGTCGGGAACGTCGCCATCACGTCGGGCTCCTACACGATCGGCGCCGATGGCCGCGGGGTGCTCTCCTACACCGACGCCAAGGGCAACACATTCACGTTCGATCTGGCCCTCAGCGCGCAAAGCTCGATCACCGGCGCTTCGACAGGTGGCGCGATCATCGAGACCGACACCAGCGGAGACAACTTCACCGGTTCGTTCGCCCTGCAAAACTCTTCCGGGTTTTCCTCGGCGGTGCTGGTGGGAGGCTACGCCTTCGGCTTTTCCGGATGGGATGCCAGCGGGAATCCCGATGTGGTGGTCGGCAGCGCCAGCATTTCCTCCGGAGCGCTCAGCAGCGGGCTGCTGGATGAAAACGACGGGGGAACGTTGTCCTCGAACGTTTCCTTCGCCGGAACTCTGGCCGTGGACACCAGCGGCCGCGGAACGATTACATCCGGCACATCCGGCGTCCCCCAGGCCAACTTCGTTTTCTATGTGATTTCCAAAACCGAATGGTATGCGATGGCCTACGACACAACGACGGGCGCCGTCCGTACCGGGATCGTGGAGCAACAGACCGGCGGACCCTATTCGAATGCCTCCATCAACGCCACCATGGTGCTCCAGTCCCAATCCGCCACTTCGGCACCCGCGCCCGAGGCCGAAGTCGGCCTGCTCACCTCGGCCGGCACCGGCAGCGCCAGCACTGCCCTCGATGTCGACCAGGGAGGCAACCTCAGCGCGCAATCCGACACCGAAGCCCTGAGCTTCACTTCCCCCGGCAATGGCCGTTTCACAATCGCACCTCAAACCATGCAGCCGATGGTTGGCTATATGATCGCGCCCAATGAGGCCTTCATCGAGGGCACGGGCGCAACCCCCAGTTTCGGGACATTCGAGCCGCAGGCCACAGGGCCCTTCAGCGCCTCTTCCCTCATTGGCTCCTTCTTCGTCGCCTCGCTTCCGCTGGTTTCGCCGCCGCCCGGCGCTCAGCCGCCCACCGTTTCATCCGGCCTGATCACCTTCGATGCCATTCAGAACCTGACCGGGACGATCGACTCGAGCAACGCCGGTACGGCGACAGCCAGCGAGTTGACCGAAACCTATAGCGTTGCCTCGACCGGGCGCGTATCGATCTCTCCCGCCGGCGCCATCATGTACATCGTCTCGTCCTCCAAAATCATCATCCTGTCGACAGGCCTGGCGAACTCGACGAATCCTCTGATCGAGATCGCCCAGCGATAGGAACCATTTCACGGCGGCCGCATTTTGAATCTTCCCGGCCCGACGTTCCGCGTCGCGAGGCGGACCGAACGATTCTCTTGTACCCAGTACCACACCCCCACTTTCGTGGGGCTTTCTCATTCGTTAAGTGTCCATAAGGTACTTTTATTAACCGCCGAGCCTGCTGGAATACAATCCCGGCAGCGCCGGGCAATCGCGCGCTGCCACAGGGAATCGATGCCGGACCGCGAAAATCTTGCACCGGCACCTGGTAAAAGACCCGGCCCGCGCAGCCGGCCGAAACGGGATGGATTAGGTTTCCCAATTTGCTAGAAGCATTCCCCCGAGAAGGGAAAAGGAGATTTGCCAATGAGCGCAGGAGCGAGACGAAACTGGCTTTGGTATGCGACTCGCTGCGGGATATTGGCCGCAGCGGCGCTGGCGTTCCCCATGGCCGGCTATTCCAGAGGAAGGGTCCTCGGGCCGACCGCTACGCTTACCGCCGCGAACGGGGTCGAGATCGGCTATTCGGCGGCGAGCAGCGCCGACGGCACCGTAATGGTGGTTGGCGCGCCCAATACGACTATCTCGGGCGTCACCGGCGCGGGAGCGGCGTACGTATTCCTCGAACCGGCAAGCGGATGGAGCGCCACACCGGTTCAATCCGTCAGGCTCTCCGCCTTCACGCCGCAGCAGTCCGCTAATCTTGGCGAATCCGTGGCGATTAGCAGCGACGGCAGCACGATCGTCGTCGGCGCGCCCAGCGACAATGCCGGCCTGGGTGCGGCCTACGTGTTCCATGAACCCACGGGCGGCTGGAGTTCGGTAGCCAGCGAGTCTCAGAACATCACGCTCACGGCCTCGGACGGCGTGGCGAACGACATGTTCGGCATCTCGGTAGGAATGGACGCCACCGGCACCACCGTCATCGTTGGCGCCGAATACCACACGGTCACGGCCGGAACGGCCGAGGATACGCAAGCGGGTGCCGCGTATATTTTCACAGCCCCGAGCGGGAGCTGGAGCCAGGCGGCCGAACTCACCGCCTCCGACGCGACGGCGTACAGCGACTTCGGCGTTTCGGTGGCCATTCGCAGCGCGACGGCCGTCGTCGGCTCGCCCAGCCACACCGTCGGTTCCAACGCCGACCAGGGCGCGGCGTACGTCTTCACACCCTCAGGTACGAGTTGGAGCCAGGCGGCCGAACTCGCGGCCACGGGCGGAGCAGCAGGCGACTACTTCGGCACCTCGGTGGCGACCAGCGGCACGACGGCCGTTGTGGGCGCTCCAGGCGCCAGCTCGAGCCAGGGCGCGGCGTACGTCTTCACAGCCTCTAGCTGGAGTCAAGTTGCCGCACTCACTGCCTCGGGGGCAACCAGCGGAAATTTCCTTGGCCAATCCGTGGCGATCAGCGCCGATGGGAGCACGATCGTCGCCGGCGCACCCGGCGCACCGCCGGCCAGCACCGGTTCCTACTCCCAGGGAACGATGTATCAGTTCGACCAGCCGTCCAGGGGCAAGACGACCCTCCCCTGGGGCAACGAGACCCAAACGGATACATTCCAGTTCAGCAAATCCGCGCAAACCAGCCCGGCCAACTTTGGCGTCGCCGCGGCGGTCGGTCTGGCCACCGGGAATTCGTGGGTTTTCGCCGGCGCGCCAGGCACCGGCACGAGCCAGGGAACCGCGTACGTCTTCAGCGGCAAGTGAGGCCGGATCGCCCAGACAGATCCAGCTAGCACACCCCCAACCGGGAGGAAATCCCGGGACGGACACTGCGCCCATCGCCTCTGTGCGGCGACGGGCAGGGGCAAGCAGGGTCGCGGCCCAAACCGGGCGAGCTGTCAACGCCTGGAAACTGGGGATCAGGCGGCCAGACTCGGAAATCGAGCCTGGCCTCCGCGCTACTGCGCTACAGGGGTGGTCGGCGGCTGGATGTCGGGCGCCGATGCCGCCGGTGGCCCGTAGCCTGTCGAGCGCTCACCCTGGGCAAAGGAAATGATCTGCTTGCAGAGGAACTCCAGGGGCTTGCAGCGGCCGCCCCCCTCGTAAAGAACGGTCAGGGTCATTCCAATGTACAGCGCGCTTTTCCGGGACTTCTCCAAGTCGTAAAGCCGATGCCTATCTCGAACGACAGTTTCACACCTTTCCCACTCAGCTTCTCCAACATCCTCTCGAACCGCCCGGCCGATCTGTTTCGGCCACATGATAAGTGTCCGCGTTGAGAAAATGCTCGGCGGAAATGCCTGTGGTTTCTCGACGCCTGCAAGCCTGAGCAGCGCTAGATTGTCACGCTCATGCTTCGGTTGCTCAGACTCGCTAGCCTTATCTCCATCCGCGTCAAATACGAGGAAGGTGGGTATGTCCATCTGTCTAGCTATCCCCAGGGCGTACACCATGCTCCCTTTGCCGCTGGTAGGGACGACGTGGCAACCGAGGCGCCGGAAATCGTCGTAGCACCCGCTGAGCGCCAGGTACGTTTCGACGTACGCAAGGTCCTCGTCCCCTTCGACCAGTATGAGCACTGGGGTGAAGAACATCTCGTTGACGCGCGGCTGAAGGATCTGCTGGATCTTATGCTCGAGCGCAGTCGGGCCGGGACTCCCCTCCCCACGGGCCTCCCTGATGACGCCCGCCAGATCCTCCATTGTGACGCTGTGGACGCTGGGCTGGTCGTCCAAGGCTGCCCGTCTGAACAGGCGGACGTCAGGAAAGCCCCGTCCCTGGACAAAGAGAGGACTATGAGTGCAAACCATAACTTGCGCGTTTGAACTGCTGAGGTTCTGCAACACCGACGACAAGTGCCGCGCCTGCGGCGGATGCTGGTAGAGCTCGGGCTCCTCGCACGCCAGGAGGAGCTTCGGCTTTCCAGAGCTCGGGCACCCGGAGAGCTCTTGGAGCAGGGCAAGCAGGAAGGAGCGCTGCAGGCCGTGTCCCATCCGGGATATGGCCAACTGCAGACTTCCGTCAAGTGCTGACACTTCGGCCTGGGGCTCCTGGATGGAGATGTTCTTCGAGGGATCGCTTCGCCAGTTCAGTGCGAGCCCGGCGTCTGGGTGCGCCCACTCCCGCAGCCTCTTGGTGAGCGCGGACGACAGGTCACTGAGGGCGCCTTGCTTGCCCCCTAGAATCTGGGCATACTTCTCCTCGGCCTCTTCCCGAAGCTTTTTGAGGTCGTCCGAGAACGACATTTTTGACCGTACCGTGCGATCAAGAAGCAGCCCGAGTGCCGTCCTCTTGGCCTCGAGTTGCTCTTCCGCGGCATCCTTAACCGCAGGAACAAACGCCCACTCAAGATGTTTCCTGAGCAGATTTGCTCCCTTGGTGAAGCCGTAAAATTGGTCTTCGCTCCGCTCGAGATCGCATAGTTCTGGATGGATCGACTCGTGCGCACGCAGGGCGTCGAGCATCTCCTGTTTCGATGTTGCGGCCGGTAATTCTTTATGGAAATCCTGGAGTTGCGCGTA
>DATLRW010000102.1:0-3635 GCA_035534495.1 Candidatus Dormiibacterota bacterium | reverse complement strand
TCCCTGCTCGTCCGCGGTGAGATGGACGGGCGTCTTGCACAAGGGGCAGACCAAGATGTCGAGCAACTCTTTGCTGACGGCCACTGGTTCACTCTCTCCGGCGAAAGCCTTGGCTTGACTCTACCAGACCCCCGGCACCCATACAACCGTCAGGTCCGGCGGCCCTGCAGCGGCCCGAAACGGCGCCCATCCAGGGGCCCGGTCACAGGCCCGTCACCTGCAGTTCGACCTCCGCCTCCCAGGGAGCCTTCCCCGGCTCCAGGGCGAGAGGCCAGACGGCCAGAATCTGCGATCCCTGATACACCCGCTCGAATCCGTCCTCGGATTCAGAGACGGTTTCGATCGGCGCGATCCAGAACTCCGCCGCGCCGGGTGCGATCAGCTTCGCCGCCACTTTTTGCCACTCATCCACCAGATTCAACTCCGGCCCGGGCGCCACGCCTTGCCAGCCGAGCGGATGCCGCTCGCCGCCAAACGCGAAATAGCGGTCGGGGCTTGCCGGGGCCATCAGGTTCAGCACCAGTTCGAGTCCGGCGCTGGCTGCCGCGCCGCCTCCTTCGAGAAGCGCCATCCGCGCCGTCCCGATGAGCGAAAAGCCGTCGGGAAGGGAACGGAAGCGAAACTGTTTTTCGGCGCGGGCGCGAACGTCCGCCCCGGCGACCGGCGCGAGCGAAACCTCCGCCGCGAAATCGGCTGCGCTGGCCGAGATTTTGTCCGCTTGATAGGGTGCGGCGGCCGGCGCGGGCGCTTCGCCCAGTTCCAGCGCGGCGTAATCGTCCGGGCGCTTGCCGGAGGGAAATACCAGCAAACGGAAACTGCGCCGGAGCCAGCGGTCGTATCGGAGCAGCCGCTCGAGCCCGCGCTCCTTCACGCGAACGCGATCGTGGATCGAGGCGACGCCGCCGTCTCCCTCGGCCGCCTGCGTAATGCGCGAATGGTAGGCTTCGGGCCGCCGCGCGATGGTATTCATCAGGGCCAGGTGGCGCGGCCGGAAATCGAGCAGGGCCAGCGTCGCCCCGTCGGCCGAATCCACCAAAGCGTTGTAGTGCCGGCCCGTGAAATAGGTTTCATTGCGCGCGGGGCCGCTGAAGCCTTCGCGCTGCGCCCGCGCCGCCGGGCGTTCCCCGTCGATCGCCCGCTCGGCGGCGATCAGTTCGCGCGAGATGGCTTCGCGCAAATGGGGCGAATAGAGCCCGCCGAAAATCCCATGCCAGTAGGCGTCGTTGCACTGCGCGCGAAGCACGTGCGTGCGCCCCTGTCCCGTGCGGCTGGCGGCGCCGCGCGGGCGCGACCGGCTGCGCTTGGCGATCCGCCGGGAGACGAACTGCATCTTTCGCGAGAGCAGATCGGCTTCCGGATATTTCACCAGGAAATTCCGCCATACGCCGTGCCGCACCGACCGCAGGATCTCGGGGCGGTCGGCGAATTCGCGCGACAATTCCTGCACCCGCTCCCGCGCCCGGAGCGGCAGCGCCCATTCCATCATTTCGCTGTAGGAGGCCGTGGGCAAAGCGGCGCGGCCGAGCGGCGCGTGGTCCCGGCGGTATTCGGCCGGGGTCGAAACGGCCAGCCAATCCAAGTTGGCTTCGAGCGCTTGAAAGAGCTGCTCGAGCCATCCGTTCGTGTAGCAGTGGTCGTAGGTCCCCGGCCAGATTCCGAATTTTTCCAGATCGTCGCCCATGGCCGCCATCCCGCCGGGATGGCGATCGCTCGATTGGCGGAGGAATTCGATCGTCTCCTCGACCGGCCGGAACGGGATGGCGTAGCGGAGGCTTTCGAGGCCCGGGAGAATATCCACGGAGGCGTCCAGATCCTCGACGCGGTAATAGCCGAATAACTGGTCCGCTTCGAAACCCCCGAGCAGAAAATGATTGTCGTCCACCAGCGTGTAGCCGACCCCGGCCCGACCCAGGGTTCCGGCCAGATGGGGCTCCCAGACCCGCTCGGTCAGCCAGGCCCCCTCGGGCCGCTTCCCAAACCGGCTTTCGAGGAACCGCTCCATTCGCACGATCTGCTCGCGCCGGTCGTCGGGTGGAATCGAGACGAGGATCGGCTCATAGAAACCGCCGCCGACCAGCTCGACCTGGCCACGCGCGACCAGGGATGCCATCCGCGTGAAGTACTCCTCATGCCGCGCGGCGATCCATTCCCATAGCGGACCGGAAAGGTGCAAGCCCACATGAATGTTCGGATGGCGCTCGAGCGGATCGAGAAACGGCAGGTAGCATTTCGCGTAAGCGCGCTCGAATACGTCGTCGAAGTTGCCGACCGGTTGGTGCGCGTGAAGTAAAAGGACCAGATGAAATCGGCTCAAACGCTTTCCCCTGCGGCTGGCGGTGAAATATTCCGGCGAATGTTTTGGCCCGCGGCCCATTGCCCGAGCCGCTGTTCGAGCCGCGAGAGCGTCCGTTCCAGGGCGCCGTCAGCGGCGGCCAGCGGCGCATAGATCACAACCAGAAGCTCTCGCGATAGGGCCGAAACCATCGTGCGCGTCGAGTCGCTGATGGGGCTGCCGAACGGGCCGGTTTCGTCGGCCAGCACGGGCCGTTCGCCCAGATGCCACATCCGGCGGCCGATTCCTTCGTACCGTTCATCGGCCCCGCCGAGCCGGAGCGTGACGGGCGGATGAATGCGGCCGAGGTCGTAGCCGCCCATCGGCCAGCCGGTCTCGATCTGCGCCAGATTCACGATGTCCACAACGTTCGAAATCGGAGTGATGCCCTTGCCTTGCGCCACGCGCCGCAAGAGCGCTTCCGATGAAGGCCGGTACTTCGAGGGATCGAGGCCCCAGGCCCGAAACATCGACCGAACCGCTCCGATGGATTCCATGGCGGCGACGGCTTCCACCGTCAACCGCCCGGCCAGCCGTCCGGCCACCGATGCCAACTCCTCGACGAGTCCGGCCGCAGCCGGCTCGACCTGAATTGCATCGGCTTCCAGCAGGCCCAGCTTGATCCCCTTCAGCGAAATGCGAACGGGAACCATTGCGTTCGAATTTCCATCATCGCGGCGGGAAGCCGTCTCGTCAACCCTCCGCGATGCAAACTGTTTTCGGGGGTTCGTTGCCCGGCGCGGGAGGCAGGCGCCGGCCGGGTTTCCATTCGCCTGACAGTCCGCTTTGCTATGATGGCTTCCACTTCCTTGTTCCGGGAAAAAATCGGATGATCGACGGCGAAGAAGCGGCCTTCCGGCTCGGCATCGAGCAATTCAACCGCCAGGAATTTTTCGCCGCTCACGAGACTTGGGAAGCGATCTGGCTCGCCTCTGCCGGACGGGACAAGGTCTTTCTGCAGGGGATCATCCAACTGGCCGCCGCCTTTCATCACTGGCGCGGCGGAAACACGCGAGGAGCGCTTTCGCTTTTGCGCCGAGGGCTCGATAAGCTGGCCCGATTTCCCCGCTCCTACCGGGGCATTGGCGTCGATCGGCTCCGCCGGCAGGCGGCCGCGTGCGTCGAAGCCCTCACTCGCGGCCCCGCTGCTCCGCCGGACCGGTTGCCGAGAATCGATTGGGAATCCGCGCTCCTTCCGGGCGGCCATCGGTAATCGATTGCCCGCCCTTCGGCCTGGTGGCGCACCCCCCAAAAAAACAAAAAGCGCGCGCCGGCCGGCGCGCGCTTTTTGTTTTTTTGGGGG
>DATLRW010000101.1:0-28284 GCA_035534495.1 Candidatus Dormiibacterota bacterium | reverse complement strand
GGCGGGCAGATGGTCGGCAGCCTCTGCTGGAGGACGCTAGCCGAATATCAGGCCGCTGAAATGGGCACGCCGCTGCTGAGTTCCTCTCCCAACCCCGCGGCTTCTAGTGGCGGCTTTGGCAAACCAAAGGCCCCGGTCGTGCCGACATGCGCGATGTTCGGGGAGGGGCCTTCAGTCTCCTTTGAACCGCAAGTCATTCATGAGGGAGGGATGATCGGCGGCAATCTCATCGGCGTGGGCGGCGAGGTGGACAAACCCTCAGTCAAAAATTACATGGGCGCCGACAAGTACCGCTATTGGGAGTTTATTTGGAATCCGCAAAAAGGCGTGCAGCTTGCCGCGCCTACCCCGACCAACCCCACCGGGTCAGGGGCGCCGAATAACCCGAAGTCCCCGGTTCAACCGGGCACTTCCACTGCACCCTCCCCGTTCGCGCCGCCCTCCTCTCCAACCCCAACTTCTCCCGGCGACGGAATGCAGCAACCATAACCGGTAACCCTGACTGGAGATCCTCTCTGGCAGTTGAAGCCCGGAGTCTGTTACGGAAGCGCGCGATCGGGTATCCGGGCGCCCGATACGGACTGTTCGCGGCAGCGCTGTTCGCGCGGCGCGCAGGTCAATTCCACGGCGCCGGTTTTGGGGTGCGGCGCGGACGGCCGTTTCATGTCGCGGCGAACGCGCGCGATGTAATCCCGCGTTTCGGGGAAAGGAGGGACGCCGCCGTAGGAGCGGATGGCCGCCGGGCCGGCGTTGTAAGCGGCCAGAGCCAAATTCACATTCCCGAATTTCCCGAGCAGCTGCTTCAGGTAATGGGCGCCGCCCTGAACATTCTGCGCCGGATCGAATGGATCGCGAACGGCCAGGGCGCGGGCCGTAGAGGGCATCAGTTGCATGAGGCCGAGGGCATGTTTGGGAGAGACGGCGCGAGGGTGGAAATCGGATTCGACGCGGATGACGCTCGAGAGCAGTCGCGGGCTCAGGCCGTTTTGGAGCGCCGCGCGGTGAACCAGCGCGGAGAATGGGCCTGACGGCTGGGCAGGCTCGACGACCGGGGAAGGGAACAGGGTTTCCGGCTCGAAGCGGAGGACGGCCGAGACCGGAAGCCGCACCTCACCGCCGGCCATTTGCAGAACGTACAGGGAACCTTGGCGCTCGTAGCCGGTGATATGGAGACTTCGGCCGTTGCGCAGGATCGCCCAGTCGGCGCGCGCCGGCAGCGCCAGCGCGGCCGCGAAAAGCGTGGCGAGGGCCGGAAGAAGCATTCGCCCGAGGGAGATTCGTCTCATCGGTTGCCGTCCCTCAGAATATACCGCTCGATGGCGGCGGCGACACCCGCTTCGTCATTCGATCCGGTCACCGGCCAGCCCAGCGTTTTGAGTTCCGGCACGGCGTTGTCCATCACGACGGCCTGTCCGGCGTATTCCAGCATCTCGCGATCGTTCAGGTTGTCACCAATGGCGAGAATCTCGTCGCGGCGAATCCCGAGCCGGCCGGCCCATTCGGCCAGGGCGCTGGCCTTCGAGCAGCCCCTGTGGATCACGTCGACAAGCGTAAAATTCCGCGCCTCGTATTCGGCGACCGCGACCGAGAAATCGGAGGCGAAATCGAGCGCGCCCAGAGCCGCGACGAGGCGCCGCATCTCGTCCACAGGGCCGGTGTACATCAATTGAATCGGGTCTTCGGTGAGCGCGGCTTCCAGCGGGGAAATTTCCGCCAGATAGGGACGGTTGCGCTCAAAATAGCCGCGCCGGAGGGCGTCCTCCCAGGAAATGCGTTCGAAAACGACCTGATTGGCCTGCGGGCGGTCGAAGACCAGAGCGGCGTTTTCGCGGAACTGCGGCGTGGCCTCGATCACGGCGCGGGCGACCGCTTCAGGCAAAAGGCGCCGCAACAGCGTCGAGCCGTCGGAAGCTTTGATCAGGGCGCCGTTATTGACGATCAGGCCGACGGCAGGCGGAAGGCACGCGATGATCGAGCGAGTGAAATCGTAGCGCCGGCCGGTCACCAGAACCACGTGCACGCCGCGTTCGATGGCGCGCCCGATGGTCTGGCGGTTGGCCTCGGGCACCTGCCA
This sequence comes from Candidatus Dormiibacterota bacterium, assembly GCA_035534495.1. Lineage (GTDB taxonomy): Bacteria > Acidobacteriota > Terriglobia > Acidiferrales > UBA7541 > JAKASX01. The sequence continues at coordinate 26,210 of DATLRW010000101.1, read as the reverse complement.
GCGGGAATCGAGCAGGGTTCCGTCGAGATCGATGGCCACGAGGCGAATCATCGCCTGGTTCCCCGGTTGGCTGCGGGGATTGGCTGCGGGGGGTGGCGCCGGGGATTTGCGCCGCGGGCGCTGGCTTGGCGAGTCACATATCGAATGTTACATTTTTCTCGCCCGATAGGGGAGATAGGGGAGAAATGTTCCCCATGCAACCCGTACAACCGCTGCCAGAAACAGAAGAATTGGGCCGCGCCTGGGCGTACATTCATGACCGAGCACCTTTACTACACCGATTCCTTTCTGCGGGAATTCGACGCTCAGGTCGTCTCCTGCAATCCACGCGAAGACGGCTGGGAGGTTCGTCTCGACCGGACCGCTTTTTATCCGACCTCAGGCGGGCAGCCGTACGACACCGGGCGCCTGGGTGAATCCCAGGTGAGCGATGTGATCGAGCGTGAGGAAGACAGGGAAATCCTCCACATCATCGATCGCCCGATCCCCATCGGCCCGGTCCACGGATCGATCGATTGGGAACGCCGATTCGATCATATCCAGCAGCATACCGGCCAGCATCTGCTTTCGGCCGCCTTCCTGAAGCTGTTCAGCTTCCCTACGGTTTCCTTTCACCTGGGCCGCGAGTTCTCGACGATCGATCTGGACGCGCCAAATGTGGTGCCGCGCCATCTGCAGGAAGCCGCCGACCTGGTGAGTCGCGCCGTTTTCGACGACCGGTCGATCACCTTCAGTTTTCACGACCGAAAGGAGCTGGCCGGGCTCGGCGTACGAAAAGCGGTGGAGCGGGAAGGAACGCTGCGGATCATCGAAATCGAGGGCTTTGATCTTCAACCGTGCGGGGGCACGCACGCCGCCCGAACCGGCCAGGTTGGCCCGGTGGCGATTCGCAAGGTCGAGCGGCAAAAACAGTATTGGCGCCTGGAATTTGTCTGCGGCGGGCGGGCGCTGCGCGACGCGCAGGCCGATTTCGAGGCGCTTGGCGCCGCGGCGCGCCAGATCGGCTGCGGCATGCCGGAGGTGCCGGTGATGGTGGCCAGACTCATCGAAGAGCGCAAAGCGGCGCATCGCGAACGTGTCCAACTAGCCGGTCGCTTGGCGGAGTTGGAAGCGAATACGCTCGCCGCCGGCGGCAAGCGGCTGGTGGTTCATGCGTTCGAGCAGGCCGACGCAGGCTTTCTCAGGCAGGTGGCCGCCCTTCTGGTGGCCGGTTCAGGGGCCGAACCGGGCGTTCGTGCGGTCCTGGCGAGCCGCGGCACGCGGCAATTCGTCTTCGCACAGGACAAAAAATCGGCGGGCGATATGGGCCGGTTGCTGGCCGAAACGCTCTCCGCCGCGGGCGGCAAGGGCGGGGGATCGAGGGATTTTGCGCAAGGAACGGTTCCCGAATCGGCGAATATCGACGAAATTCTCGCCCGGGCCAGGGAATTACTGAATCGCGAGACAGGCTGACGAATTTCCCTTAGCGTTCTCTTGTCATTGATTGATCTGGGTTGATTCGCCAAAGGGTGGTCTGCCGAATTACTTCAGGATGCGGAACAGGCTGCTGTAGTCGTCCGTCCACAGAACGTCTTTTTTCGATGGGGAAAGAACCCGGCCGTCCGCTTCGATGGCCGGTTGCGCAAGAAATCCCGCGCGGTTGCCCACCAGAATCCAGAAGGATTCGAAGATGCCTTTCGGATGATCGTCCGGATTCTCGATCTCGATGGCCTCTTTGTGCAGATGCGCTGCCGCCGCCTCGACAACCGGTTCGAGGTTCAGGTAACGGTTCGAGATGTGGACGGCGAGCACGCCTCGCTGTCGGAGCTGGCGGAAATAGAGTTGGAACGCCTGGAGGGTGAGCAAATGGACTGGAATCGAATCGCCCGTGAAGGCGTCAACGGCCAGCACGCCGAATTTTTGCGGCGCCTCGCGTTCGAGCGAAAGCCTCGCGTCGCCCTGAACGATGCGAATCGACGCGCGGCAGTCGCGCAGGAAGGTGAATTGGGTATGCGCGAGGCGGATATCGAGAGGATCGATCTCGTAGAATGTGTACTGGTCGCCCGGCCGCCCGTAAATGGCGATGGTTCCCGTTCCCAGCCCGATGACGCCCACGCGCAAGGGGCGCGTGCCCTCGAGGGCGCGAAGCGTAACGCCGATTCCTGAATCGGGCCCGTAGTAGGTGGTTGGCATATCGCGCCGCTTTGGAGCCAGAAATTGCAAGCCGTGGACAATCGCGCCGTTGACCAGCCGGCGGTAACGGGCGTCGCCCGCCAGGGAGACTGTCTTCGCCCCGGCGCTCGCGGAGGGATTGACGTCGGTGACGCGAAGAACGCCGTAGAAATTGCGCACCGACAAACGATCCTGTTCCTTCTGGCGGCGGACCGTGTAGACCAGGCCCCCGAGAAAGAGCGCGACCAGGGCGGCGAGGGCGGCCAGAGCCAGGGGCGAGCCCCCGCGACGAAACGGTCCCTCGGCATCGTTCCGATGGACCACGTAAACGAGAACCGCGCACGCCCCTAGCGCAATTTCCAGTTCATAAAAACCGGAAAAAATGCGCGGGGCCACCAGCGCCACCAGGGCCGCCCCGATCGCTCCGCCCAGCGACAGCATCAGATAAAAAGATGTCAGGTGCGCCGGGTCGGGCTTGCGCCGTGCCAGCTCCCCATGGCAGAACATGCAGCAGATGAAAAGACCGATGCAAAATAGAGGCACGAGAACGATAAACGGCAACCCGGCGTAGGCGGGTAGTAGAGCGTAGGCCATCCCGCCCAGCGCCATGGCCAGCAGCTTCAGGAACCCGCCGCGCGGGTACCAGCGCGGCCCTTCGAAGCACAGGATGAAGCTCAGCAGGTAAAGGCCGAGCGGAATCACCCAGAGGAAGGGCACCGACGCGACATCCTGCGTGATGTGATTCGTAATCGCCAGAAGCAGCGCCGATCCGCAGGCGGCGAGCGAAATCCAGAGCAGTTTACGCTTTACATCGGGCGGGGAAATATCGCCGCGCCTGGGCGCAAGGGCGGAATCGCTTCGCCGGCCCAGAGCCAGTCCGAGCGCCCCGCAAAGCGCCACCAGTACCGCATACGCCGCCGACCAGCCGATCGCCTGGTGCGAAGTTGAAAAGTTGGGTTCGAAAAGAATGGGAAATAGCATCAGGGCCAGCAGGGAGGCGACGTTCGAAAGGGAGTAGAAACGATAGGGCGATGCGCCCCGCGAGCGGGCATACCAGGCTTGCAGCAGAGGGCTCGTGGAGGAAAGCAGGAAAAAGGGAAGCCCGATGGTCAGCGCCAGCAGCCACAGGATATAGATGGCCGGATCTTCCCGGCCGGAGGGCTGCCACGACGCTTTGGGCAAAATCGGCAGCCAAAGAACGCTGGCGGCCAGCAAGGCCGCGTGGATGCGTCCCTGGACGCGAGGCCGGAAATATCGGACCAGAAGATGGGCGTAGAGATAGCCGAGCAGAAGTACGGTCTGAAAGAAAACGAGGCAGACGGCCCAAACCTCGGCCACGCCGCCGAACCACGGCAGGATCATCTTGGCAATCAGGGGCTGGACGAGGAAGAGAAGGAAAGCGCTCGCGAAGATCACCGACCCATAGATCAGCCTGTCCCGCGCGTGCCCCCGATCTCCCTCTCCGGCTCCGGGCTGCGGGCGTTCGACGGCGGGAAACGAAGATGCGTTTGCAGGCATCCCCGTAATGTACAGGAATTTTTGCAAATCAGGCGGCAAGTAGTCGCGCCATCTGGTTTGGATCGGGACCGTTGGCGCATGGCCGGGCCGTGAGCTCTTTATCTCCGACTTGACCGGCGCTGCCGGTTCGGTGAGCATGAGAGAAAGGGGAAATCGACTTTTGATGAGGAAACTGGAGCCCATGGACCATCGCTCAAAAAACTTCTTGGAATGGCTTGGCGGTTGGAAGATCGTGATGCTCGTAGCGGCCCTGATCGCGGGAACCGGAACGATGGCCTTGGCGGGCACGGCAGGAGCGGCACAAGAGAAGAGCGGCGAGACGGTTGCGGCCAAGGCGGACGCCGAGGACAACGTTCTGCGCGCCACGTTGAAAAACGGGCTGCGCGTCGTGATCGTCCGCGACAGGCTCGCGCCGGTGGTAACCACCATTGTGAATTACAAGGTGGGCTCGAACGAAGCGCCGGCGGGATTCCCCGGCATGGCCCACGCGCAGGAACACATGATGTTTCGCGGCAGCCCGGGCCTGAGCGCCGATCAGCTGGCGGACATCTCCGCCGCGATGGGCGGCGATTTTGACGCCGATACGCAACAGACCGCCACGCAATACTTCTTCACCGTTCCCGCGGAGGATCTCGACGTCGCGCTCCACATCCAGTCGATTCGCATGCGCGGCGTGCTCGACACCGAGAGCGAGTGGAATAAGGAGCGCGGCGCGATCGAGCAGGAAGTCGCCCAGGATCTCTCCGATCCGGAATACGTTTTCTATACCAAGCTGCTGGAGACGATGTTTCGCGGCACCCCGTACGCCCACGACGCGCTCGGCACGCGGCCGTCATTCAACGAAACGACCGGCGCCATGCTGCACGATTTCTACGAGAAATGGTATGCCCCGAATAACGCCATCCTCGTCATCGCCGGTGACGTCAACCCTTCCTCGGTGCTTGCCCAGGTGCGGAATCTCTTCGGCGATATCGCGCCCAAGAAGTTGCCGGAGCGCCCCGCCATTCACCTGAAGCCCGTCAAGGCCACGGAGCTTCATCTTCCGACCGATCTTCCCTACGGTCTGGTGCTCTATTCCTTCCGCATGCCCGGCTACGGGAGTCCGGATTACGCCGCCGCCGAAGTGCTTTCCGACGTGCTCAACAGCCAGCGAGGCAGCCTCTACGCCCTGGTTCCGGAAGGGAAGGCCCTGTTTACCGGTTTCGAGGTCGATGGTTTTCCGGGCGCGGGCCTCGGCTTTGCGGCGGCGGGTTTCCCTTCCGGCGGGGACAGCGCCGCGCTGCTCCAGAACGTGAGGCAGGTGATCGAAAAGGGTCTGAAGGACGGTTTGCCCGCCGATCTGGTCGAAGCGGCCAAGCGCCGCGAGGCCGCCCAGGCTGAGTTCCGGAGGAATTCGATCAGCGGGCTGGCCATGGCGTGGTCACAGGCCCTTGCCGTCGAGGGACGCCACTCGCCGCAGGACGACATCGACGACATCCAGAAGGTGACCGTCAACGATGTGGACCGGGTCGCCCGCAAGTATCTGAAATTCGATCATGCGGTAACCGCCGTTCTCACCCCGCAGCTGTCGGGGAAACCGATCTCAACCCATGGATTCGGCGGACAGGAATCGTTTTCGCCCAGCAGCACCAAGCCGACACCGCTGCCGTTGTGGGCGAAGACCGCTCTCTCGCGGCTGGCCGTGCCCAAATCGACGATTCATCCGGTGGTTTTCAGGCTTCCCAACGGGCTCAAACTGATCGTTCAGCCGGAATCGGTGAGCAACACCGTAAGCGTATACGGCGAAGTCCGGAACAATTCCGATCTGGAGGCGCCGGCCCACCAGGAGGGCGTCAGCGACATTTTGAACGACCTTTTTTCCTATGGCACGCAGTCGCTCGACAGGATCGCCTTCCAGAAGGCGCTCGATAGCATCGCCGCCGACGAATCCGCCGGCACCCGCTTTTCGGTCTCCGTTCTGGCCGGCGATTTCGACCGCGGCGTGCAATTGCTGGCCGATAACGTTCTCCACCCGGCTTTGCCGAAACCGGCGTTCGAAACCGTCCAGCGGCAGACGGCGGCCGCGATTGCCGGCCAGCTCCAGAGTCCGGGCTACCTCGATCACCGGGCCGTGAAGGAGGCGCTGTTTCCCAAAGGCGACCCGTCACTGCGCCAGGCGACGCCCCAAAGCGCCATGTCATTGAATCTGACCGACGTGCAGCACTACTACGACGTCGTGTTCCGTCCCGACCTGACGACGATCGTTGTTATCGGCAAGGTGACACCCGAGGCGGCCAGGGCCGTGATTGAGAAATATTTCGGCGAATGGAAAAACAAAGGTCCCAAACCGCCAACCGATCTGCCGACTGTTCCCTCGAACAAGAGTTCGGCGAGCACGGTTCCCGACAAGAGCCGGGTGCAGGACGACGTCACCCTGGCCCAGACGCTTCCGATGAACCGCTTCTCGCCCGACTACTATGCGCTCGAGCTCGGCGACCACGTGCTGGGCGGAGGGTTTTACGCGACGCGCCTCTATAAGGATTTGCGGGAGAAGAACGGCCTGGTGTATTACGTGGGCGTTTCCCTCAATGCCGGGCGTACGCGGACCGTTTACGTGGTCGATTACGCCTGCGATCCCCCGAACGTTTCGAAAGCCCGAACGATCATTGTTCGGGACCTGCGCCAGATGCAGGCGCAGCCGGTCGATCCGGCGAGCCTGCGCCAGGCCAAGACGTTGCTGCTGCGGGAAATCCCCTTGAGCGAGTCGAGCGTGGACAGTATCGCGGGGGGACTGCTTTCGCGGGCGGTGATCGGGTTGCCGCTCGACGAGCCAACCGTGGCGGCCCGTCGCTATCTCGCTCTGAACGCCGAGGATGTGAAAGCGGCGTTCGCCAAACTGATTCGTCCAAACGACTTTATCCAGGTAGTTCGCGGTCCAAGTCCGAAATGAGGGCTCGACCCGCCGTCGCAATCGACGACGGGCGAGCGATGAGGAGGCGAAAATGGCTCGAAAAGAGAATGCGCGACTCAATTCCGCTGCGGTCAGGATCGGGACGGCAATGGGAAGGGCCAACCGCAGGGCACGGAACGTCGCGGGCAGCGTGCAGACGGCCAGGGAGGAACTCCGGCAGGACCTGCTGGAATTGACGAAAACCGCCGACCGGTTCGCGCGCGATTTAAGGAAAGCAAACAAGCGCATGCGCGAGGCGTTCCGCTAGCGCGCCGGGCAGCGCGTGCCTCTTTGGGAGCGCGCTGCCGGGCGATACGATAGGACGATATTCCCTGATCCTTCAGGCGCATTGCGAAAGGCGCGTCGTCTTGCCTGCCGATGCGTGGGGGGAGTTTCTGGCGGTGTTTTGTGGCTCTGCCGGTTGGGTCCGGGATTATTTTTCGGTTGACGGTTTTGGTCCCCGCCATGCTATATTCACAGCCGTGAAATTCGTTGTGCCGCAGTCAGTTATACCGTATGGCATTATTCAGGATTCAGCGGCGCGTCGGGGCCGTAGCGTCAATCTGCGACTGGCGGATTTAGCCGCTCATGGAGCGGCTCTGCAGCCTATGTCGCTTTTCGTAAGTTCGGCCGTTTTGGCGGGTGAGTCGAGAAGGTGACATAGCAGACCATCGCAGGCAAACTACCTCAATCACGTTCAGCGTGGAAGTCGAGTGGATTGGCCGTATGGGGTGCCGTGGCTGTGCGGAGAGTGCGGTAATCCCGTGATCAGCGAGTGAAACTCGCGTAGCGAGGCCGAGTCGCCGCGCCTGCGGCGCTCGCCACCAAGAATAAAACACGGAGGCAGATTCATGGATTTTGAAGGACGCATGAGATGGAACCCGGTTCGTCGCGATGGCCGATGGCGCGCCCGTTTCACGCGCTGCCTCCTGGCCGTGGCTGCTTTGATCCTGCCGGGCGCAAGCCAGGCGTTTGCGCAGACCGGCCAGCCGGTTGCCGGGGAAGCCAATTTGCGGCTTCCGGATTTGTCTCAGGTCAAATTTATCGGCATCAATGGGCACCACCTGTTGCTATACGGAATCCTGTTCTGCTTTTTGGGCCTTCTGTTCGGGCTCATGATGTACCGCAACCTGAAGAACCTGCCCGCCCACGAATCCATGAAGGAGATGTCTCAGATCATCTGGGAAACGTGCAAAACCTATTTGATTCATCAGGGCCGATTTCTTTTGCTTCTTTGGGCGTTTATTGCGGCGATCATTCTGCTGTATTTCGGGGTTCTGCTGCACTTTAGCGCCGTACGCGTGGCGATGATCCTCGCTTTCAGCGTTCTGGGGATTTGCGGCAGTTACGGTGTCGCCTGGTTCGGTATCCGCGTCAACACCTTCGCGAATTCCCGCACGGCCTACGCAAGCCTCGGCGGCAAGCCGTTTCCGCTGTATGAGATCCCGGTCCGTGCCGGCATGAGCATCGGCATGATGCTGATCAGCGTCGAGCTGTTGATGATGCTCATCATTCTGCTGTTCGTTCCCGGCAGTTACGCCGGCCCGTGCTTTATCGGGTTCGCCATCGGCGAATCGCTGGGCGCGGCGGCGCTGCGAATTGCCGGCGGCATCTTCACGAAGATCGCCGACATCGGCTCCGATCTCATGAAGATCATCTTCAAGATCAAGGAAGACGACGCGCGGAACCCGGGCGTGATTGCCGATTGCACCGGCGACAACGCCGGCGATTCGGTCGGGCCGAGCGCCGACGGCTTCGAAACCTATGGCGTGACGGGCGTCGCTCTGATCGCCTTTATTTTGCTGGGGGTAAAGAACCCGGTCATTCAGGTGCAGCTGCTGGTGTGGCTCTTCGTAATTCGCATCGCCATGCTCATAGCCGCCGCAGCGGCCTACTATATCAATGCTTTTCTGGCCCGGGCCCGTTACGCGAACGTCGACAAAATGAATTTCGAGGCACCGCTTACCAGCCTCGTCTGGATCACCTCGATTGCCTCGATCGGGCTGACCTTCCTGAGTTCGGCCGTCATCGTTCCGGACCTGGGCGGCGATCCGACATTGTGGTGGAAGCTCGCGACGATCGTCTCCTGCGGCACGCTCGCCGGCGCCCTGATCCCGGAACTGGTCAAGGTGTTCACGTCCACTGAATCGCGGCACGTGAAGGAGGTCGTCGCCTCGGCTAGCGAAGGCGGGGCTTCCCTGGACATCCTGTCGGGATTCGTGGCGGGCAATTACTCCGCCTATTATCTCGGACTCACCATGATGGTGCTGATGGCCATCGGTTCGTGGGTGAGCTTGCACGGCCTCGAAAACATCATGCTGGCCGCGCCGGTGTTTGCCTTTGGCCTGGTGGCGTTCGGCTTCCTCGGCATGGGTCCGGTGACGATTGCGGTCGATTCCTACGGACCGGTCACCGACAACGCGCAATCCATCTACGAGCTTTCCCTCATCGAAAGCGTCCCGGGCGTGCGGGAGGAGTTGAAGGCGGCGTTTGGGGTGGATGTGAATTTTGAACGCGCCAAGGAGATGCTGGAGGCCAACGACGGGGCCGGCAATACGTTCAAGGCGACCGCCAAGCCCGTTCTGATCGGCACGGCCGTGGTTGGCGCCACGACGATGATCTTCGCCACCATCATGGCGTTGACCGACGGATTGACGACCAACGTGGCCAAGCTGTCCCTGCTGCATGCGCCCTTTGTCCTGGGGCTGGTAACGGGCGGCGCCATCATCTACTGGTTCACCGGAGCCTCGACGCAGGCGGTCACGACAGGGGCGTACCGCGCGGTCGAATTCATCAAGGCGAATATCCACCTGGAAGGGGTGGAAAAGGCGTCGGTCAGCGACAGCAAGAAGGTGGTGGCGATCTGCACCGAGTACGCGCAAAAAGGCATGCTCATGATCTTCATTGCCGTATTTTTCGCGACGCTCGCCTTCTCTTTCGCGGACCCCTTCTTCTTCATCGGCTATCTGATCTCCATCGCCATTTTCGGCCTCTACCAGGCGATCTTCATGGCCAACGCGGGTGGCGCGTGGGACAACGCGAAGAAAATCGTCGAAGTGGAACTCAAACAGAAGGGAACCCCGCTGCACGATGCGACCGTGGTGGGAGATACGGTCGGCGATCCGTTCAAGGATACTTCCTCTGTCGCGCTGAACCCGATCATCAAATTCACCACGCTCTTCGGATTGCTCGCGGTGGAACTCGCCGTGAGGCTTACGTCGCAGACCGGCGGCTTCTTGACCCACCTTCTGGCCGCTTTCTTCTTCGCCATTTCCTTCTTCTTCGTCTACCGGTCGTTCTACGGGATGCGCATTGGCGCCGATAGCACCAAGAGCGCGGCGTCTTCCGGGGCGGAGAGTGACAAAACCGCGGTGGTTGTAAAGTAGACGCCATCGCGAGCGTGCCCCTTCCATGGAAGCGCCGAGCGATTTCTCGTTAGAAATCCCGGCGCTTCCCGCGGACTTCCCCTACATACAGGCATAGGCCGCATTTCCGTTTGCGAGCGTTTGCGGACACTTGCGGGTGTTCGTGGCGCCCGGTTGCGGCAGGCTGGCGCCCTGAGTGGCCACAACCGGAGTTGACCTCGGTCTGAATCCCCGAGTTGTACCCGATTCTCAATCTGCTCAGGGGATAGGGGTTATGTCAGAGCGGAGACGAAGGGGCAAGGGGCAAAGCAATCGCCTCGGCCTCGCCGCCCGCCCATGTGACACGGCTGCCCGGGGCTTGAAATTCGCGGCGCAGGTACGCGAGTCCCAGGACACGGCCGGCGGCTGGCGAGAAAGCAGCGCTGGTCACCTGGCCTACCGTCGCGCCTCCGGCGGACAACGGCTCGCCCGGGCCTGGAATGGCCGCGCCGGTGAACGCGAGCCCGATGAGGCGCCTGTTCACATGGCCGCGCGAGCGGACCCGCTCGACGATTTCCTGTCCGGTATAGCAGCCTTTCGTGTAGCTGATGTGCGTTTGCTCGAGGCCGGCTTCGTGAGGGATGGAGTGCTCGTCGAAATCGGCGCCGAACCATGGCAGGCCCGCTTCGAGACGCAGGGCTTCGATGGCGCGATAGCCCGCGCGCCCGCCGCCATGCCGGGCCGCGGACCGGGCGAGCAGTTCCCAAAGCTCACACAGCTGCTCTCGACCGACAATCCATTCGACACCCGGCAACCCGAGCGAGCAGGCTCGCAGGACACGGCAGGCAATCGCCCCGACGCGCGCTTCGGCGTGTCCTCCTTCGCCAATGGCATCCAGGTCCAGATTCGTCAGCTCCCTGGCCAGGGCCAAAGCGCCGGGACCCACCAGGGCCAGCGAGCCGAATTCGCCGGAACGGTCGGTGAGCGTCACATCGTCCATGATGATGAACCGATCGAGCGTGGCGAGTGTGCGTTCGCGGGCCATGGCGTGCGAGAGGACGGTCAGGCGATCCGGCAAGGCCAGAGTGCGCAGCTCGGCGAGGATATGGGCATGGGAATCGAGAAGGAGCCCGATCGCGCTCCGGCCCGGCTCCAGATCCAGGATGCTGGCTGTGGTGATCGCATTGAGATAACGGACACGATCGGGACCGGTCAGCTCCGCCAGCAACTGGAAGTTGGTATCGACCACGGCAACGGCATCCCGGGCGCTTCGGTATTCCGAATCGAAATCGCCGTAGCCGGCCGGCAGCGCGGCTCCGAACCAAACCCCCATGGCGGCGCCGGCCTGCTCGTGCTTCTCGCGTAAAGGGGATTCGATCGTCATGATGGCTGGGGCTCCTGACCGCGCGGTTTGAGGGGCGCAGCGCCGGTTCGTATGGACCGGGTTCCCAATCGCGCAGGCCCTTCTGCTCCGTATGGTAACAAAACGACCGCCCGATACGCGGTGTTATACTCCGGGAAATGCCGGGAAAACTGATTCATGAAGTCCTGCCCGTTGGAATCCTACAGTGCAACTGTTCGATCGTCGGCGATTCCGAAACGCGTGAAGCCCTCGTCATCGATCCCGGCGACGAAGTCGAGCGGATTCTTCGTGTATTGAAAAAACATGACCTGAAGGTCCGCGCCATCGTTTCGACGCACGCTCACATCGATCACGTCGGTGGTCTTGCCAAGCTGCACCGCGCCACCGGCGCGCCCGTGCTCATGCACCGCGACGATCTGGAGCTGTATCTGGCGCTGCCTCAGCAGGCGGCGTGGCTGGGCGTCGGGACGCCGGAAACGACCGAGATCGAAGGATTCCTGAACGACGGGGACGATCTGGTTTGGGGAGGGTTCCGGGCGCGGGTGATCCACACGCCGGGGCATTCGCGCGGCAGCCTGAGTGTATATCTTCCCGCAAGCGGCGAAAATTCAGAGCAAGAACCATTGATCGAAATCCCGCGACTCTTTGCGGGAGACACTCTATTTGCGGGAAGTATCGGACGAACCGATCTCTGGGGCGGCTCGCTCGGCGACATTTTGCGTTCGATCCATCAGAAGCTTCTGCTCCTTCCCGAACGCACTCTGGTATATCCCGGCCACGGCCCGGCCACGACGATCGGGCAGGAGAAGGAATCGAATCCATTTCTGCGACATTCATGAAGTGAGCCGGTCTCGAATATTTTCAGTCTCTCTCCCATCGTGCCCGATAGAAATAGCCAGGGTGACGCCGGAGTACCAGTGGACCGCCATATTTACTTCCTAGCTATTACTGGAAACAAGTCCCGCCATTTAGCCCACATGTTCCGCCTGTCACGATTCGGTGCATAATCCCACGCTGTTGGTAGCCGATTGGCAAGAGTCCAGTCCGGCTTCCTGGCCCTCGACGGATAGGTGAGAGTATTTTGCGGGAAGGTCTGCCAGTAGAAATTGGCGAGGATTATTTCGTTTCCTGACCCACTTGAGGAGCGGGGCAGAGAAGGGACGCCAATAGCTGGTGACCGGGCGGCATGCCGCACCGCAAGAGGGTGGTTTGTATGCCCGCCCTGCGCCTATACGTAGCACCGACCAATGCCGGGATCTCGCCTGGAAGACCTGCCATAAACATTGAAAACGGGGTGAAACTCGTGTCCGTAACCGCCACTACACCGCGTGAGGCCCTTATGCGTCGGTCGGATTTGCTGGCCTATGCCCGCCACACTGCCCAGGCCAGAGAGATGGCTAAAGTCCCTCGCACCTCTCAAATCATCTTTGGCGAACGGCAGTATCTTCTCCGCGTCCTCGATTCGATTGAAAGGACCGAGACTCCCATCAAACAGCGTCAGTATGAGCAGCAGCCCCTGGAACGGCTGATCTATGCCCGAACGCAGGAGCTGAACCGGATCAATCCGGACTGGGATAGCCGGATTAGCACCGTTTTGCGGCCCGACGTCGCGCCGGAGGAATTGGATCGTCTGGCGCGGGAGGCGCCGGAAGAGGATTACTTCCTGCTGCGGCTGATCAGCGAGCATCCGCGAACCGGCGCGGAAACGTTGACGCTGCTGGCGGCGCATCCCTACGCGGCAATCCGCGAGAACGTTGCGCGGCACCCGAACGCCAGCGCAAAAACCCTGACCGAGTTGAGCCGGGACCGCTCGCAGCCGCTCTGGTATCTGGTTGCTTTCAATCCGAGCACGCCGAAAGCGTTGCGGCGACAACTCGAACGGCAAATCAAGCAGGCGGGGCGGAAGCGCAAGTAACGTCGAAAGTCCCGCTGCACTGTTTCCCCCGCGACCAGGGTGTGCTCGTCCGGCCAGGAATACGATCGAGGCCATCGAGTGCCCTGGACCGATGGGCGGCCAGCCTGCGTAGTCGAAAGCTTTCCTGTGGTTGCAGCTGATTCTCTTCACCTGGGCTATTCGCCGGGCCGGGACCGGTTCACCTGTCCCTATTGCCTTTGCGCGCCTCCCGCCTGCCGTCCCCGGTGCTTGGCCGGGCACAGCGCCCGGGCCGAGACGCTGGTATGATGGACTTTACGGGCCAATGTCCGTATATGTTTCCTAGGGGAGGATCGAGGAATGACCGAGCAGTTGAATTTTTCCTCTGACCCGCAGTGGCGGGTCAAGGTGGGTCTGGCGGAGATGTTGAAGGGTGGCGTCATCATGGACGTCACGAGCGTCGACCAGGCCAAGATTGCCGAACAGTCCGGGGCGTGTTCGGTGATGGCTCTCGAACGGGTTCCGGCGGACATCCGCAAGGAAGGCGGCGTCGCGCGGATGGCCTCGCCCAAAATTATTCGCGACATCATGAAAACCGTGACCATCCCCGTGATGGCCAAAGTGCGCATCGGGCATTTTGCCGAGGCCCAGGTGCTCGAAGCCCTGGAAGTCGATTTTATCGACGAGAGCGAAGTCCTTACCCCTGCGGACGAGGAAAATCACGTCTTGAAGTCGTCGTTTCGCGTGCCGTTTGTCTGCGGGGCGCGGAACCTTGGCGAAGCGCTTCGCCGGATTGCCGAAGGCGCGGCGATGATTCGGACCAAGGGCGAGGCCGGCTCGGGAAACATCGTCGAGGCGGTGCGCCACATGCGCGCCATCGTCGGCGAGATGCGCCGGCTCACCATGCTCGGCGACGAGGAACTGGTGGCGGCCTCCAAGCAACTCGGGGCCCCGCTTGAACTCGTGCGCTGGGTGAAGCAACACGGCAAACTCCCCGTACCCAACTTTTCCGCCGGCGGCATTGCCACGCCGGCCGACGCGGCCCTGGTGATGCAATTAGGGGCTGAAGCGGTGTTCGTCGGCTCGGGCATTTTCAAGTCGAGCGACCCGGAACGCCGGGCGCGGGCCATCGTCAAGGCCACCACGCACGCGAAGGACCCGAAGATCGTTTTGGAAGCCTGCGAAGAGGTGGGAGAAGCGATGAAGGGGCTCGATATCCGGGCGCTGGACGAAAAAGAGTTACTGCAGACGCGGGGCTGGTAGAGGCGCCGTGGCCCAAGGCAATAAGGACTTAATCCGGCGCTATTACGAGGAGATGTGGAATACCTGGCAGTTCGATCTGGCCGATGAGCTGATCGATCCGGAGGTGCGCTTCCGCGGTTCCCTGGGGCGCATGGTGGCCGGGCGCGGGGGCTTGGTCAGCTACATGAAACACATTCAGGGAATCTTCCCCGATTATTACAATTCGATCGAGACGCTTGTCGCCGAGGACGACCGCATCGCCGCCCAGCTTACCTACAGCGGCACCCACCGCGGGGAAATCTTCGGCATCGCCGCCACCGGGCGGAGAATCCGCTATTCCGGCGTTGGAATTTTTCAGATTACATCGGGCAAGATTGTCGAGGGCTGGGTCCTTGGCGACCTGGCCAATCTTCTGCTCCAATTGCGGCCGCAAGAACATCGATGAAGATCGGGGTCCTGGCAATCCAGGGGGATTTTGAAGCGCATCGGCGGAAGCTCGATCAGATGGGTGTCGACGCGGTCCTGGTGAAAACGGCCGGGGAAATGGCCGGCCTCGACGGGTTAATTCTGCCCGGGGGTGAGAGCACCACGCACCTGAAGCTGCTGACCGAGGAGGGGATTCTCGGCGCCGTGGCCGAGCGCGCCCGCCAGGGCATGGCTATTTTCGGAACCTGCGCCGGAGCGATTCTGCTGGCGAAGGAAGTGAAGAATCCGCCGCAGCCCTCGCTGGGACTGGTGGACATGACGGTGGTCCGAAACGCCTACGGACGCCAGCTCGACAGCTGCGTTCTGGAGGCGCCCACCACGCTTTCCGAGAATCCGCTGGAAATGGTTTTCATTCGCGCCCCGGTCATCGAACGTGTCGGTCCGGGAGTGGAAATTCTGGCACGGCGCGAAGGCAAGCCCGTGCTGGTGCGCCAAGGACGCGTCCTGGCCGCCACGTTCCATCCTGAATTGAGCGGCGATTCGACCATCCACTCCTATTTTCTGAAGATGGTGGGCAATGGAAAATGAAGTGACAACGGGTCGCGCGCGGCGCCGGGTTCTGTTCATCTGCGTTGCCAATGCCTGTCGTAGCCAACTCGCCGAAGCCTTCTCGCGCCATTTGGCCGCCGATGTGATAGATCCTTCAAGCGCGGGCTTCTATCCGCTGGGACGGATCTCGGAGGCCACGCGCACCGTCGGCGAGGAGATGGGATTGTCGTTCGACGGCCAGTCGTCGAAGGGGTTCGGTCCCGCCGATCTCGACCGGGCCGATCTGGTTGTCAACCTGAGCGGAATCCCAAGCGCCATCGTCTTGGAAACCGAAAAAACCGTGATCGATTGGGATGTCGAGGATCCGTATGGCGAGGAACTGGACGTCCAGCGGAGAATCGCCGCGGAAATCGAAGCCAGGGTGGTCCATCTCGCGGCGGAGTTTCGCTCCGAACGCGCCCGTGCCTCGACCGGCTGAGCACTCCTATGCCAAGGGATAAAAGTTCAGCTTCGCGCGAAGACTATCTGAAGGCCATCTGGGAGAGCGTACAGGAGGGCCAGACCCCGATCAGCGCGCGTCTGGCGAAGGATCTGGAGGTCACGCCTCCCGCCGTCACCGCCGCTCTCAAGCGAATGGCGCGCGACGGGTACCTGCGCGTGGCCAGGGACGGCCAGATCGGTCTGACGGCGAAGGGCCGCCAGGCGGCCGAACACCTTGTCCTACGGCACCGGCTCGCGGAAAAGCTACTGACCGAGGTGTTGGGGCTCAACTGGACGGCCGCGCACGAGGAAGCCGAGCGTCTCGAACACGCTATTTCTCCCCAGGTCGAAACCCTTCTGCTCGATCGTTTCGGACGCGATAGCGTCTGCCCGCACGGCGTTCCGCTGTTTGGCGGCCTGCGGGTGCTTCGGCGGCAGGGCGCGGTGACCCTGGCCGAAGCCGAAGTGGGCGACGAGCTGGAAATCATGCACGTTTGGGAAAAGGACAAGAAGTTCCTCGAATTTGTCGACAGCCTCCGCTTGCGGCCCGGGGCGCATCTGACGGTGCGCGCCCGCGAGTACGACCAGACGATGTCCCTGGTCGCCGCCGACCGTCCCCATCGCCTCATTCATCTCGGCTTGCCCGCCACGAGCCGCATCTGGGTCCGCCGTATTTCCCGCTAAATCGCGGCAATCATTTATGGCGGTGCGCCGCCTTCTCAATGCGGCGGATTGGCGATTACGATTTTTCCCCGATGCCCCGCCGTAGCAGGCAGAATAGGGGGGCTGCCCCGGAGGCCAATTCGCTCGCATGACACCGCACTACGCCGATCCCGTTGCACCGATTCTGATCGCCTTGATGCTCATCGGCATCAGCGCCGAACTGGGCGGCTGGCTGGTGCAAAAGGTGGGACAGCCGGCCGTGCTCGGCGAGTTGCTCGTCGGGATTCTGATCGGGAATCTGGCTTACTGGCTGCGCGAACCGATCATCACGGTACTGCGTGAGGGCGACCTCGTTCGGCAGATTGCCAATCAGGCTTTCTCTCATGGGGTCAGCCTGGTGGGCGCGGCGCAGGCGATGCTTCCGCCCGGCCCGGCGACGGCGCGATTGCTGGCGGCGCTGGGGGAAACGTCCGGCCCGCGAGCCGTCTCGATCTATTTGTTCGTCGACGACCTTTCGCGCCTGGCGATCATTTTTCTGCTTTTCCTGGTCGGCCTGGAAACCAGCGTCGCGGAAATGCGGCGCGTGGGAAAGCGCGCCTTCTCCGTAGCGGTCGTGGGCGTGGCCTGCCCTCTGCTGCTCGGATTGGGCGCGATGGAGTTGCTGATGCCCGCGGCCACCATCGTGCACGACCTTTTCATCGGCGGCATCCTGACGGCAACCAGCGTGGGCATCACGGCGCGCATCTTTCACGATCTCGGACAGACGAAGAGTCCGGAGGCGCGCATCATTCTCGGGGCGGCTGTGATCGACGATATTCTCGGGCTGCTCGTGCTGGCCGTCGTTACCGGCCTCGTGGTGCGCGGCACCGTGAGCGTTCTGGGAATATCGGTGATCACTCTCAAGGCCATCGCATTTCTGGTCGGCTCGATCGGGGCCGGTCTGTGGCTCACGCCGCGGCTGGTGCCGCGAATCCGGCGTATGGGATTCCGCAACGTACGCCTGCTGGTCGGGCTGGGGCTGGCGTTCGTGCTGTCGTGGGTGGCCACGAAGATCGGCCTCGCGACGATCGTCGGCGCCTTCGCGGCCGGGCTCATCCTGGAGCGCTTCTTCACCCAGGAGATGGAAGACGAACACTCCCTGCGCGATCTGCTCTCGCCTTTGGAATCGCTGGTCGTACCCGTATTTTTCGTTCTGATGGGTCTTCAGGTGAAGCTGGAAACGTTCCTGAACTGGCCGACGATCGAACTGGCGGCGGTGCTGACGGCCGTGGCGATCGTGGGCAAGGTGGTTTCGGGGGTGGCCGCGGGGCGCGGGGTGAGCTGGATTTCGGTCGGCATCGGCATGATGCCGCGTGGCGAGGTGGGCCTGATTTTCGCCAGCATCGGGCGGGCGCTCGGGGTGGTGGACGACGCCGTTTTCTCCGCCGTGATCCTCATGGTGCTGGTGACGACGCTGCTGACGCCGCCGCTGCTCGGCATCGCCATGGGCCGGGGTCACGCCTAATCCGGCCGGAGCGTCCCCGGCCGAATGGACGGAGCGCCGGGTCGTGCATTGCTCGCTTTCGCGCGATCCAGGCCGGGCGCGATGTCCGCGCGCCAGTAGAGTGAAAATGTCAGCGTTCGACGCAAGGATGGGCGCATAGCCCAAGGATCATCGCGATGGCCGAGCCAAAACCCGAAGGATGGCGCGTTCGCTTAAGCCCATTCGCCCGTCTTCGCCGCCTGGGCCAGCGCGCCCAAAAAGGTGTTCGGGCAAAGTATTGGTTTCCGCACATTCCCCTCTCGCTGGCGGTTGCCCTGGCCGGGTTGTTTCTTCTCGCGGCCAAGTTCGGGGCGGACTGGATGGCTCTGCTCGCCCAATTCCCCCACGGCCGGCTTAGTTTCCCGCCCTCCAGCCTGCCCTTCCTGCTGATCGGGCTGGCCTTGTTGCTGATGCCGATCGGGCTGCTGTTTCGCTCGCGATTTGCGTGGACGGTTGCGGTGGTGCTGACCGTGGCGACGATTTTGATTCTGCTACTTTTTCCCCGCGGCGTTCATCCCCTGCTGGTCTACTACGTCGGCATTCTGCTGCTGCTGCTCTTCTTGTCGCACCGGGCTTTCAGCCGCAGCAGCTTAGCGGCCGGGACGCTGTTTGCCATCACCAGCAGCCTGATGCTCCTGATCTACGCGGTGTTTGGGAGTCTTTACCTGGGCCAGGAGTTCTCACCGCCGATCAAGGACATGGTCACCGCCTTCTATTATTCGATTGTGACCATGTCGACCGTAGGATACGGGGACATCGTTCCCAAGAGCATGCACGCAAGATTCTTTACCGTCTCGATCATCCTGCTGGGAATTGGCGTCTTTGCCACTTCGATCAGCGCGATCATCGGGCCGGTCGTCACCCGAAGTATCGACGAGATCGTGAGCGGGAGGAAGAAGAGAATGAAGCGCGCCAATCATTTCATCATCGTCGGAGCCACGCCGCTGGCTTTCAATACCTATCGGGAGCTCAAGAAAAGGAGCCAGCCGGTCACGCTCATTCTGGCCCAGCCGCCCGCCGAGAGCGGGTTCGAGGACGCCGACATCGTTATCGGCGATGCCAACGATCTGGAGATCCTTGAAAAGGCGGGGGCGCCGCAGGCGCAAGCCGTGCTCGCCATGCGCGCCGACGACTCGGAAAACGCGTTCATCGCACTCGCGGTGAAGGAGCTCAGAGGAAAGGCCAAAACCATCGTCGCCGTGAACGACAGTAAGCATTTCGAGCGCGTGCGGCTGGCGCAGCCGGATTTCATCATCGCCCCGCAAGTCCTGGGCGGAGAGATGCTCGCGATGGTCTTGAGCGGGGAATCCATCACCAGCGAATTCGTCACCGAACGCTTCCTGCATGCGAATCCGCAGACTTCCTCGAAACCGTCTTCCCTCTGAGCGCCGCCGGCGCCGGAATCGCCCCGGCGCGCTTACGCCTGTTTGTCGTCGGCGTTTTTGACGACCACGCCAATATCGGGTTCGGATTTCTCGACGAAGAAATGCACGTCCCGCTGGGGGAAGGGAATCTGGATGCCTTCGCGGCGGAAGCGAAGCAGGATCCGCTTGCGGAGCGCGTGCTGCACCAGATACTGATCGACGTAGGTGCTGATGCGGCAGATCAGCGTGAAATTCAGCGACGAATCGCCAAAGCCCGGCATGAAGCGCACCATCGGGCCGGATCGAGCAGCAGCCCCTTGATTTCGGCGGCCGTTTCCCGGGTTTCCTCGAGAAGGATCCGCTCCACCTGGTCGGGATCGGAAGAATAGCCCACGCCGATCGGAATCCGCAGCGACATGCCCGGCTCGGGCATGGAATAGTTCGTGATGACGGCCGAAGCGAGTTTCGAGTTCGGCACGATGACCGTCTTATTCCAGAGCGTGCGGGTGCGCGTCGAGCGCCAGCTCATCTTATGAACGAACCCTTCCTGGCCGCGCCGCTGTCGAGCTGGATGTAATCGTCGATGCGGATGGGCCGGTCGAGCTGCAGGTAGAAGCCGGCGAAGAAATTCGCCAGCGTTTCTTGCAGAGCCAGGGCCACGGCTACGCTGCCGACGCCGAGCGTGGTCCACACGGCGGTCAATCGAATCCCCAGGTTTTCCATAACGATAATCAATGCCAAGGCCCCGAACACTGCCTTGGCGATGAAACGGATGGGCTCGCGCAACGAATGGTGGGCGTCCGAACGCGCCAGCCACCGCTCCAGCGCCAACTGCAAGAGCTGCACCAGGTAGTAGAGCCCGACGGCGAGGGCCGCCAGATAGAAAATCCGATTGGCCACATGGAGGAATCGGCCCGGGAAGGGAAGCACATTCAGGCCGCCGGCGGCCACGGCCACGACTAAAAGAGGCTGAAGCGCCCGGTCGAGCAGGTCCACGACGACGTCGTCGAAGGTGGTCGAGGTGCGCGCGGTGAGTTTGCGGAGCCACCGGATGACGTAGCGGTGCAGGAACCAGCCGCTAGCGCCAGAAGCACGATCTCGGCCGGATGCTTCCACTAATGTCCGGATAGGAAGTGCTGCTCCCATTGCCTGAGCATGGCTCTTCTCCTGAGGGTTGAAATGTGCGCGCAGGGCGGGCGGCCCCGCGCCCAGGAATGTCTCTGACACCCTACCACAGTTTTTTTGGCCAAACGCCGGCCCGCCGCACTGGACCGCCGAGCCCCCAAAAGCGCAACGGCTTGAAATTCGAGCCCGGGGGAGTTAACGTGATTCGCCTGCCAGAGCTCCGGAAGCGTCAGCATTTGCATCAGGGAGGAGCGATGAGTGTCTCGATTCAACTTCGAGTAAACGGCAAGACCTATCAAAGCGCAGTCGAGCCTCGCCTGTTGCTCATTCACTATCTGCGCGAGGTGCTCGGTTTGACGGGAAGCCACATCGGCTGCGAAACCTCCTTGTGCGGTACCTGCACGGTGCTGGTCAACGGAAGGGCGGTGAAATCCTGTACCATGCTGGCCGTCCAGGCCGATGGAGCGGAAATCACCACGATCGAGGGACTCTCGGCGGCGCCCGAGGCCGGCGGCCTGCATCCGGTGCAGCAGGCTTTCCGGGAGAAGCACGGGCTGCAATGCGGCTTCTGCACCCCGGGCATGATCCTGAGCGCGGTACAACTGCTCGGCGATAACCCGAACCCCGGCGAAGCCGAAATCCGCCGGGCACTCGCCGGCAATCTGTGCCGTTGCACCGGCTATCAGCACATCATTGAATCGGTCCGTTACGCCGCCCGGAAGCTCCGCTCACAAAAACGGTAACGAATCTCCGGGGGCTTGGGGAGGGTCCATCATGGCCACCACCACGAAATACGTCGGGAAGCCTGTAAAGCGCAAGGAAGATGCGCGCTTGATACAAGGCATCGCCCACTATGTGGACGACCGGGTGCTGCCCGGGATGCTTTACCTCGGCGTTGTCCGCAGTCCCTATGCGCATGCCCGCATCCGCGCCATCGATACCGAAAAGGCGAGAACCGCCGCCGGCGTGGTGGCCGTGCTGACGGCAGCCGACCTGAGCCAGGCGATCGGGCCGGTTCCCTGCGCGGCCCAGCTCCCCGACCTGAAACCGGCGCCGCGGCCGGTACTCGCCCTGGACGAGGTTCTGTTCGTCGGGGAAGGCGTGGCCGTGGTGGTTGCGACCGATCCCTACACGCTGCGGGACGCTCTGGATCTGGTCGATGTGGACTATGAGGCGCTCACCGCCGTGGTGGACCCGGAAAAGGCGGCGCGGAAGGATTCGCCTCGCGTGCACGATTCGCTGGCCGACAACATTGCCTATCGATGGGAGATCGAGGGCGGCGATTTGCGCAAGGCGTTCCGGCAGGCCGATCGCGTCCTGAAACTTCGGATGACGAACCAGCGGGTGATCCCCGTGGCGATGGAATGCCGCGCCGCTCTGGCCGAATACGACCGGGGAGACGATCGCCTGACGCTCTGGTCCTCGTCGCAGATTCCCCATCTCTTGCGCACGCAGATTGCCTCCATGCTGAAGATTCACGAATCCAGCGTGACGGTCATCGTGCCGGAGGTCGGCGGGGGATTCGGGAGCAAACTGAACGTCTATCCGGAAGAGGCTCTGGTTTCCTACCTGGCCATGCACCTGGGACGGCCGGTGAAGTGGATTGAATCGCGCCGCGAAAATTTCCTGGCGACGATCCACGGGCGGGACCAGATCTGCGAAATGGAATTCGCCGTACAGCGTGACGGCACGCTCTTGGGCCTTCGCGCCCACATCATCGCCGATCTGGGCGCCTACTATCAGCTTCTGACCCCGCTGATTCCCACGCTGTCCGGCTTGATGCTTTGCGGATGCTACCGTCTGCCGAACGTGCGGGTCGAGATTACGGGCGTTCTCACCAATAAAATGTCCACCGACGCCTATCGCGGGGCGGGCCGTCCCGAGGCGACCTATTTCATCGAGCGCGGGATCGATTTCGTCGCGGCGGAATTGAAAAAGGACCCCGCGGAATTGCGCCGCAAGAATTTCCCGAAGTCCAAGGATTTTCCCTACGTCACCGCCACGGGCCTGATTTACGACACGGCCAATTATCAGGCGGCCATGGATCTGGCCTTGCAAAAGGCCGGCTATAAGAAGCTGCGGCGCGAGCAGGAAGCGGCGCGGAAAAAAGGGCGATACATCGGCATCGGCCTTTCCAGCTACGTGGAGATTTGCGGCATGGGACCTTCGAGCGCCATGCCGGCCGGCGGCTGGGAGAGCGCCACGGTCCGGATCGAACCGACCGGCAGCGTCCGCGTCCTCACCGGCTCCTCGCCGCACGGCCAGGGAGAGGAAACCACCTTTGCGCAAATCGCCGCCGATTTCCTGGGCGTGGGGATCGAGGACGTGGCTGTCATTCACGGCAATACGTCCATTGTTCCCTATGGCATCGGGACATTCGGCAGCCGGAGCACCGCCGTCGGCGGCGCGGCGCTCTATCGGTGCCTCGAAAAGCTGCGCGATAAATTGCTCAAGATCGCCGGCCACCTGATGCAGGAGGACCCGGCCAAGCTCGTGCTGCGCGGCAAGCAGGTCGTCTCGCGCCGCGACGCGCACAAATCGATGCCGCTTTTGGATGTCATCTCGGCCGCCTACATGGCGAAAACGCTTCCCGAGGGCGTCGAGCCGGGCCTGGACGAGACCGACTTCTTCGAGCCGTCGAATTTCACCTATCCCTTCGGAACCCACGTGGCCGTGGTTGAGGTCGATCCGGAGACCGGAACCGTAAAATTGCTGAAATACGTGGCCGTCGACGATTGCGGAAACGTCATCAACCCGCTGCTGGTCGAAGGCCAGGTGCAGGGGGGAATCGTGCAGTCGATCGGACAGGCGCTTCTCGAAGAGGCGATATACGACGAACAGGGGCAGCTTCTGACGGGCGAATTGACGGATTACGCCGTGCCGCGCGCCGCCGACATTCCTTGGCTCGAAACCTACCGCACGGTCACGCCCACGCCGGTGAATCCGCTCGGCGTCAAGGGCGTGGGCGAGGCCGGAACGATCGGCGCGACGCCCGCCCTGGTCAACGCCGTGGTCGACGCTTTGTCGCGGCTCGGCGTGCGCCATCTCGATATGCCCATGAAACGGGAACGGGTCTGGAAAGCCATTCGCGATGCCTCGTCAGCCCCGTCCGGCCGGGCGCGCAAGGCAAAGTGATCGGAGACGAGCGATGATCCCAACAGCGTTCGAATATTTTGCCCCCAAGAGCCTGGATGAAGCCTTGCGTCTGGTCGAGCGGCACGGCGACGAAGCCAAGCTGCTCGCCGGGGGACACAGCCTGCTCCCGTTGATGAAGCTGCGCCTGTCGGTCCCGCGGTATGTGATCGATATCGGACGCATCAAGTCCCTGCGCTCGATACGGGAGGACGCGGGCGCGCTGGTGATCGGCGCCTTGACGACGCACCACGACATGGAAACCTCGGAGCTGGTCGGAAGCCGCTGTCCGCTGCTGGCCGAGACGGCCGCCGAAATCGGCGACGTGCAGGTGCGCAATCGCGGCACGGTTGGCGGCAGCCTGGCGCATGGCGACCCGGCAGCCGATTATCCGGCGGCCATGGTGGCCCTGGATGCGGAAATCGTCGTGGCGGCCAGTTCCGGAACGCGGAGGATTCGCGCGGAGGATTTCTTTGTCGATCTGTTGACCACCCAACTGCGGCCCGGCGAAATCGTCACCGAAGTGCGCGTCCCCGCGTCGCCGGAAATGTCGGGATCGGCCTACTGCAAGCTGCACCAGCCGGCCTCCGGTTTTGCGCTGGTGGGGGCGGCGGCCCAGATTGCGCTCGATTCGAACGGAAAACTCGCGTCCGTGGCGATTGGCATGACCGGCGTGGCCGTGCGCGCCTATCGCGCCCGGGCGGCCGAAGCGGTTCTGGCCGGCAACAAACCGAGCGGGAAGCTGCTGGCCGAAGCGGCGGAAAAAGTGGCCGACGGAATCGAGCCGCTGGCCGATCTGCACGCTTCGGCGGCATACCGCCGCGCCGTGGCGTCCGTGTATGCGCGGCGCGCCCTGGAAACGGCGATCTCTCGAGCCAATGAAAGGAAAGCATGAAAATCGAAGGCCAATATATTCTCCCCGGCCCTCCGGAAGCCGTCTGGGAACGGCTAAACGATCCGGCCATCCTCGTCAAGAGCCTGCCCGGCGTCGAGACGCTGGAACCGGACGGCCCGGATCGCTACCGGGCCAAAATCCAGTACAAGATGGGCGCGGTGTCCGGCACATTTGCCGGCGAGGTGGAACTTTCCGATAAAAACCCGCCCCATGCGATGAAATTGAAAACCAGCGCCCGCGGAGGGCCCGGTTTCGTCACCGCCGTTGGCCAGCTCGACCTGGTGGCCAAGGGAAAAGAGACCGAAGTGCACTATTCGGGCGACCTGCAACTGGGCGGTCTGCTCGCCGCGGTGGGTTCGCGAATGATGGAAGGCGCGGCGAAAAAGTCGATCGACGAATTCTTTCAGGCAATTGCCACCTCGCTCGGCAACAGTTCTCAATAGGACATTTCCACCAAACCCCCGTTACCTGGCGTCTTCGAATCCCGCATGGAGAGGCGAAAAGAAATGAAGCTCTGGGAAAGGGTCGAGTACAGCGCCATGATCGACCGCAGGCCGTTGCGCCTGCCCGACAACAAAACGGTCGCGGTGTGGCCCCTGGTGACCGTGGAAGTCTGGGACCCGGACGCGGCCATGCCGCGCACCATACTCCCGCCGCCACAGGGGGCATCGTTCATTCCCGATGTGCCCAACTGGACCTGGGCGGAATACGGATTGCGAATCGGGTTCTGGCGAATGAAAGAGGCCTTGGACCGCCGCGGCCTGAAAGCGGTGTTCTGCATTAACGGATCGGTGATCGAGCGGTATCCGCGTGTGTGCGAGGCGGCGCTCGAGGCGGGCTGGGAATTCATGGGCCACAACATCATTCAGAAGCCCATGCACGCCATGCCCGATGAAGAAGAGGCCATTCAGAAGACCGTGGCGATGATCGAGAAGTTCACCGGCAGCAAGCCGCGCGGATGGATGGGGCCGGGACTCACCGAGACGCATCGCACTCCGGAGCTGCTCGTGGCGGCCGGCGTCGAATACACGACGGACTGGGTGCTGGACGATCAGCCGGTCGTGCTCAAAACCGAAAAGGGACCGCTGTATAGCGTCCCCTACTCGCTCGAAGTCAATGACGTGGTTTTGATGGCAACCGAGAAGCGCGCTTCCGGGGAACTTCTTGATCGTGCCGTGGCAACCTGCGACCGCTATCTGCTCGAAGGGCCGGAACAGGCCCGCGTCCTGGCGCTTGGCTGCCATCCCTATCTGCACGGGGTGCCGCACCGTATCGGGTATTTTGAGAAAACGCTGGACGACCTCGCGGCCAAAGAGGGGGTCGTGTTTATGACCGGCGGGCAGATCCTGGATTGGTACAAAACCGAGCGGCCATTGTGAGCGCAGTTCCTGGTGAGCGGCTGTCTCGGCCGGGCGGCCGAAGCAGTTCTGATCCGCGGGAAACGGGGCCGGAACCTCATGTCCCAAACGGCGAAAAACCGGGCGCGAATGAATCGATCGACGAATTCCTCCCGGCAATCGTCCCGACTGGCAACTCCCGGTGACACTTACGAGGCTGGCCCGGCATCTTCGCGCAGGGTTTTGCTGTGTATGGGGTTAATCAAAAGGGTGCCATTCGAGAAACAGGACATCCCG
>DATLRW010000100.1:0-3076 GCA_035534495.1 Candidatus Dormiibacterota bacterium | reverse complement strand
AGCCGTCCAGGATGTGTATCTGGCCGGTTTCAAGGACATCGGGCGGAATGTCGCTGTATTGGGTCTTGCGGATGAAATCCACCACATAACGGGTCAGGCCTTTGACTTCCGGAAATGTCCGGGCGGGGACTCTGGCGGCTTGGCCCAGCGGGCCGAGGGACGCGGCGACACCGGATGCCGCCGCGATCTGAAAGAATTCACGTCGTAGCATTGCAGATACCTCCTGGGTTGTATGAGAAATCCGATGGCCCTCAAAACGCATTGCAAAAACCCCCACGATTGTCCTTCTCGATGCGCATCCCCGCAACAGGATTGTCAGGGGAGAGGCTTGGAATGAGCCTCCGGGAAAGGGCTGGAAGAGAGCGAAAAGGACCACCCGCGGCAGATGGCAAAAGGGCAAATCCGGACGGATGCGTTACTTGAGGAAGAGGGCCTCGCGAAGGTGATCGCGGCCCACGTAGGTGCGCGAAGAGCGAAAGCCTGAAAACAGGGAGAGGATCTCGCGATTCTGAAAGACGCGGCCCACCTTTTGCGGCCGCCGGGCCGGAATCAGTTCGACGCTTTCGGTGTCGCGGATGCGGTAATGGGTCGGGTCGATTTCCGCGCTGTCGTGGAAGACGGACAGCAGCACCCCGCCCGGCGTCAACAACCCATGCAGGCGGGAAGCCAAGGGGTCGAGAAGTTCCGCGGGCAGAAAATCGAACACGTCCCACGCCAGGATGCCGTGGAACGTTTCCGGCTCAAAACAAAGGTTGGCGGCCAGGAAATCGGCGGCGAGCAGGGAGGGATCAGGCGTCTGGGAGGAGGCATTGCTCTTGCGTTCGGCTTCGCGCTCGGCCTCCCATTCGGTCCACCCGCGAATGAGGTCTTCGGTCGAGACGCGAAAGCCGCGATCGGTGAAAAACGTGACCGTGGCCTGCGCCACGGGCCCGAGATCCAGCAGGCGGCCCTCCGGCTGCTCGGGCATCAACCAGAGGAAATCCTTCAGGCCGGGCGAGCGGCGCGAACCAGCCGGCGAAGCCTCGCGCGAGGCCTCGATGGCGTCAGCTGCCCGCGCATCGGGCGACCGGAGTCTTCCCAACATGCTCATGCTTGCGAATCGACCGTCCGCGGCGGGTGCGTGGAACTGGCTGTGACCGGAACGCCTGTGGCGGCCGGCCGGGCCGCGGCGGCGGCGCGCTGATGGGCCTGCGCGGGACCGCTTTCCACACGGCCCAAAACCTGCGCCCCTTCTTCGATGACCAGGCGCTCGGCGGCGACGTCGCCTTCGAGTTTGCCCGTGGCGGCAATGCGAACGCGTTCGCGCGCGGTTACGTTGCCCCGGCAGGTACCCTCCAGAACAACTTCGCGCGCCTGGATATCGCCGGTCACGCGCCCTTTGGGCCCGAGCACCACCACCGCGCCCGGCAGACTGCTCCGCCCTTCAATCTCGCCGTCGACACGCAAATCCTCGCTGCCCTGCACTTCACCTTTAATTTTCAGTCCCTCGGCAATGGAACTCATGGGGATTTCAAAGCCTCGCTTGGGAGATCAGACGGAAACGAGAAACCGGCAGAAGCGAAGGGGGAAAACACGACCGGAGCGATGCGCCGGCAATGCCCCCGATCCTGACGCCTCCCGTCTCGACCTGCCTGCATCCGCCCTTGGGCCCGCAGTCCCACAGGCTGCCGCAGGAATCGAAACGACTATAGTACAGGGCACGGGCGAGGGCAAACCCTCTCTTTTCCTGTTGCATTTGCACGAGTTATCGAGGCTTGCCGTGAAATGGCTCGTGGAGTTCCCAGAAGGCGACGCACAGCGCGGCATACTCGCGGGCAAAGGTCTTGATTCCCAGGCGAGTCCGCCACCAGCCATCGGGCGGAAAGCCCACGTCGGTCGCCGGAGAGACGCGCACGGTGATCGAAGGCGGAAATACGTGATGGAAAATGTAGCGGCTGCGGCGCGTGTGATAGTTCGAGGTGACGACGATCACGCGGGTCCATTTCCGCTGGAGACATAGGCGAAGCAGGTCGCGCGCCTCCTGGAGCGTATACAGATCGGTTTGCTTGTAGGCAATGATGGCGGCGGCCGGCACGCCATCGGCCTCTAAATCGTGCTGCTCGAGGTCGGCCTCGGAAAGATAGGGACGGATTTCCGAGCCGCTGGCGACGACCACCGGCGCCCAACCCGCCTTGTACAGCTGCGCGGCGTGCGCGGCCCGGTTGGCTTCGTAATTGTCTCCACTCAACTGGATGATCGCGTTCGAGGGCTCGAGCGGGTCGCTAACCACCAGCCACTGGCCGGCCGCGGTCATCAAGGCGAATCGGGCGAAAAAGAGCGCCACCAGAATGGCGGCCAGAAAGAGCAGTCCGATCACCCGGACGATGAAGCCGCCTCGCTCGCCCCGGGATGAATTCACGACGGGTCCAAATCACGCAGCCGGGCCGCGGCGATTTCCGGATCGAGCGGATTGAAATAGGCTTCCTTGATGCCGTAGGGCTTATTGTTGATGGAGAGGATGGGAAGGATTTCGATGTGCCAGTGATAGTCGTCCGAAATGGTGCGCCAGTAGTCGCTCAGCTCGCCCTTGGTTTGGCGCTCGCTCGGCGAGGTGTGAATCACCATATGGTAGGCGGGAGCCACGCGGACGAGCCGGCGGAGGGTACGCCCGAGCAGGGCGGCGAGATCCCGGCGGTTAGCGGCGGGATCGGGAATCTCGAAACGGCTGTTGTGCGAGGTTCCCATCACCCAGGTCTCGAAGGGAACGCGCGAGGCATAGGGACAGAAGGCGAGGAAGGCCCCTTCCCCGTCCACAATCCGTTTGCCCTGCCGCTGTTCCTGCCGGACGATGTCGCAGAAAACGCAGCGTTCGCGCTGCCGGAACCACTCGCGCGCCGACCGCAGTTCGTAGAGAACGCGGCGGGGCACGAACGTCGTGGCAATGAGCTGGGAATGGGAGTGGCTCCATTCCTCCCCGGCGAGCGAACCGGAATTTTTGAACACGGTGACGTACTTGAAGCGCTTATCGCGCTTCAAATCGTCGATCCGCAAGGAGAAGGCCAGCAGGACCCGGTCGATCTCCTCGTCGCTCAGCTCT
>DATLRW010000099.1:0-12661 GCA_035534495.1 Candidatus Dormiibacterota bacterium | reverse complement strand
CTCGTGCGCCTCCCGGCTGTTGGAGCCGAAGGACATCGCGCCGGTCGCGAAGCGCTTCACGATCTCCGAGGCCGGCTCGACCTCTTCGAGCGGAACCGCCGGACCCGCTGGCTTGAAATCCAACATCCCGCGCAGCATCAGGAAGTCGCGATTTTGCTGGTTCACAATCGACGAAAATTCCCCGAACGTTTCGGGCTCCTCTTGCCGCACGGCCTGCTGAAGCTTCGCGATGGTCGCGGGGTTGATCAAGTGCTTTTCGCCGCGCACGCGATACTGATACTGGCCGCCGACGCCCAGTTCCGTGTCGGAATCGGAGGGAGCCTGCATGGCGAACTCGTGGCGCATCTGCGCCTCGCGCGCGATCACGCCCAGATCCACGCCCTCGATGCGGGACGAGGTTCCGGTAAAATATTTCTCGACCAGCGACCGATTCAGTCCGACGGCTTCAAAAATCTGCGCGCCCTGATAGCTCTGCAGGGTGGAAATGCCCATCTTGGAGAACGTCTTGAGCAGCCCCTTATCCACGGCCTTCAGGTAGTTCTTCAGTACTTTGTCCCAATCGTCCCCGGGCGGGAATTCTCCCTCCTGGAACAGATCCTCGAGCGTCTCAATGGCAAGATACGGATTCACGGCGCTCGCGCCGTAGCCCAGCAGCAACGCGAAGTGCATGACCTCGCGCGGTTCCCCCGATTCGACGACAAGCGCGGCCCGGTTGCGCGTTTCCTCGCGCACCAGGTGATTGTGGACGGCGCTGAGGGCCAGCAAGCTCGGCATGGGCGCGTATTCCGGGTCCAGGCCGCGGTCGGAAAGAATCAGCAGCGTGTAGCCGGCCTTGATGGCGAGTGAAGCGCGGCGGCACAGAGCTTCAATCGCGCGATCGAGCTCCGCCGCGCCGCCCTTGACGCGGAAGAGCATGGGAAGCGTCATCGCCAGCAGATCGCCGTGGCTCACGCGGCGCAGCTTTTCCAGCCGGAAGTTGGTGATGACGGGATGGCGCAGCTTCAAGGTGTGTGAATTCCTGGGCGCTTCATCCAGAATATTGCCTTCGCAGCCGATGTAACCGTTGAGCGACATCACCAGCTCTTCGCGGATCGAGTCGATCGCGGGATTGGTGACCTGCGCGAACAGCTGCTTGAAATAGTTGAAGAGCAATTGTGGCTTGTCGGACAGGCACGCCAGCGGCGTGTCGATACCCATCGAACCCACGGGCTCCAGGCCTTGCTGGCCCATCGGCCCCATGACGGTCCGCAGATCCTCATCCGTGTAGCCGAACGCGCGCTGGCGCTGCACCAGCGTCTCGTGGTCGCTCGGATGCACGTGGACCGGCGCGGGCAGGCGGTCGAGCGTGATCTGGTTTTCCTTGAGCCATTCCGCGTAAGGCCGCCGCGCGGCGAGCTGCTTCTTGATTTCCTCGTCGGAAATCAACCGCTTCTCGACCGTATCCACGAGCAACATGCGACCGGGCTCGAGCCGCCCCTTCATCCGCACCTCTTCGGGCTTGACCGGCAGGACGCCCGCCTCGGACGCCATAATGACGAGCCCACCGGAGGTGACCAGATACCGCCCGGGACGCAAACCGTTGCGATCGAGTTTCGCACCGATCACGCGCCCGTCGGTGAACGCCACCGCCGCCGGGCCGTCCCACGGCTCCATCAGGGAGGCGTGATATTCGTAAAACGCCTTGATGTCTTCGGGCATCGTGGGGTCGTTGTCCCACGCCTCGGGAATGAGCATCGCCATGACGTGCGGCAGGCTGCGTCCGGCAAGCGTCAACAGTTCCACGGCGTTGTCGAGCATCGCGGAATCGCTGCCGCCGGGAGTAATGATCGGCATCAGCTTCTGCATGTCCTCGCCAAAGAGCGGCGAGGCCAGCGCGGATTGCCGCGCGTGCATCCAGTTGACGTTGCCCCGCAGCGTGTTGATCTCCCCGTTATGGCAGATGTAGCGGTAGGGGTGCGCGAGCGGCCAGGTCGGAAACGTATTGGTGGAAAAGCGCTGGTGAACCAGGCATAGGGCACTTGCGACGTCCGGCTCGCGGAGTTCCTTATAGAAGTGCTCGATCTGCGGGGCCAGCAGCAATCCCTTGTAAACGATCGTGCGGCAGGAAAGCGAAGGAACGTAGAAATACCCCTTCCCCTTCAAGTCGCTTTCGGCCACTTCCCGTTCCGCGCGCTTGCGCACGACGTACAGTTTGCGTTCGAGCACGTCCGCGTCCATGCCCGGCGCGCGCTCGATGAAAATCTGTTCAATGTAGGGCTGGCTGCCGCGCGCCAGCCGCCCGATCCGGGTGGCATCGGTGGCTATGTCGCGCCAGCCGAGCAGCGTCAGACCCTCTTCCTGAACGATTCTTTCGAGGATGCCTTCACAAAGGATCCGCTCGGTGCGTTCCACGGGAAGAAAAATCATGCCGACGCCGTATTCGCCGGGACTGGGCAGATGGAATCCCAGACGAAGCGCTTCGCGCCCAAAAAAGGCGTGAGGAATCTGCAGCAGAATGCCCGCGCCGTCGCCGGTGTCGGGATCGCATCCGCACGCGCCGCGGTGCGTCAGGTTAATGAGTATCTGAAGGCCCTTGCGGATGATTTCGTGCGAGGGTTTGCCCTCGATGCTGGCGACAAACCCCACGCCGCAAGCATCGTGCTCGTGACGGGGGTCGTAAAGCCCTTGCGCCGCTGGCAATCCGGGAATGGGCAATTTATGGTTCATTGCAACACTTCTCCGCCTTTTGATCGGGTGGCCGTCCTCGAACGAGAGGAGGCAGGACAGCCCAGAAGACTATGCCACGTCCCGTTCGCCACGCTCGCGAGGCCAGATGGAATCAGCAGCGCTAGCAAGGCCGCAGCTCGGCGTCGCCGACGAAGCATTGCCGAATTCCCGGAAGGGTTTCGAGCGCGCGGGGACCAGGAACGGCAGGATTGGTTGGAACCTCACGCCAGTCGAAAACCTCGAGATCGGTAGCACGGCTGTATCCGCGATCGCCTTGCGGGCCACCACAGCCTGTTCCCGGGGCAGGAATACCATTCCCAAACCGGAGCGCTCGGGCGCAGTCAGCGCGCGGGCAATCACTTCCCGCGACACGCTTCCTCCCAGGGGGGCGACAAATCCCACTCCCCACGAATCGTGACCGATTCTCAATTCACTGCCTAAGTACTGCATTATAACCTCTTACTTACCGCGGCGACGGCCCCAAAGTACAATCAAGAATTTCGATATCTCGCATGGAATCTTCTGATGGGTCCCTGCCGAAACGGATCACCCGTGCGGACCCGCACTGCACCGGCCCGAGGCATTCCATATGTACAACTATTATAAGGAGTTAATGGCCGCCTCGCCAAAGGGGAGAAAATCGTCGCAAGCGGTCGTGGGCGGCAAACGAGCCACGCCTTTCGACGTATCGGGCGGTCAATTGACTAGCAGCGCCCGGCCGGCTTCCATATACCCAAACGCTTCAGTCCGGGCGCTGACCTGATCGAGCCAGGGGTTTTGGCGTCGGGGCAAGCATGTTCCGCGCCGGCCGGCACGGTGCTGCCGGCGCCGGCCATGACCGTCTCTACGCCGCCTTTTGTTTCTTCAGCTTTGCCCAGCGAGCTCTTTGCGCGTCGGCGATCCTTTTGCGCGCCGCGGCGGAAAGGCGCCGGCGGACCTTCGGCTTCTCGCCCTGCGCCGAGGTGGAATTTGAAGCGAGTAACTTCCCGACCGCGCTGATTGCTTTGTCGAGCCCTCGCAGTTCCTTCGTCATATGCTTTCGCTCAGCCTTCAACTCCTGCATCATTTGCGCCAGATTGGCCATTTTCAAAAATCCCTTCTCTTTGAGCTATAAAGCGACGTTCCAGAAGTCTCGAGTCTTCGGCCCTTAATCTTTACACGGCTTCATTTCGCAACTAACGGACCGCCTTGCCGTGCAGTGAATCGACAAGTTGGTGCGGAAGGTGGGAGTCGAACCCACACGGCCTTTCGGCCACAGGATCCTAAGTCCTGTACGTCTGCCAGTTCCGCCACTTCCGCGGGAACTGCTTTTCATAACTTAGCATATGGACCAAACGCAGGAAAGGGGAGTTATCTTCTTCCTTACGTCAAGCCTATTCTCTCCCTTTTTATTTCGCTTCCTGCTTTCGGGGTAAATAGTACTTCATCCTATTTCCGTCCTAGGAAGATCGTTGGATCGCGTTAAGTTCCCTTTCCCGCTAATCTGACTCCGGCCGACGATAGTGGTCGGGAACATCAGCAAGAGGGATTGAGGAGAACGGATGAAAACCCTGTTTCGTTTGTGGAAGGAAGAGGAAGGTCAAGACTTGGTGGAATATGCCTTGTTGGTGGTCCTGATCGCGCTGGGAGCCATAGCGGCCATGAAGGGCTTGGCCAGTGCCATCAGCGACGCGTTCAACAACGCAACGCAAAACCTCACCAGCGCCACCTAAGCGCCGCCGTCGCCCCGGCGTCGGGAATGACATCCGCCGTCCGGAGCGACATCGCGGCCCTGGTAGACGGCGGAATTCATCACGGCGACAAAGGTCGGGTTCCGCTTCCCTCCACGACTTTAGGGGAGACTCACGGTTCCCTTTTACCCAAGAAGCTTCTTATCCATCAAGATCCAATATCCTCCTTGCTGCTTAGGTTTCTCGTTCGGCCCAATCTTTTTTGGCTTCCAAGGCGGCGTCATGGCACACGCATCCCCCTGTTCTTCCTATCGATTAATGATTCACAACACTTTGGTTCCGAACAGCGCTCCAATGCCCGCGGTCGCGGCCATCGCCAGGGCGCCCCAGAACGCAACGCGCCAGGCGCCAATCCATGCGGAGGCGCCTCCCGTGCGCGCAGCGATTGCACCAAGCGCCACGAGACACAACAGCGACGCACCGGAAACGAGGATGACCAGCCCGGTCGGCGGCGCCAACATGACCGTCAGGATCGGCAATGCTGCTCCCACGGAGAACGTCGCTGCTGACGCCAGTGATGCCTGCAGAGGACGAGCGAAGAACTTGTCGGAGAGGCCAAGTTCGTCGCGGGCGTGAGCGCCAAGCGCGTCGTGCGCCATCAGTTGCAACGCCACGGTTCGGGCGAGTTCCGGATCCAGGCCGCGCTGAACGTAGATCGCGGCCAACTCTTTCTCTTCAACGGCCGGCAGTGTCGCCAATTCGGTTCGCTCGAGAGCCAGGTCGGCGCGTTCGGTATCCGCCTGGGAACTGACGGAAACGTATTCACCCGCGGCCATGGAAAGTGCCCCGGCCACCAGGCCGGCGACGCCCGTCAGCAAAATTTCATGTCGGCTCGAATTCGCAGCGGCGACGCCCACCACGAGGCTCGCTGTGGACAGGATTCCGTCATTCGCGCCAAGAACCGCAGCGCGCAGCCAGCCAATCCGCTCTGACCGGTGCAGTTCACGATGCCGCATGCCGTGCCTCCGAAGGTGGTTTCTGATTTGGCAGCTCGCGGAAAAAGCCCGGATGATTGTGGGTCGCGGCTTCCGTCGCGACATAACGCGAGCAAAAGGAAGAGGGCTTTAGCCCCCGAAGCTCCCGAGCGGGCCCTTTTCCGCAAACTGCCAGGCCTTTGGTGAGGGGGTGACGGAAGGCGAGACCGCCGGTCGAAGTTTTTCGCTTCATGGCAAATCCACCGTCAGCCGTAGAGAACCATTCTGACCCAGGATTTCCGTTTTGGCGTCCTCGGCACGGATGCTACGCCCGCCGCTGGCTCGTTTGCAAAAGCAATTTTGCACTCCAGACCCCAGCGCTGGATCACGCAACCAGGTGTGCACATCGGGGATGGAGTCAACCGGCAACTTGATCTGGCTCCGATGCGCTTTCTCGGACACCTCGCCATCCCTCCCACTCGCTTCCCCGGTTTTTTGCCCGCCGGCTGCCGGCTCTACCCCGCTGGCAAGGGCAGCAACTCGGTCCGCCGCAGCATCGCCACGAACAGCCCCAGGGTCAGATGGCTCTCCGCCCAAAAAAGCCAGTAGTCGCGGGCATGTTTTACCAGCCTCCCAACCTTCGGCGCTGTGCACGTTGCCCGGCCTCAGCTTGGCTGCTAAGCAGTCGCCTTCTCGATTGAACAACAGGAGCGGGTGATAGCAGGTACACTCGAAGTGGCCGTTGTAGGCGCTCTGCCCCTGCTGGCCGTAGACCGGAATCTCGGTCGAGTCCATGTCCAGCACGACGCACTGAGAAGAGCCGATGGTTTCCGCCTTGGCCATCAACGCGCGATTAATCGCGGCCAACCGCGGGAGATTCTCGTCCCGGGTTAGCCAGTTGGTCTCGAAAGATTGCAGCCGGGAAGTCAACGCCGCTCCCCGCTCCCAAATCTTCTCGGAACCGATCAGCCGGAACGTCGGGTCTTGCCAGAGCCGCTCGGCATCGTTGACATCCTCATAGCCCGCTATGCGTCTGTAGATGGATTAGCACAGCAGGTCGGCGAGGGACAACCGCGTGTTCTTCCCCCGAGAGTCGGTCAAGTGTTGCTCGATGAATTCACCCAATCCCAGGCGCTCGTCCAACTCGCGCACCAGAATCAGGCCACCGTCGGAGGCGACCCGCGAGCCCTGAAGATCGACCTTCAGCGAAGGGTTGAAGGAAAACTGAAACGGGCCATTTTGCCTCTCACCCACTGGGTATTGTCCTCCAAAACGCCTTTATTGCTCTGAAACCCGCATGAATATTGATGTAGGCGAAACTCCGGGGGTTTGCAACTGCACTTTAAAACGGAAATGCGGACTTAGCTTTCAATCCTGGTTACCAGTCTTGGGCGCAGATCCGCGCCGACACCCCCTTGAGGGACCGTCGCTGCAATCGACCGCCGTTCAGGCCTGTTTCCCGCAGGTTCGCCGACTTCCACTTGACAAGATGATGGCTGACGTCCATCTTTATTGGTTTTATCACAAATGGAAGGCCCAGCGTGGGCTCGGGACTTGGGCGGAAGTGAACGTTCGCCTCTGTTATCACGACAAATGTTTTGATGGCGCGGCGTCGGCGGCCGTTTTCATGCGGTTTTATCGCGAACGGTTCGACCCTGCCGCCGCATTCCATTTTCACGGGCTCGTGCATCGGGCCTCGCAGCTGTTTAGCGAAGAGACGTTCGACGGCGACGAGAATGTCATTGTCGATTTCAAGTACTCGAGCTCGCCCCGCCTGACCTGGTGGTTCGACCACCACCAAAGCGCGTTTCTTTCCCAGGAAGACGCCGAACACTTCCGCGCGGACCGCTCGGGACATAAGTTTTACGATCCGACCTACAAATCGTGCACGAAGTTCCTGGCGACCGTGGCCAGCACGAAGTTCGGCTTCGATGCCCGGCCGCTCGAAGAGCTCATCCGCTGGGGCGATATGATCGACGGCGCCCAATACGAATCGGCCGAGAAAGCGGTAGCCCTGGCCGAGCCGGCCACGCAACTGGCGCTGGTGATCGAAGCCGCGCCCGACCCGGGGCTGGTCGCCCGGCTGATTCCGCTGCTCACCGAACTTCCCCTGCCGGAGATCGTTCGCTTGCCGTTCATCCACCAGCACTTGGGACCATTGCTCGAGCGGCACCGGCGCTCCATTGACATTCTGAAGGAGCGGACCCAGGCATCGCGGGGGGTCATCTACTTCGACGTGAGCGATCTGGATTTAGAAGGCTACAACAAGTTCGTTCCCTATTACCTTTTCCCCGAGTGCCTCTATTCGGTCGGCGTCAGCTCGTCGAGCACACGGGCGAAAGTCTCGGTCGGATCGAATCCCTGGAAGGAAGCCGACCACCTCCACAATCTGGCCGAGATCTGCGAGCGATACAACGGCGGCGGCCATGCCCGCGTTGCCGCAATCTCCTTTGGAGCCGGGGAAATCGAACAGGCGCGCCAGGCCGCCCGCGAGATTACCGCCATCCTCCGCTCCTAGGTTGCGCGTTCCTCGCCTGTCAGACGCAAATTCCTCTTCCCTTTCCCTCTTGACCAACGGCGCGCAAGGTAATCTAGTAGGACACGACGGGGAAAAATCGGCCGCCGACGGCCGGGACCAGGAGACGGGTAGACATGCCCATGGAAAACCATTACGACGTCATCATTATCGGCACCGGGGCGGGCGGCGCCACGCTCGCCTGGCGCCTGGCACCCTCCGGCAAGCGCGTGCTGCTCATCGAGCGCGGAGGGTTTCTTCGCCGCGAACAGGACAATTGGGATTCGCAGGCGGTCTTTGTCGACGCCAAATACCAGGCCAAAGAACCCTGGCTGGACAAGGACGGCCAGGAATTCTTTCCCGGCATCCACTATTTCGTCGGCGGCAATACGAAATTTTACGGGGCGTCCCTGTTCCGCCTGCGCAAGGAAGATTTCGGCCAATTGCGGCATCGGGGCGGCATTTCCCCGGCCTGGCCGCTCGGCTACGAAGATTTCGAGCCCTATTACACGCAAGCCGAACGGCTCTATCACGTCCACGGCCTGCGGGGCTCGGACCCGACCGAACCGCCGGCCAGCGCCGGCTACGCCTATCCGCCCGTCAGCCACGAGCCGCGAATCGAGCGCCTCTCGCATGACCTGACGCAACTTGGCTACCGCCCCTATCCGCTTCCGCTCGGCATCCTGCTCGATGAGGAAAACGGCCAGCCAGCCCGCCATAGCCCGTGCATTCGCTGCCGGGCCTTCGACGGTTTTCCCTGCATCACAAACGGCAAAGCCGACGCGCAGACCATTTGCGTCGAGCCGGTCCTCGCCGAGCACCCGAATGTGACCCTGCTCACCGATGCGTATGTCGAAAAACTGGAAACCGGCGCTTCGGGAAAAGAGGTGACAGGCGTCAAGGTCCGCCGGCAGGGCGCCGAGGAGACCTATTCCGGCGACATCGTCGTCGTTGCTTGCGGCGCGGTCAACTCGGCGGCGCTGCTGCTGCGTTCGGCCGGCGAAAAGCATCCGGACGGGCTCGCCAACTCGTCCGGCGTCGTCGGCCGGTATTATCTGCGCCACGTGAACACCGCATTGATGGCCATTTCTCTCGACCCCAATCCCACCGTCTTTCAAAAAACACTCGCGTTTTCCGATTTCTATTTCCGGTCCGACGATTGGGATTATCCGCTTGGCCTGGTCCAGATGCTCGGAAAATCGGACGGAGCGATGCTGCGCGGGGAAGGCCCGGCGTGGGCTACCTGGATGCCGGAAATGACTTTCGAAGAGATGGCCCGGCATTCGGTCGATTTCTGGCTTTCGACCGAGGACCTGCCCGATCCGGAAAACCGCGTCACGCTCGATCGCGACGGCCGCATCACGCTCCACCTGAAAGAAACCAACATCGAGGCGCACGAGCGCCTGATCGCCAAATGGAAGAGCCTGCTCGGCCGGCTGGGCGGCTTCCATGAGCGTGCGATTTCGCGCCAGCTCTATCTGAGCAAGCGCATCCCGATCGCCGGGACCGCACATCAGGCGGGCACGGTGCGCTTCGGCGCCGATCCAACCTCTTCGGCGCTCGACGTGCATTGCAAGGCGCACAACCTCGACAATCTGTACGTCGTCGACGCCAGTTTTTTTCCCTCCATCGGAGCGGTGAATCCCGCGCTGACGGTCATGGCCAACGCCTTGCGCGTCGGCGACCATCTGCTCGAGCGGATGAAATAGGCCCGCGGTGGCACGCCGACTCGAAATCGCGACGGTTTATATCGCGGGGCTGGCGCAGGGATTCGCGCTGGTCGTCGTGCCGGCCGCCTCCGCACTGCTCACCAGCCAGCGCGGCTACGCGCTGACCGGCGTGGAATATGGCGCGTTGTTCGCGCCGATGGTCGCCGGGGCCATTGCGGCGTCGATGGCCGGCGGCGTGCTGGCCGAGCGCTGGGGCCTCAAGCGGCTGTTTCTCTCCGGCGTCTGGCTCAATGTCGTCGCGATGTCGCTGGTGGCCCTGAGCGCAGCCTTCATCGGCAACCATTTTTCCTCTTACGCGATCCTGATCGCCGGCATGCTGGCGCTCGGCGCCGGGTTCGGCGCCACGTTAACCGCCCTCAACAGCCTCGCCCCGGGCTTTTTCCCCGACCATGCGGAAGCGGCCCTCACCGCGCTGCACACGCTGCTCGGCACCGGAACCGCGCTGGCGCCGGTCTTCGTGAGCGCGGCAAGCGGAAGGGGATGGTGGTGGATTCCGGCCATTGTGGGCGCGGTTCTGCTGCTCGTTGCCCTCACCGGCGCAACGCAACCACTGGCCGTCACGCTGGCCGCGCCGGCTCCCGCCGGCGGGTTCATGCACTTTCTCCAAAACCTCTCCGGCCGCCTGTGGAGTTTCATCCTCATCGTCGTTCTCTACGGCATCTGCGAGACGCTGTGCGGCAACTGGGCCATCCTCTACGTGCACGGGGAACGCAGCTTTTCGGCGCGCCAGGCGGGTCTGGCGCTCGCGGCGTTCTGGGCCATGGTCACCGTCGGAAGGCTGGCGATTGCGGTTGTTTCGACGTGGATGGCCCCGCGCATTCTCTACCGCGCCCTCCCGATCCTGCTGCTAGCCGCGTTCCTCATCATTCCGCATTCCGGCTCGGCCGCGGCCGCCATTGCGACATTCGGCTTTGCGGGCCTGGCGTGCTCCGGGTTCCTGCCGCTTTCGATCAGCTTCGCCGAGGAGCAGTTTCCCCGGCTCGCCGAGCTGATGGCGGGCGAACTGATCGCCGGCTACATGATTGGCTACGGCATTGCGTCGTTTGGCGTCGGCCCGCTAGTCAATTCCGGCCTTATAAAGTTGGGAGGGATCTATTCGTGGGCCAGCGTCATCGCCGCGGCGATGATCGTCTTGTCGTTTCTGGTCACCCGCCCGGCAAAGGGGCCAAAAGCCGTCGCCCGATGAAAGTTGAAGATTCCGGCCCCGCGCCAATTCCCGGCGTTGGCATTCCGAGCCGCAGCAGGACGGCAGGAATCTCTCCGGCAACCGCAGCGGCCCTCGCGGAACCGCGCACGGGAAGACCCGGCGGAGAACCTGCTTGACTCGTTCCCACCGACCGCGCATTGCGGGCCAGGGGACCTTCCGCTACACTTGAAAATCGCTTTATTCAGCGGGCCGCTAGCTCAATGGCAGAGCAGCTGACTCTTAATCAGCGGGTTCCAGGTTCGAGTCCTGGGCGGCTCACCAAACTCCCACAAAGACTTAGCACGTAATTTCGCTTCGGCGTTTTCATCCTACCGAAGTGAAAAACGAAGGGACTCCCTGCCTTCCGGCGGTGCGCGATGAAGGCCGCGCGCATCCCCGCATGGGCCTGGGTGCTTTTCTTCGTGCTGGCCGTCCTGTTGGTCGCCGAGTTGCTCAAGCGCGAGTCTGGCGGCGCTCCGCCGCTCGGTTTTGGGCCGGTGCCGCGATGAAAACCTACTCGATTCGCGTTCCCGATGGCGCGACGGCCGGCGTCACTTCCGAAACCATGCGGGCGCGTCTGCGTCAGTTCTTCATCGACGGCGCGACGGCCGGCATCCCGGATGATCCTGGCGCGGGCGCCACGGTGATTCGGCGCACATTGCCGGAAAATCTGGTCGCTAAATTCTCGGCGTCGCTTGGTGTCCCGCCTGGCGAGGCGTTGCGCCGGCTCGCGGTGAGCTGCACGCGGGCACTGCCCCCCGGTACACGCCAACCTCCGGCTCGCGCCCTGCCGTCTGGTCCTGCCGCGTCGAATCCCGATTCCGCGCCGTGGTGGGCATCGCTCCCGTCATCGCTCGCGGGGCCTGTGGTCACCGGCCAGGGGGAATCCCCAGCCAAGGACCCGCCGGCTTCCGGGACGGCCGCTATCAGCCCCTGGCGGGCATTGTGGCCCGAACTGCTGTTTGCTGCGGTGGTGGTTCTCGGGCTGGTGACCGGAGGCATAGCCGTGGGCTCGGCTGCCGCTGCCGCTCAACCCTATTCGTCTTGGAGGCCGGAATGATGAAACAAGCCCCGGTGGTCGCCTGTTTCGGCAGGCGAGGGGTCGGCAAAACCACGCTGGCCCGAACGATTGCTCGCCACCAGTCGCGCCTTGTGGTTTGGGACTACCTGGGGGAGTACGGCCCGCTGGCGTTCCGCACGAGTGATCCGGATTCGCTTGCTGAGTACCTGTCTTGGGCGCGCGGCCGGCGCTTCGCTGCGGCTCGTTTCATCCCCGACAAGGGAACGGTCGAGGAATTCGAGGCGTTCTGTGCGGCGGTCTACCAGTCCGGCAACTTGCTGGTGGTGGTCGAGGAAGCGGCGGCCGTCTGTCAAGCCAGCTACCTGCCGCCGGCGTTCGGCCGGATCGTGAGACAGGGGAGGCATCGCGGGCTCGGCTTGCTCTGGTGTTCCCAGAGATTGAATGAGGTGTCGAGGACCCTCACTTCCCTGACGGACGTGTGGGCGGGCTTCAGTCTCAGCGAACCGGGGGACCTGCAAGCCCTGGCCTTGCGCTGCGGGCGGGAATATGCGGACAAGGTGGCCGCCCTGCCCCGCTTCCAGTGGGTCGGCTTCGACGTGGATTCTCAGGCGATGTTCACCGGCACGGAGCGGTTAAAAACGCTGTGGGGCGCGCCTGCCGGGGCCTGGCCGGAAACGGTAAAAGAAGAAAATTCGCATTTGAAAGCGAGGCATGTGAGGGAGCCGGTAACCGCCGTAACCCGTAACCGAAAATTCCGGCTGTTTCCGTATCTTCGGTAACCGGCAAGCTGCTGCTGCTGGTGCATGCGAAAAATCGTAACCGGTTACGGAAAAAGATACGAAAATCATGCGAAATGAAA
>DATLRW010000098.1:0-28174 GCA_035534495.1 Candidatus Dormiibacterota bacterium | reverse complement strand
CGCTT
This sequence comes from Candidatus Dormiibacterota bacterium, assembly GCA_035534495.1. Classification (GTDB taxonomy): domain Bacteria; phylum Acidobacteriota; class Terriglobia; order Acidiferrales; family UBA7541; genus JAKASX01. The sequence goes on along the minus strand of DATLRW010000098.1, from coordinate 28,169 downwards.
GATGTCGCCGTGGAGCGGATCCTGAGCGGAAGGCCCAGGCTCAAGTATTATGAGGCGGGGGCGGACATGGGGCTGTCGCTCGACCGTGTCGAGAGTTTCCGGATTTTCCAGGGAATGATCCTGGAGCGGTACGACCAACTCGTGGAATCGGAAGGCTTCGTCCTCATGGATGGGAAGTTGCCGGTGCAGAAATTGCAGCAACAGATGCGGGAAATCGTTTCCATGCGCATCGACCTCAACCGCTTTGCCACGCGATGAGTGAATCGGCCAAACTGGCTGGCGCGCCGAAGGGGCCCGGGCAGGATGCCGCCCGCGAAGAGACGCCGGTCTCCGTGAGCCCGCGCCCGGTCGCATCGCTGACCTTGCCCACGGTTCGCCGCGAGGACCTGGACGGGCACCTGATCGTGGTCGAAGGCACCGACGGCTCGGGCCGCTCGACGCAAATCGCCCTGCTGACGGAGTGGCTCGAGTCGCAGGGCTTTGCCGTGCAGACGATGGGATTGCGCCGGTCGGCGTTGATCGGCAAGGACATCGACGCGCTACTGGCTCGAAACGTGGTGACCCGCTATACGCTGGCCCTGATGTACGCCACCGATTTCTACGATCAGCTCGAGACGCGCATCATCCCGGCGCTGCGCTCGGGAATGGTGGTGCTGGCCGACCGCTACTTCTACACGCTGATCGTGCGCGCCGTCGTTCGCGGCATCGACCGCGAATACGCGCACGGAATATACGAACTGGCCCTGCGGCCCGACCTCACCTTTTTCCTCAACGTGCGTCCGGAAGTCACGTTTCTCCGCGAATTCAAGAAAGAGCCCACCATCAGCTATTGGGAAGCCGGCAGGGATATGCACCTCTCCGACGACCTGTACGAATCCTTCATTCACTACCAGACGCTGGTGCGCAAGGAATTCGTTCATCTGGCCCGGCGGCACAATTTCGTCACGTTCAACGGGGAGGGCTCGATCCGCGCGGTCAACGCCGATCTGCGCCGCCGCATCGCCGATCATCTGGGCATTCGGAGCGTTCGCTACCAGCCGTCCCAGGCCCTGGTCCACTTATGGCGTTGAACTGGGGTTCGCCCGTGCGCATCGCCGCCATCGACGCGGGCTCGAACGCGATCCGCCTGGCTATCGCCGAAGCGAATACAGCCACCGATCTGGCGATCATGGAAACCGAGCGGGGCGCGGTTCGCCTGGGCCATCGAGTTTTCCTGGAGCGCCGGCTCGATCCGTCGACTATCGCGAACGCGGTCGAAACGTTTCGCCGTTTCCGCCGCCTGCTCGACCGCTTCGGTGTGCGTACCTATCGCGCCGTGGCGACCAGCGCCGTCCGGGAGGCCCGCAACCGTAAAATCCTTCTCCAGCGCATTCACCGCGAGGCCGGGTTGCGTCTGGAGGTGATTGGAGCGACGGAGGAAGCGCGCCTGGTCCGCCACGCCGTTGTCCGGGCGCTCGACGCGGGCCGTCCGCCACGCGTCATATTCGATCTGGGCGGCGGCAGCCTGGAAATCACTCTATTGCATGCCGAAGGGGTCGAACGCACCTTCGCCCTGCCTCTCGGAACGGTCCGGCTGATGGAATCGGAGGGGGTCCGCGACCGGATCAAACCGAGCCAGCAGCGGTTGATTCACGACCGGGTCCTCGCCGCGCTTGTTTCCGCCTGGCCCGATCCGCCCGACCTTGCCGATGGCGTGGTCGTCGGCTGCGGAGGCAATGCCGAGGCGCTGGCGCGCCTGACGGCCGGCTCTCCGATTCACGGCGTGCCCGTCCTGCAAGTGAACCGGCTCAAGCGCCTGCTGCCCGAAATACTCCGCCTCGATGTCCGCGGGAGCATGAAGAAGTTCGGTGTGCGGTCCGATCGCGCCGATGTGTTGCCGATTGCCGCCATCGTCTTCACGACGCTTGCCGATTGGCTGCACCTGCGCACCGTGCTGGTGCCCGGCGTGGGCGTGAGGGAGGGATTGCTGCTGGACCTGGCGCAATCGCTCTTTCGTCGCCGGACGAGCCCGGCCGAAAACAGGCGTGCGGCCGGCCTGCTCGCCGGCGCCCGCCGATTCGCCGCTTCGATGCATTGCGACGGGCGGCGCGGGGAATCGATTCGCCGCCTGGCCGCTTCGCTCTTTGACCAGCTGGCGCCGATTCACGGCCTGCCTGTCGAGCTTCGCTTGCTCCTGGAGGTGGCCGCCACGGTTCACGACGTCGGGCGCGCGGTGAATCCGGTCGGCTGGCAAAAACATGGCGAATACCTGATGCGGCATGGTCAATTGCCCGGCCTGGCCGGACCGTCGCGCGAACTGGTGGCGTGCCTGGTGCGGTATCAGGACACGATCGAGCCCGAACTTCGTCACAAGCTCTATTCCTCGTTCAGCCCCCGCGAGCGGCGGCAAGTGCGCATTCTCGTCGGATTGTTGCGAATCGCCGTGGCCCTGAATACGGGTCCGGGTCCGGGAATCGACACGGCGCAAACAACGATCGGCCCTGGAACGGTGATCTTTCAGGTCGCATCGGGGGACTATCTGGAAGGCCGGCTGCGAAGGGCGCGAGCCAGAGCGGCCTTGTTCGAACAGGAACTCGAACGCAAGGCGCGCTTTCACGCCGTGGCGCGGGCAGGGGATGGACGGGCACGGCCCGCTCGTTCCCGCGTCCGCGCGTCGGCCGCGAAGGCTCGTTCGGGAAAGCGGGCGCGGCTGCCGCGTCCGGTCCCGCGCCCGGATTCCGGCTGAGGAGCGCAATTGGCGAGCCCTGCGACGGGTGAGCAAAGGGAGATGCGATGCGGCTTTATCTGGTGCGCCATGGAATTGCAATCGACCGCACGGATCCGGCCTGTCCGGCCGACCCGGCGCGTCCGTTGACGCCCCGTGGAGAGGCGAGAACCAGGCGGGTGGCCCGCGGACTCCACGAGCTGGGGATTCGTCCGCAGATGATGATGACCAGTCCGCTGCTGCGCGCGGTGCAGACGGCGGAGATTTTCTGCGAGGTCTTGGGAAGTACGGTGTCGCGTCTGCGCCGGACCGATAACTTGATGCCCGATAGCACCCCGGCGGCGCTGCTCGGGGAACTGGCGCGGATCAAAGTGCGAGACGTGATGTGCTTTGGCCACGCGCCGAATCTGGACGGGGTCATCGCCGCGGCCGCCGGCCAGGGAAAACCCTTCACGCAACTGAAAAAATCGGCGGTGGCCCTTCTGGGAATCGATTCCTTCGAGCCGCCCCGGGCATGGTTGCGCTGGCTCTACAACCCCGGGATTCTACGCCGGCTCGGCCGCTGAAAGGGGCGGGCTCGCCCGTCTTCATCCTTCATCTCCCCTGCGCGGCCGGCAAAACCTCGACCGGCCGCTGGCACGCAATCTCGAACAGGTGCTTGGCATTGGCGATGCGCGAAGCGCGCGGCTCGCCCGGCCTATAGCCGCCGGCGTGGATCTCGATCCGATCCCTTTCGACCTCCGCCTGCAGACTGCGGATCGCCGCCTCATGCGGGCGATCCATGGCGTTCACCAGGCGGAGAATGCCGGCGAGCAAAAGCACCTTCTGCTTTCGGTCGGCCGAAAGATGCCGGAATGCCGCGTGCCGGCGCTGCGGCAGAGCGCGCCGGTGATAGCGGGCCACCAGGGCGGCGAGTTGAAGCTCCTGGGGAGACCAGCCGGGCGGCGTCTTGAGCCCGGAGATCATGTCGTAGGAATATTTGTGATGGGATCGGCTGCCATGCGCCCGGCCGACGTCGTGGGCCAAAGCGGCCGCGTGCAAAATCCGGCGAGCATGCCCGTTTCCCTGCGCACCGCCCATACCGGCTTTGGCCATCTGGTCGTAGAGTTCCAGGGCGAGGTTGGTCACATGCCTGGCGTGCTCGGTGCTGGGCGCGCGGAATGAGGTCCAGGTCTCCAGCCACGCCATCCAGGCCGAATCCAGACGCTCGTCGCAGGGAAGGTCCTGGCGCCAAGCCGGCCACGGCGATTTACGGCCCGACATTTTGGCCCGGTAAGCGTCGATCCGCTCGTCGCAAAGCGAACCAAGCCGCGCTTTCCAGGCTTTTCGGATGTGGGGTTCGGCAAACGCCGCCAAGGAAAACGCGGTCTGTTCGAGCAGAACAAAATCGTGCATTTCTCCGAGCGCGTCCTGCGCCTGTTTGAGAGTGGCGATCCAGCCCGACCGGCCGGGCAGAAAGCATTCGATGCTATAGCGGAATTTCTTGATGCCGATTCTGGCGCGGTGGAAAGCGGCGCGCGAGCGGCCCCGCACGGCCTTGCGGTGCAATGCGTATGCCTCTTCCCAGCGAACGACCGCCAGATATTCGGCGGCCGGGCCGTCGGCCGCCAGACGGGCCGAGCGCGGCGGCAGCAGCGTCACCCACTTTTTCCATTCCTTCCGGTCGAACCGGTGCAGCGCCCGAAGCGCGCGGTGTTCGTGCTGCTGTGCTTCGGTCCGGAGATGACCGAGCAACGCTTGCGCGCCGGGGTCGGATGAAGGGGCCAGTTTCCTCGCCCACCCGGCCATCACTTGCGTGTCGCGCAAGCGGCCCAAACGCTTGAACAGGCTTTTCCCGCTTTTGCGCAGGCTGCTCCAGGCCGGCTCGGAATCGAGATCGATGAAACTCTCGGCCATCGAAAGACACCGGCGCAAGGCTACGCGGAGATCGTGGACGACATCCGGCGTAAGACCGCGTCCCGCCGCGGCATGCTGTTCGAGCACGTCGCACAGCCACTGCTCGAGCTTCGTTTCCGTTTTCGGAGATGGTTCTTCGGTTGCGTGCGGCATCACGGTGACTTCTTTCGCGCCCGGGTGGCTTCTGGAAAGAATATTCTACCCGGGAGCCGGGCGGCAAACCACCGACTACGGCCCAAAACATAGCTTTTCGATCCCCTCTACGTCCGGGAATTCTTCTTGACTAATGCGGTGATCTCTTTGAGAATCATGGGCGCTTGGGCCGGATTTCTTGCACAATATCTCATCGCAGGGACGATTTGATTTTTATTCCGTTCCGATGCACGAGTGGTTATGCGGCGGCGGGGCTGGTTTCCTGCCGGTCCGGCGGTGCGCGGAAGGGAATCCTATCGACGGCTTTCTCGCCTGAATTTACCCGAAGCATTCTGTCCCCGGTTGGAGATCTCGTAAGTCTTATATCGACCATGGTCGCAGACTGACAACTCTCGCTATTTCATTGCAGAGGTTCATATGTCACAAATTGCTGTTGCGGAGCAAGAGTCAGGTTACCGATGGGTGATGGCCGCGGTTTGCGGCCTGATTATGTCCACCAGTTTCATCTCTCTCACGGCGTTTGGGATCGCCGCCCCCGATATCGCCAAAACGATGAACGTGCCGTTGCAAACCCTGACCACGTACGGTGTGGACAGTTTTGCCATCGGACTCTTTGTGGCCTTCTTTCTGGGACACGGAGGTATATTCGACTCCCGCATCAAGACCGGCGTTCTGGTGGCTCAGATTTTTCTCATCGTGCCGCAACTCTTGATTCCGACCGTCAGCTCGCTCTGGCTGTTGACCGTGCTGCGCTTCTCGCAAGGCTTGATGATCATGATGCTGGCATTGTTTTCGGTGCAGCTGTCGGGATGGTTCAAGCCTTCGCAGCGTGGCATCTCGCTCGCTGCCACGGCGGGCTCGATTCCCTTGGGCGGGGCTTTGGGCGGGATCCTATCCGGCCGGCTGGCCAGCCTGGGGTGGCAGGAGATGTATTACATCACCGCCGGAATTATGATTCTCGGCGCATTGGTCTATTTCGTTTTCGCCAAAGATTCGGAAACCCTGAAGAAACAGATCGAAGAGACAAAGGGCCAGCCGCACGAGAGCGCCTGGAAATACAAGATCACCTGGCTCATGGGTATCGTGCAGATCCCATTGACCTGGTCGCTGTTCAGCATCGGCGGCTTCCTGCCCGCCTACGCATACCACCTGGGTTACTCCCAAAATCAGGTGGGGAACGTCATGTTTGCCTGGGGCATTGCGGGCTTCTTCGCCGCGTTCCTCGGATCGTGGATCGGCGACTTGTGGTCCAGGAATAAGACCACCAATCAGGGCATCCTGCGGGCCAGGCTGAACGTCATGAACCTGGCGGACCTGATCATGGGCATCGGCGCAATCATGATTCTCTATCTGGCGCCCATATCGTATGCCTGGCTGATGATCGCCGCCATCTTCGGCGTCTTCATGCAGATGATCGCCCCGAATTACTGGGCCACGCCCGGCAACGTTTTCCCTGTCGCCACGATGGGAGCCGGCGCGTTCGCCATGGGTGTCATCTCCAATTCCACCAGCGCCATCGGACCCGTCGTGTCGTCGGCCATGGTCCCCACGCTTGGCTGGACCGGCGTGTTCTGGGTGATGGCCATTTTGGCGTTCCTGGGCATTGGTATCAATTACTGGGCCGCGCATACGGAATTGCCCATCGATACGGTCCACTAATTCCATCATCGCGCCTCATGCCGCCCCGCGCGCGGAAACCGGCGCGCGGGGCGACATGAGTTTCGATCCGCGATGCCACCCGAATCCGGAAATCCGTTCGGCGGCGCCGGGCTAACCAAAATCCCTTCCGCATTTTGCCGCCGGGGCCGCTGTTGGCGAGCGCGAGCCGGTCCAGTAGAATGGCTCTTTAGCCGCTTGGAGGCATTTGATTTCGCCGGTCAGCCGTTCCGTCGTGCATGTGGGGATGGGGTAGGTGCAGGCACAATTGTTCCCGGAAATCGCTCGAGATAACGCCGTCGCTCAGCAGGGCAAGGCGCCCGAAGCGCCGGCCGCGACGCGCCTGGTCGGGATTCACACCTCGATTGCCGGCGGCGTCGGGGAAGCCCTGGAGCGGGCATCCCGGCTTCGCTGCACCACGATGCAGATCTTCTCCGCCAGTCCGCGCATGTGGACCGATGGGCGACAGGCGATCGACGCGGAAGCGGCCGGCCGGTTTGGCCAGAGGCGAAGCCAGTTGGGAATCGGGCCGCTGGTGATCCACGCGAATTACCTGATCAATCTGGCCGCCCCGGCAGGGAAAACACAGGCCCGGACGATTCTCGGTTTTCGCGGGGAAATTGAGCGAGCCCTGGCACTCGGCGCTGAATATCTGGTTGTGCATCCGGGCAGCCGCCTCGATCAGACGATCGATACCGCTATCGGGCAGATCTCGAGGTCGCTGCGAGAGTCCGCCGCCGGGCTGGCTCTGGGCCGCCTGCGCATTCTGATCGAAATCACCGCCGGGCAGGGAAGCGCGGTCGGCTCGCGCATCGAAGAGCTTCGCGCGATTCTGGAAGCCTGCGCGGAAATGGATCTGGGCGTTTGCCTCGATGCGGCGCACCTGTTTGCCGCCGGTTACGAAATTCAGCAGGAAGCCGGACTCGAGAAAACGATCGCGCAGATCGACCGGGAAATCGGGCTGGAGCGGGTGCGCGTGGTCCACATGAACGATTCCAAGCCGGCATTCGCCTCTCATGTCGACCGGCACGAGCATTTGGGCCAGGGCCAAATCGGGCTCGATGCGCTGCGGAGAATCGTCAATCACCCGGGACTGGCCGCGTGCGCCTTCATTCTGGAAACGCCGATCGACCGCCCGGGAGACGACTGGCGGAATGTGCAAGCCCTCTGGTGGCTGGCCGGAGTGGAATGGGAAGGCCCGGCCGAGGGCGGCGACGCCATGGCGGACCGCCGCGGGGCGAAAACGAAGACGGAAAAACGGAAGGGGTAGAGCCGACGTGGCGGATTACAACCCGCAGACCATCGAGCCGAAGTGGCAGAAGATTTGGGAAGAGTCGGGCGCATTCCTGGCCGACGCCGAGCCCGGGCGCCCGAAGTATTACGTTCTCGAGATGTTGCCGTATCCCTCCGGCACGCTGCACATGGGCCACATGCGCAACTACACGATCGGGGACGCCGTCGCCCGTTACAAGCGCATGCGCGGCCTGAACGTGCTTCATCCCCTCGGCTGGGATTCCTTCGGGCTGCCGGCCGAAAACGCCGCGCTCCAGCACAACATTCATCCACGCGAGTGGACCAACGCGAATATCGCCCAAATGAAGGCCGTCTGCCGCCGCTTCGGTTTCAGCTACGACTGGCGGCGCGAGATTTCCACTTGCGAGCCGGAATACTATCACTGGAATCAGTGGCTCTTCCTGCGCATGTTCGAGCGCGGCCTGGCCTTCCGCAAGCGCTCCCGCGTGAACTGGTGCCCGAAATGCCAGACCGTTCTCGCCAACGAACAGGTGGTCGACGGCTGCTGCTGGCGCCACGACGATACCGCCGTGGAAGCGAAAGACCTCGAGCAATGGTTCCTCCGAACGACCGACTATGCCGACGAGCTGCTCGACGACATGAAGCAGCTCGATGAGGGCTGGCCCGAGCGGGTGCTCGCGATGCAGCGCAACTGGATCGGCAAATCCTCCGGTGCGCGGATTCGTTTCCGGCTCGATGGGGAGGGGGAGACATCGATCGAGGTGTTCACCACGCGCGTCGACACCATTTACGGCGCGACCGCCCTGCTGCTGGCGCCTGACCATCCGTTGCTCCCCGGCCTGTACAAGGATCAGCCGAATCTCCCCGCCCTGGAATCGGAATGGAATGAACTGCGCCGTCATATCCTCCGGCCCGCCGATCTGGCGACGGAAAAGCTCGGCTTCTTTACCGGGAGGCACGTGATCAATCCTTTTTCCGGGGAACGGGTGCCGGTCTGGGTGGCGAATTTCGTTTTGATGGAGTACGGAACCGGAGCGGTGATGTGCGTGCCCGCCCACGATCAGCGCGATTTCGAGTTCTGCCGGAAATATGAGCTGCCGGTCAAAGTTGTCGTCCAGCCGCTCGAGGGCGCCGCGCTCGATGAGTCGGATGAATCGATCGGGGAGGCGTCGGTCGAATACGGACGCCTGGTCGATTCCGGCCCTTATACGGGCCTCGCTTCCGAACAGGCCATCGAAAAGATGGCTGCCGACGCCCGCGAGCGCGGCTTCGGCCAGGCGGAGATCACCTACCGGCTGCGCGACTGGGGCATTTCGCGGCAGCGATACTGGGGCACCCCGATCCCGATTCTCTATTGCGGGTCCTGCGGCATCGTGCCCGTCCCCGACGAGCAATTGCCCGTCCGGCTGCCCGACCACGTTGCGATCACCGGCCAGGGAGAATCGCCGCTGGCAGGCATTCCCGAATTTGTCAATGCGACCTGCCCGAAATGCGGAGGGCCGGCGCGGCGCGAAACCGATACCATGGATACGTTCGTCGATTCCTCCTGGTATTTTTACCGCTACACCGATCCTCGCAACGGCCGGGCCCCATTCGAGCCGGCGGCGGCCGCCTATTGGTTTCCCATCGATCAGTACATCGGCGGCATCGAGCACGCGATCCTGCACCTGATCTATAGCCGGTTTTTCTGCAAGATGATGCGCGACCTGGGCCTGGTGACCCACAGCGAGCCGGTGCTGCGGCTCTTCTCGCAGGGCATGGTGCAGAAGGGCGGCGTGGCCATGTCGAAATCCCGCGGCAACGTCGTCGCCGCGATGGATATCGCCGAGCGGTACGGCTGCGACACCGGCCGCGTCTACATGTTGTTCGCCGCGCCGCCCGAAAAAGACCTGGAATGGAGCGAGCAGGGAATTGAAGGCTGTTCGCGGTTCCTGAACCGCGCCTTCCGCCTGGTGGATCGGCACGCCGAGCGCTTGCGACAGGACCAGACGGCGAAGCCGGCTGCCTTCGCCGCCGGCGAGTTGACCGACGCCGAACGTTCCTTGCTTCGCAAGACGCACCAGACGCTCAAGCGCGTCACCGACGATTTCGAACTGCGCTGGCACTTCAATACGTCCGTGGCCGCCGTGATGGAACTGGTCAATGTGCTCTACGGGAACGAGCCGCTCGAAGAGAGCGTGCGGCCGCCCGTCCTGAAGACCTGCCTGGAAACACTCGTCGCGATGCTGGCCCCGCTCGTCCCGCATATGGCCGAGGAACTATGGGAAATGCTGGGCCACAAGGGCGGTTTGGCGAAAAAGGCCTGGCCGGCTTTCGACAGGGAACTGGCTCGCGAGGACGAATATGAAATCGTCGTTCAAATCAACGGGCGCGTTCGCGGACACCTGGTGGTCGAGGCCGGGCTCGGCGAGGAGGAAGTGGTGCGCCGCGCGCTCAGCGATGAAAAAGTGGCTGCGTTTCTCGATGGAAAACAGGTGGTGAAAACCGTGTTTGTCGCCAATCGTTTGGTGAACGTGGTGGTCCGGTAAGGGCGATGACGACGCACAGTCGAATGCGCCCCGCCGGCGGGATTGTCATCCTCGATTTCGGCTCGCAAACCACGCAGCTCATCGCCCGGCGTATCCGCGAACAGGAAGTATTCAGCCTGATCCTGCCCTGCTCGACCCCGATCGAGCAGATTCGAGAGCTCGATCCGGCGGGCCTGATTCTTTCGGGCGGACCGAGCTCGGTCTACGATCCCGGCGCGCCGGTCTGCGATCCCGACGTATTGAGCCTGGGTCTGCCGGTTCTGGGCATCTGCTACGGCCTGCAATGGATCTCGCACACGCTTGGCGGCGAGGTTCGTCCTGCCCAGTCCCGGGAATTCGGGCCGGCCGAGATCGACATCACGGCCGGTTCATCGGCTCTTTTCACGGGATTGCCCCCGCGCCAAAAAATCTGGATGAGCCACGGCGACCAGGTCCTGCGCCTGCCCGATGGATTCCGCGCGACCGGCCAGACGCCCACTTCCCTGGCCGCCATCGAAGATCCGGCGCGGCGCATTTTCGCCGTGCAGTTCCATCCCGAGGTGCGTCACACCGAGTACGGCCGCGACATCCTGCATCGGTTCGTGTTTGGCATCTGCGGCGCCCGGCCCAACTGGACGCGGGCCGGTCTGGTCGCGGAAACGGTGGCGGCGATCGACAAGCAGGTCGGCGGAGAGATGGCGATTTGCGCCTTGAGCGGCGGCGTGGATTCGGCCGTGGCCGCGACGCTGGTTCACCGCGCGATCGGCGATCGGCTGACGAACGTTTTCGTCGATACGGGGCTGCTTCGGAAAGATGAGTTCGAAGAAACGATGGATTTACTTGGCAAACGGATGGGCCTGAGCGTCGTCGGCGTCCGCGCCGCCGACCGGTTCCTGGGCCGTCTGGCCGGCATATCCGATCCGGAGGAAAAGCGGCGGCGCATCGGGAATGAATTTATCTCCGTCTTCGCCGATCATGCGCGCGAGCTCGAACGCTCGAGCGGCCGGCCGATTCGCTTCCTTGTCCAGGGTACCCTGTATCCCGATGTGATCGAATCGGTTTCGGTGCGTGGGCCGTCAGCGGTCATCAAAACCCATCACAACGTTGGCGGGCTGCCTTCGGTGATGCCTTTCGAGCTTGTCGAACCGCTTCGCGATCTTTTCAAGGACGAGGTTCGCGAGGTAGGCAGGGAACTGGGCTTGCCGGAGGAAATGCTGACCAAGCACCCGTTTCCCGGGCCGGGGCTGGCTGTGCGGGTGCTGGGCGAGGTGACCGAGGAAAAACTGCAGGCCGTGCGCCAGGCCGATGCCGTCGTGATCGACGAGATCCGGCGCGCGGGGGTCTATGAGAAATTGTGGCAGGCGTTCGCCGTTCTGCTGCCCGTGCGCAGCGTAGGGGTGATGGGAGATACAAGAAGTTATGGCCTGACCATCGCGGTCCGCGCGGTGACTTCCGAAGACGCCATGACCGCCGATTGGGCCCGGCTATCGCCAGAGATCCTTGAGCGAATCTCCGCTCGTATTGTCAACGAAACGAATGGGGTCAGCCGTGTGGTCTACGACGTCAGCTCCAAGCCACCGGCGACAATCGAGTGGGAATGAGACAGCATTCCCCGCTTGACTCGCAGTGAGCCGGAGGGTGACGAGCCGAACTAGCGCTCGGCCATCCGTTGCGCCATGTGGAGCAACAGACGGCGATCGTTGTCGTTCAGCCGTTCCAACAGCCGCGCCATGCGGCCCAGGAAACGATTTTCCTCAGGCGAGCTACCCCAGGCAATCTCGTCCGCAGTTTTTCTCTCCGGTAGATTGGGCAGCGCTGGCGGTTCCTCGCCGTCGTAGAAGAGCTGGTAGAGGGGAACCTCCAATGCCCGCGCCAGCTTTTCCAAAGTCTCGATCGACGGAACCGTGTGGCCGTTTTCTACCCTCGAGATATAGCACCGCAAAAGGCCGGTGCGCTTCTCAATTTCGCCTTGAGAGAGAGTTTTGATCTCCCGCAGGGTTCTGAGACGTTCTCCGATAACCATAGTGGTTATGATTCTTCCATAATTGGCATATAGGTATCAAGTGGTAAAAGCGAGGCAGATGTTAGGGGAAAGCAACACACACCAGTTCAATACGTTGCTGGTTCTAGTACCGCTTCAGTTAACCCCTGTCGTTTCCGCCGGCCGTATCGGGCCGCACGACTCGATGCCGGTCAGGGGAAAACAAGCCATGTTGCGGCATTGCGCAACGGCCTGTTAGGTAACAAGATGTAACCAGATCAGCCGTCGATGCGTCTGTCTAGACGGCTGACCACCGAGGGATGCACAGCTCTTTCGACCAAGGTCGGCGGAATGAATGATGCGGCGGACGAACGTCAACTGGTGCACCGGGCGCAGGCAGGCGACGAGGCGGCCTACGAAGCGCTGGTGCGGATCCATCAGCATCGGGTCATCGCCGTTGCCAGCCGGCTGCTGCGCGGATCGGGAGATGCCGAGGACGTCGCCCAGCAGGTTTTTGTCAAAGCCTATTTCTCGTTGCCCCGATTCGATCTCCGTTCGAAATTTTCGACCTGGATCTACAAGATTGCCGTCAATGAATGCTGGAATCATTTGCGAAAGAAAAAGGCGCGCCCCCTGGTATACGAAGCCGACCTCACCGAAGAACAGAGCGAACGTTTCGAGGGAGAAGCGCAACGCTCATCAGGCGTCGATCCCGAGGAAGCGGCTCGGCAGCACGATCTTGCCGAGTGGTTGCTTTCTCAGGTCGATGAGGTGGACCGGAACATGTTCGAACTCAAGGAAATACAGGGATTTTCCATCGATGAGATTGCGGAAATGCTGGGCCTGAATGCCAATACCGTGAAAGTCAGGCTCTTCCGGGCTCGAGGGAAACTGGTAGAAATCTATCGCCGCCGGTTGAGCCAGTCGCGTCCGACGGCGATGAAGCGAGGCTGATGCCATGTTTGCGAAGCACTCTCGCGAAGCCGCGTGTTCGGCTAGGGAAGCCCGGCTGGAAGACTATATAGAAGGTTGCTTGGATTCCGGCCAGGCCAGGGAAGTCGAAGAGCACATCCAGGCGTGTGCCCGTTGCGCCGCCGCTTTGGACCGCGCGAAGGACGGCGCCGGCCTGCTCGCCGTGTTGCGCGACCGCCCGCTGCCGGCGGCCGACGCGTTTTTCGCCGGACGCGTGATGGTGCAGATTCGCCAGCGGCGGCGTGATCAGGAATTGTGGAAACCGGTCGAGACCGCCGGGCGGCAGCTCTGCTGGCTGGCCGCTGTGGCCGCGCTTGTTCTGGCGGTCTTCATGCTCCGATTCCAGGTGGCCGCACCGCCTGTCGCCGGCAATGCCACCGCTCAGCAGGTCCAGATCCAGGAGTTGATCCGCGTGCCCATATCACAACCTGCCGTGCAGGACGATGCGCTCCTCGTGGCTTCCAGTAACGCTCATGCCCGGTAAACCGCCCAGCGCGAAAGCGATCGGCCTGATGGCGGCCTTATTTGTGCTCGGCGGCCTCGTCGGCGGTTTCGGCGCAGTGGTTCTCCGGCATATGGACCATGTGCCTCGCCACGAACGCACATTTGATCGCCTCTCGCGGGAATTGCAGTTGACTGCTCGGCAGCAAGGTGAAGTCCACGCGATTTTCGCCGGCGCGCATAAGCGATTCGCGGCCGTCTTCCAGCAGAGCCAGGACGAGGTTCAGCCCCGGTACGACGCGATTCGCAAAGACGTTCATGCGCGCATCCGCGCGATCCTGACCCCGGCCCAGCAGGTGAAATTCGACGCTTTCCTGAAGCGGCTGGACTCGGAACATAAAATTCACCCGCCGCCCATTCCGGGAACACGGCGGGACGATCGCTGAGCGGATCCCCGCGGCGGCGCTTTTCCGGATGGTGAATTCAAACTGCTTTTAGAAGGGAATGTCTTCGTCGGAGATTGCGGGTTCGCCGGCGGAGTGCGGCTCTTCCATATCGGCGCCCTCGGCGCCCATGGCGCCCATGGCGGCTTCCGCAGGCGCTCCGCCGCCCGCTGTCTCGCCCCGGGGACTCAGGATTCTCATCACGTTCGCGACAATTTCCGTGGTCGTGCGCTTATTGCCGGAGCGGTCGTCCCACTGCCGGGTTTGAAGCCTTCCTTCGATATAGACGAGGGTGCCCCGCTTCAGGTATTGCTGGGAAATTTCAGCCAACCGGCCCCATAGAACGATGCGGTGCCATTCGGTGCGCTTCTGCCGCTCGCCGGCGCGATCCTTGAACGATTCATCGGTCGCCAGCGTGAAATTGCAGACCTGCTGTCCACCGGACGTAAAGCGGCTCTCGGGGTCTCGCCCCAACCTACCCACGAGGATAACTTTGTTTACCGACATGAATGTGATCTTTGCGGGCCGAGTATACCTGAAAGGAGCATCGGCGGCGAGCAGGAAAACGGTCCGGACGCGCGAGTTTTCTCTCCGCGGCGAATGCCGGGAAGGGAATCGTCGCGCGTCGCGGCCCTAGCGGCTTCGAACGCCCAATTCACGCAGCCGCGCTTCAGCCTTGCGGGCCTGTTCGGTGCCGGGATTTTCCCGAATCACACGCCGGAGTTCGGCGATGGCCGGCCCGTTTTCCTTGAGTTTCAAGAGCGAGTACGCCTTCTTGAGCCTGGCGTCGGCGCGTTTGAAGCTATGCGGATAGTTGTTCAGCACCTGGTTGTATTCGCTGATGGCGTCGGGGAAGCGCCCTTGGGCGTAGGCAATTTCACCCAGGTAGAAATAGGCGTTCGAAGCGAGATCGGTTTGCGGGTAATACTGCAGATACTGGCGGAATTCCTGGCCGGCGAGGCTATAGCTCCCGGACGTGAAATCCCGCAAGGCGTTTGTGTACAGCAGGTCGGCGGGCGGTGGAGGGCCACTCGCTGTCGGCGCGGCGGAAGGGGCTGAGGCGTCGGTTCCCGGCTGACCAGGGGCTCCAGGGGCTCCGGGGGGATTACCCTCCGCTCCGCCGGGCATCGGCTGCTGCGGGGGAGGTCCCAGGGCGGTGACCTTCGCATCCAGGCTTTGCAGGCTGTTCTGCGTCGTTGCGAGCTGGCTCGAAAGCTTGCCGAGCCTGGCTTCCACGTCCTCGAGAGTGCCGGAGATCGCCTGCACCTGGCTGGACATGGAGTTGTCTTGTGATCCGCTGCTGGCTTGCATCTCCTGGACGGTTTTCTGGAGCGATCCCACCGTGGTGGCCAGCTGGTTCTGCGAGTCCACGGCCTGGCCGACCATGGTCTTCAGGACCGCGAAGTTCTGCGTCATCTGGTTCTGCATCGACTGCTGGTTCTGCATCAGGATCGCTACTTGCTGCTGCAATTGAATGATCTCTTTGGCAACGGCATCCGCCGGCGGCGGAGACAATAGCGCCCCCAGCACCAGCGCGGCGGCCACGGCCACCGAAGTGATTGCAATTCCTCGTCCACGCAAGGTCGTTCCTCCTTTACCGCCCCGCCCGTCTGCTCCGGCCGTCTTTTCGAACGGCGCCGGCCGGAGCAGGGGACTGGTCGGCTGTGGCGAAATCAATGGGCCATGACGAAATGGGCTCGCCGGTTCTGCTGCCAGCAAGTCTCGTTATGCTCGGTGCAGAAAGGATGTTCCTTCCCCCAACTCATCGTGGTCATCCGGTCTGCGCTAATGCCGAGCGACACCAGGAATTGCTTGGCGGCGTTGGCGCGCCTCTGTCCGAGTCCCAGGTTGTATTCGAGAGAGCCGCGCTCGTCGCAGTGTCCCTCGACGGTGACATCGACGCCGGGATGCGAACGCAGGAACTCGGCAGTTTGCGTGAGCGCCTGTTGCGCATCGGGGCGGATGTCCGCCTTGTTGTAATCGAAGAAAGCGTCCTTGACGTCCTGCGCGAATAGCTCGGCCATCGTGGCGCTGGGCGCCGAGGGTTGTGCGACCGACGGCGCGCCCACCGTTACGCGGACCGTATCCACGGCGTTTCCGCCCGGCCCGGTGGCCGTAATCGTGTAGGTGGTGGACTGGTCGGGGGTGACGGTGGAGGATCCGTTCGACTGAACCGGGCCGACGCTCGGTTCCAGATCCAGGTGCGTTGCGTTCTGCGACGTCCAGGTCAGCTTCGACGACTGGCCGCGCGTGATGAAATCTGGGGATGCGGAAAGCTTCACGGTCGGCGGCGCCGGAGCGGCCGCTGGCGGCGTGGGAGCTGGGGGAAGGGCGGCCACGTGCTTTTTCGCGCAGGCGCCGGCGAACACTGTCAGGGCCGAAACCAACAGAATCAGAAAGTACTTGCGAAACGAACTGCTATCCGGACTGCTTTCCATGCGTTTTCCTCCTGAATACAACTCTCTGTCGGCGCAGTGACGGAATAAATTCCGTAATCTATCGTACCATTGCGGAATCCCAAGTCACGAGTCACTGCTCCGTCCATCCTCTTTGCCCAGTCGTTTTATCGGGGAGACCAACTGGGCGAGAAGTTCTTGCCTCCGCGGGTCAATTGGCGCGCGTCGCTGCCGTCGGCGAGCATGGTCCATATTTGCCAGCTTCCCGTGCGATCCGATTGGAAAACCAGATGCCGGCCGTCGGGAGCCCACCAGGGCCGCTCGTTGCGCCCGGCGTCGTGGGTCAATTGCAACAATTGCTGGCTGCCAATGTCCATTACGTAGATGTCGTAATTGCCGTTGGGCCTGCGCCAGCTAAAGGCGATCAGTTGCGAGTTGGGCGACCAGGTGGGATCCACGACATAGCCCATGTCGGGCAGGTGGATGGGGACGACGTTCGAGCCGTCGGAATTCATCATGTAGAGTTCGGGCAAGCCGCCGCGATCGCTGACGAAAACAATCTGCTGGCCGGTCTTGGGGTTCCAGACGGGCGACGTGTTCACCGAATTGGGCGTGAAAGTGAGCTCTTTCGGGTCGTTGCCGTTGGCGCTGGCGACCCAGATTTCCGGGCTCCCGCGCATGCTCGACATGAACGCGATTTTCTGGCCGCTCGGAGACCAGGCCGGGGTTGCGTTCGTCCCGGGGAAGCGCCGGAAATACAAGACGCGTTTGGCGGCCATCGAATAGAGGCATACCTGCGCCGAAACGACCCCGCGATACGGCACGAAGCAGGTAAAGGCGATTTCGGAGGCGTCGGGCGACCAGCGGGGCGTAATGGCCTCGGTTCCGAGATGCGTGATGCGGTGCGCGTTCGCCCCGTCGTAATCCATGACCCAAAGCTCGGACACGTTTCCGACCTGGTGGCTATAGGCGATTTGGGTCTGGGCGATGCCCGGCACGCCGCCGGTCAGCGCCGAAACGATGTCGTCGGCCAGCTCGTGCGCGAGCTGCCGCGCGCCCTCCGGCGTGGCCGCGCCCGAGTAGATTTTCGCCAGCATGGGCGGCGCCGAGGGATTGGTCAAATCCATGAGCCATGCCGATAGCGACAGATTCGTTCCCGACGCCGCGAGGTTTCCGAAGGAAATCATCGCCGCGTTCACCGGGGGCTGACTCCACTGCTGTTGCTGCCCCTGAAACTGATTGGGCTGCGAAGGCCATGTGGAGGGTAAGGGATAAAAGCTCTTGCTGGCCATATCGACCACGCCGGAATAATTCAGATCGTTCCAGAGCACCTGATTGAAAACCTGCGCCAGCGGCTGCGTGGCGGCATTCCCCGAGGCGAAATCGGGAAGCGCCAGCCGAACCTTGCTCACGCCGAGCCCTGTTCCCGTCCGGAACCAGCCCTGCGCCGCGAGCGGCGCAGGCCGCGCCACCAGGACGAGAAGCACGCCGACTGCCATGGCCAATCCCCACGCTATGCCGCGTTTTGCTTTCATCACCGTTTTCCTCACCGCCGGAAGTCAAACCAGAATTCCACGTCCACATGGGAGCCGCTATAGCCCCCCGGCAGCGGATTGACCGGGCTGGAGGCCTCGATCGCCCGCACCGCCGAAGAATCCACCGAAGGATATCCGCTCGATTGCGTCACCTGGACGTTCACAATGGTTCCGTCCCGCAGGATCTCGAAATCGATCACCGCGCGCGGGGCCCATTGGATCGTCGGATCGACCGTTGCTTGCAGCCAATTGCTGCTCACGCGCCGCCGCACGGCGTCGACATACCAGGGAAATTGATGGCCGAACCCGCCGCCGGGACCGCCCATGCTCAGGCCGCCTGGCGTGTGTGGTCCCATTGTGAACGTTGAATAAGGGACTTGGGGCGTTCCCCCCTGGCCGTAGGGAACGGCGTTCGGCGGGGGCTGGGTTTTGTTCTCGAGAAGCTTCGAGCGCCGCGGGGTCTTGTAGACCGGGCGTTTCTCCTTCAGGAATGCCGGCAATTTGACCGCGTTCGGCTCGAGCGGAATTTTCGGCGGCGGCTCCGATTTGTAGAGCCCGCGGGTGACGTCGACCACCCGGCTCGCCGTCACGACGCTCGGGCGGGGCATCGGGATCGCCGGCAAACTGCCGACCAGCGTCACCTGCACGGCTCCACCCCCGCCTCCGCCGCCCCACATTGCTCCTCGATTCGATAAAAACGCCGAGATCACAAACATCGCCGCCAGAAAAACATGAAATGCCCCGGACCAGACCAGCGAACCCTTGAGCGTTTCGCCCGGCCGGCGTGTCCCGCCCGTTTCCTTAGTGCCCACGAGGCCTTTCGGTAATCGGCACGGTGACGACGCTGATGTTCTGAATGCCGGAATGTTCCAGCTGGTCGGTCACCGTGGCGAAGCTTCCAAATGGCACCGTTTCATCGCAACGGATATAGACCGGCTGATGGGCGGGATCGGTCAGCACGGCCTTCACATCCGCTCCCAACTGATGAATGTTGATCGGTTTGTCGTTCAAGTAGACGCGCTGGGCGCGGTCGATCGTGATGACCACCCGCGCTTGCTTGATCTGCTTGACGGTGCGCGTCTTCGGTAAATTGACCTGAATGCCGGACTGCAGCACCGGCGCGGTAATCATGAAGATCACCAGCAGGACGAGCATCACGTCGATGAACGGCACCATATTGATCTCGGAAAGGGAACTGCCGGGCGATCGCATGGTTGAGGGCATCGGCGGGTCTCTATACGGAAAGCAATGCGCGGTTCACGGCCATCGAGACCGAAACGGGCCCAAGAGCCAAGCCGGGGTCGGGCCATCGTCCGGAGACAGGCGCGCCGCCCCTCGGAAGCGAGAATACGCCGGTTTCTTCCCGGCCGAACCCCGCGGCAGCCCAAGGACTCGAAAGTGCAGTCGTTCTCGACATGGCCTTAGTGACTGAGTGCTTCGATGCGGACGACAACCTCCGTAATGAAGTTTTCCATCCGCGTGGAAAAGTCGCGTATATGGTGAAGGTAGTGGTTGTAGGCAATCACGGCGGGGATCGCGGCAAAGAGCCCGGCGGCCGTCGTGATCAGCGCCTCGGCGATCCCCGGGGCCGTGGCGCGCAGGGTCGTTGCCCCGACTTCGCCCAGCCGCGAAAAGGCGTCCATAACGCCCCAGACCGTTCCGAACAAGCCGATGAAGGGGCTCACCGATCCGGTCGTGGCGAGGAACGGCATCCACCGTTCGAGGCGCCGGGTTTCTTCGGTAGCCGCCAGTTGCATCTCCACGGCGATCATCTGCGTGTTGCGGGCCGGACCGGGGTGCGGATTGCCTCCGCCGGACTGGCGAATCCACTCCTCGTAGCCGGCGCTGTAGACGGTAACCAAGGGAGAGCCGGAAGCCATCGCCTGGAGGGTGGAAGCGTTTGGCATATCCCGCGACGAACGGAACATCTTCAGGAAATTCTTTGTGTGGGAGGCAACCTGCCCGAAGAATCTATATTTTTCGAGGATAACGGCCCAGGAGAAAAGGGAGAAGACCAGCAGGATCAGCAGGACAATCCGGGCTACCCAACCGGTCTGTTCAAGCAGTCCCGTCAGCGGACTTGCCAGCAGCAACACGAGCGGATTCAGAATCGTTTACTCCCTCTCGGCGCCGGCGGAAAGCGTAAACGATCTCAACGTACCACAGGCTCCCAACACCGTCAAACCTTGCCGCTCCCCACGCGTTCGTCATCAGTCAACAAACTAAATCCCATGTGCCCAACCATTTCATTGGACGCGCGCACCGGGCCGCGTGCTGCCCGCGGCCCGGTGAAATCGCTGTGTTAGAATGGCCGCGTCATGACGCCTGTGGATATTCCCCTGGAAGTCCTTACCGGAGAGCCGGAGAAGCAGTCCGCCCCCGAAGGCCGCACCTTTTACCTTGAAACTTTCGGTTGCCAGATGAATGTCCACGATTCGGAAAAGGTGGCCGGCGTGCTCGCTTCCCGCGGCTATCGGCCCACCCTCGATAGCGAACGGGCCGACCTGATCCTCTATAACACCTGCAGTATACGCGAAAAGGCGGCGCAAAAGGTCTTCACCCAACTGGGCCGCTATAAGAAAGCCCCCGAGCAGAATCGGATGGTCGCCGTTCTGGGCTGCGTCGCGCAGCAGGAGGGCGAACGAATTTTTGAGCGGGCGCCATGGGTCAGCATGGTTTGCGGTTCGGCCAGTTATCGCCGTCTGCCGGAATTGCTCGACCGCCTGGAAGCGGGCGAGCGCCGCGTCACCGGCCTCGATCTGGATGTCGATGAGACGTTCGAGACCGATGTGACCCGCCGCGATCACGCCTTTCGCGCTTACGTCACGATTATCGAGGGCTGCGACAAACACTGCACCTTCTGCGTGGTCCCATTTACCCGGGGTCCCGAGCGCAGCCGCTCGTCCGGCTCCGTCCTGGCCGAGGTGGGACGCCTGGCCGCCGCCGGTTACACCGAAGTGCAGTTCCTCGGGCAGACCGTCGATTCCTGGCAAGACCCGGGGCCGCCCGGCCTGCGTTTTTCCGGCCTGCTTCTGGCGGCAGCCCGAGTCGAGGGCATTCGCCGGGTACGCTTCACCACGTCGCATCCGCGCGATTTCCACCCCGATATCGTTCAGGCGATCGATTCCTGCGATGTCCTTTGCGATCACGTGCACCTGCCGGTGCAGTCCGGCTCGACGCGCGTGCTCGAACGCATGCACCGCGGCTACTCCCGTGAGGAGTATCTCGATACGATTTCCATGATTCGCTCGGCCCGCCGCCCGATCAGCGTCACAACGGACGTGATCGTCGGGTTTCCCGGCGAGACCGACGACGATTTCGCCCTCACGCTCGACCTTCTCGACCGCGTCCGGTACGACGGGGTTTTCGCGTTCAAGTACTCGCCTCGCCCGAACACCCCGGCGCTCGAATGGCCTGACCAGGTTCCCGAATCGGAAAAGAGCCGCCGCCTCGCGCTTTTGATCGAGCGCCAGCGCTGTATCCAAACGGAACGGAATCAACGGATAATCGGCCGATCGGTGGAGGTACTGGTTGACGGGCGCCACGAGGCTCGTCAGCAATGGACGGGCCGGATGTCCAGCAGCCGTGTCGTAAATTTTGCTTCACCGGCCGCCGATCTTCTGGGACAATACGTCCAGGTGGCCATAACTCAGGCGGGACCGAATAGCCTCGTCGGCGAACACATAGCTTAGTCGCGGGAGGCGTCCATGGAAGTCGAGATGAAAATTCGCGGTCTCATGATGGATCCTGTCACCAATATGCCCGTTGTGGTTCTCCGTGACTCCGAGGGCGGCTCCATCCTTCCCATCTGGGTCGGCATCTACGAAGCCAATGCGATTGCGCTCGAGATCGAAAAGGTCCAAACGCCGCGCCCGATGACGCACGATCTGCTGAAGAATATGCTGCTGGGTCTGCAGGTGGCGGTCCGGAAGGTTGTCGTCAGCGACCTGAAGGACGATACCTTCTATGCGCTCATCTGGATGGAGCGCGAGGGCAACATTTTCGCCGTCGATTCCCGCCCGAGCGACGCGCTCGCGCTCGCGCTTCGCCTCGATTGCCCCATCTACGTGGAAGAGCGCGTTCTGAAGAGTTCCCGCGTTTCGGGCTCCTCCGTCGAAAACGCGCCAAATGAAGAAATTCGCAAATGGCTCGAAGGACTCAACGACGAGGACATGGGGCGCTATAAGATGTAGGGAAGCGCTCCGGCCGCCCCGTCCGGAAATTTCCTCGAATCTGCGCCCGCACCGTTCCGCGACGATTGCCCCTTAAAATCCGTGATTCCGACCGGGGGGACGGCGCTGTATGCCGCTCCGGAGGGGTAATCTCTCTCCCTGCATTTCGATGTTCAGCGCCTGCGGAACTTTTTCGCCGCCTGGGTCAATTTTCCCCTTGCATTTACCCCTGCCGCACGGCTACAGTCCTCCTAGTTCTTGGGGCAAAAGCGCTTATGCCCCAATATATAGTCTGGAGATGGCAGCCGCGATTTGACCAGCATCCTGGCCATTACGAATCAAAAGGGCGGGGTAGGGAAGACCACCACCGCCATCAACCTCGCCGCTGCTATCGCGCGGCGTAAGCGGCGTACCCTCCTCGTCGATCTCGATCCCCAGGGCAATTCCAGTCTCGCCTTTTTCGACTCGGCCGAGGTGGTGGCCAGCATGTTCGACGTGCTCTCCGAGCAGCACGTTGATCTCCGCCAGGTCATTCGCCCCTCCAAGGTCGAAAACCTTTCCCTGGCCCCGGCGCGTCTTTCCCTCGCCAAGCTGGAGCAGCAACTCGTCGGCCAGTTTGACGCTCCCTTCAAGCTGAAAGACGCCCTGCTCGGCATTCAAAAGGACTACGATTTCATCGTTCTCGATACCCCGCCGACCCTCGGCATCCTGACGGTGAACGCGCTCGTCGCGGCCACCCATCTGTTGATCCCGGTGCAGGCCAGCTATTTCGCTATCGAGGGTACGGACGATCTTCTCGAAACCTATTCCCGGATTCGCGCGCGTCCCAATCCAGATCTCAAAATGGCCGGCGTTCTCATTACCCTTTTCGACCGGCGCACGAATATCGCCAAGGACGCGGTCGAACAGATTCGATCGGTTTTCGGTCCCGCTCTGTTCAAAACGCGCATCAGCCGAAATGTGCGCTTGGAAGAAAGTCCGGCGTATAGGCAGACGATTTTCACTTTCGCGCCCAGCTCGCCGGGGGCCATTGAATATCGCAAGCTGGCCGAGGAGGTTATTGCCCGTGTCCAAGCAGATCGGGTTGCCCGTCACTCTGAAGATGCGGCATGACGCGCACTATGTTGAGTCGCTGACGACGTTCAGCGGTGCCTCGGTGGGCCGCATGTTGCCTGTCGAAAGCGTTCGTCCCGACCCCGAGCAGCCGCGCAAGACGCTCGGTGACATCAGCGAACTGGCCGAATCGATTCGCGAAAAGGGCGTGCTCGAGCCACTCCTGGTCCGCTACGTTGCGCGGGACGACACCTACTACATCATCTCGGGCGAGCGCCGCTACCACGCGGCCCGCGAGGCCGGGCTGCGCGAGTTGCCCTGCATCGAGAAAACCGCCGACGACGCGGAAACCCTGGAAATTTCCCTGATCGAGAATCTGCAGCGAAAGGACCTCAGCCCGTTCGAGGAGGCCGACGGCCTGGCGCGTCTGGCCGAGCAGTTCGAATACACGCACGAGGAGATCGCCCGCAAGATCAGCAAGTCGCGCACTTCGGTGACCGAGTTGCTCTCGCTTCGCCTGATCCCCGGCCCCGTGCGGCGCCAGTGCGCCGAAAAGGGCGTCAACTCGAAATCGCTCCTGCTTCAGATCGCTCGCCAGGCCACGCCGTCGAAAATGAGCGAGATGGTCAATCGGATCTCCAGCGGCCGGCTCACGCGCGATGAGGCGCGCCGCGCCCGCCAGCAGGAGCAGGGAAGCGCTCCGCGTCCCGAACCATATGTCTTTTCCTACCGCCCCGAAGACGATTCCTTCGTGCTCCGGCTTCAGTTCCGCCGCTCTCAGGTATCGGCGGATGAACTGGCCGCCGCCCTGCACGACGCCCTGGCTGCCATCGAGCGCTCCTCCGGCCTGGCCGAAGACGAGACTTCCCTCCCGGCCGCTCCGGCCGCCTAATTCGGCCGCACAAACCGGTTCCACCCGCGCGCCGTCCTCCCCAGTCCGGACACTGCCGTGACGAACAGCCCCTTTGGCTGTCGGATCTTAGTGATGGAACGCGTGGCTCCGCAGGCGCATGTACCGGTGGGCGTATATCCCCAGATTCATCACCAGAACGCCGATCGCTCCCCAGCGTAGAAGTTCCAGGGGAAAATTCGGGGAGACGACGGCCTGCAGGTAATGAACCAGGAAATCGCCCTGGTAAGGGGTTTTTCCCGCCTTCAGCAAAAAGCACTTTTGCACCAGGGTCAGCGGGCACGGCCAGGAAACGTTTTCCATAACCGCGCCGTAGAAAAGCGAAAGAATGTGCAGCCGTTCGAGAGTTTGCCTTCCAGAGGTTACCAGCGCCCCGGCAACCACCCAAGCATTGAAAAGGAGGTGAACGAACAATACCAACGCGGCTAGGGCCAGAAAGAGTTGTCCCATCGACGCCTCCTTCAGCAGACCGATTATAAGCCGGGTGGCGAAAGGCGCGGCAGGGGATATCTCTAACGTCTGATAAGGTATATTATGTTCACTTTAATGCGCGGATTGGCATTTGGCCAGTTCGAACGTTATGAACTGGTCGATGATCTGGGGTGCCCAGCCCACGAGCGGCCGCCCGTTCACGAATATCGTCGGCGTGCTATTCACCTTAAGTTTGGCTCCCAAGACCGTATCCGCATCGACGAGTTTCTTGGTTTCGGGCGACGCCAGGCACGCTTGAAAGGTTGTGGAATTTAGTCCGAGCCCGGTGGCATAGCCGACCAGGTCGTTATAGGCGTTGTCCGGGGTGATCTGCTCCTGGTTATCGAACACGAGGTTGCGGAACTTGGCATAGGCGGCGGGATTTTCCTGGAAGACGCAGCGGCCGGCCAGCGCGGCGGTCTTGGCCCAGGGGTGAACCAGCGTGAGCGGAAAATCCATGAACGTAAAGCGCACCTGGGGATATTTGGACTCCATGGCGATAAGGCCTTGATGGGCCTCGCGGCAGTGGGGGCATTCGAAATCACTGAACTCGACGACGTTGACGCACGCTTTGGCCGGGCCGACGAAGGGGTGATTGGCGATGTCGAGCTTTTGGACATTGTCGGCGTAGGGGTCGGCGAGCAGGCTGTCGATTCGTCCGCGAAGGATGTAATGGCCGTCGCGGGAGAGGTAGATGGTGGCGTGGTCGCTCTGCCCGTGGTAGGAGATGGATACGGGGACCTGGTAGAGGCCGGGAACCGGTGAAGGAACCGCCGGGTCGACCTTGATCTGAAATGCCGGACCCCACGCGTAGAATTCCCGCAGGAAATTCACGATTCGATTCCCGGTGTCGGCGGGCGGTTCCCCTCCCTTGGCGGGAGTCTGCCGGGCCCACAGCGCGGCGCTGGCGAGCACGGCAACGAATATCAGACTGGCCTGCAAAGCTCGTTTTCTCATGGATGAGAACCTCTCGGGAATTATGTCGTGCATTAGGATAGCAAGGATTACGTCAGATACCGCTGGGCAATCGGGAATCGGCGGCCGACGCTGAAGGCCTTGGATGTGATTTTCAAGCCGGGAGCGGCCTGCTGCCGCTTGTATTCGTTGCGGTCGACGCGGGCGGCGATGTCACGCACCAGGGCGATGGGAAATTCGAAGTGGGCCGCGATCTCCTCGACGCTTTTCAGGTCCTCGACATAGGCTTTCAGAATGCGGTCCAGAATCTCGTAGGGTGGCAGCGTGTCCGTGTCGGCCTGGTTGGCCCGCAGTTCGGCCGACGGCGCTTTCGCCAGGACGGCGTCGGGGATGATGGGCCGGCGGGAATTGAGGAGGCGCGCCAACTCGTAGACCATCACCTTGGGGATATCGGAGATCATGGCCAGGCCGCCGGCCATGTCCCCGTACAGGGTGCAATAACCGACGGCCAATTCCGATTTGTTGCCGGTGCTGAGCACCAGGCTGCCGAACTTATTGGAAAGCGCCATCAGAAGGTTGCCGCGGATGCGCGCCTGGATATTCTCTTCGGCGACGTCCTCGGGAAGGTTGGCAAAGACCGGCGCTAGCGTGCCGCGATAGGCGCGGAAAATATCGCCGATGGGCAGCACTTCGAGGCGAATGCCGAGATTGTGGGCGAGCTGGCGGGCGTCGCCGAGGCTGCCCTCGGAGGAATAGGGTCCGGGCATCGCGACCGTCAATACATTTTCCGGCCCCAGGGCCTGGACGGCGATTGCCGCCACCAGCGACGAATCGATCCCTCCGCTCAAGCCGATGACCACCTGGGAAAAACCGCATTTGCGGACGTAGTCGCGCGTCCCGCAGATCAGCGCCTGGAGCACGGCGTCGAGTTCGCCGGCCGGCTGCTCGTGGATATCGCCCGTTTCGGCTTCGGTATCGAAGAGGACCAGGTCCTCTTCGAACGCGGCGGCCTGTGCCGCGATGCGCCCGTCGGGCAGGATGGCCACGCTGGTCCCGTCGAAGACCAGGCTGTCGTTTCCCCCGACCTGATTGACGTAAACGACCGGCAGGCGGTAGCGGCGCGCGACGGCACGCAGCATGTCGTAGCGAAGCGCCCGCTTATCGATCATGAAGGGCGAGGAGGAGATATTGACGAGCAGGTTCGCGCCGTCGGAAACCAGCTCGGCGACGGGATCGCGTTCGTAGAGGCGATTCGGCCAGAAACTCTTGTCGTTCCAGATGTCTTCGCAAATCGTCAGCCCGATCTGGCTGCCGCGGAACGGGAATAGCGATTGTTGTTCCGCCGGCTGAAAGTAGCGGGTCTCGTCGAAGACGTCGTAGGTCGGAAGCAGCATCTTCTGCTGCTCGAACAGGATGTGGCCGCCCGAGATGACCGCGGCGCAATTGGCGGCGCGTTTGCCCGTCGGGGTCCGGGCGCGGCCGACGTAGCCGACGATGGCGGGCAGGGGGATCTGCCTGGCCAGCCGTTCGAGTTCAACGCGGTTGCGCTCGACGAAGTCGGGCCGTTCGATCAGGTCGTGCGGCAGATAACCGCAGAGGCAGAGTTCGGATAAAACGACGAGATCCGCCCCGCGTTCGGCGGCCTGCCGGGAAGAATGCAGAATCCGGGAAACATTGCCGGCAAAATCTCCAACGGTTGGGTTGATCTGGGCGAGGGCGATCTTCATCGGTCAAGGGTTCGGCATGAAGAAAAGGCCCCCTCGCTGCGAGGAGGCCTTTGACAAAACTGAGGAAAGGCCGGTTTATGTGGTGAAAGAGGAGCCACAGCCGCAGGTGCTGCGAACATTCGGGTTATTGAACTTGAACCCGGCGCCCTCGAGCGATTCCACGTAGTCGATTTCCGACCCGTCCAGATACATCTCGCTCATCTGGTCCACCATGAGTTTCAGACCGTTGTATTCATATACGTTATCGTTGTCGGTGGACTGGGTCTCGAAGGCCATGTGGTAGGTAAAGCCCGAGCACCCGCCTCCGACCACCGCAACGCGCAGGGCGGTGGGCGAGGGATCCTGCCGATTCATAATCTCTTTCACTTTTTCCGCCGCTACCGGAGTCAGCGTAACCATAATGGCTTGTCCTCCTTGGGTCTTGCCTTTCTCTGTGATTATAGCAGTTTTCGCGGGCGATTTCTAGCCGCCAGTTCCCTTCCCGCCGGCCCTTCGCGGTCCGGCCCCCATACAACATGATGCGCCAGGAAGCACAAGGATTCGCCGGGTGGCGCAGAGAGTGTGCGCCAGGAAATGTTTTGGGGGCGCGGCACGGAGGGAGTATATCATCTGGGCACGACCCCCGCGGAAGGGAGGGGGCGGGTGACCTGCTCCCCCAAATTTAGTCCAGCCAAAATGTAGCTTCTCCAGGTGCTATGTATGCGCAAGCGGTAAAGTCCCTGGCTGTCCATTTTTGAACAGTTTTATCTCGGCTGCTCTTGGTACGATTAGCATCCTCCGATAGTACGCATAAACAACCGGAAGGTCAGTCCGAAAATGACATTAATCACAGCACTTTATCCTGGAGGACAGCGCCTTGAAAGATGAAACGGCTTCTGAAGATGTAAAGAAAGTGTCTCGCACAGAACTGATCGAGCTGTTGAATCAAGACTTGGCGCGGGAATACCAAGCGATCATCGCTTACGTCGTTTATTCGCAGGTGT